>NC_013521.1:3038152-3341967 GCF_000024925.1 Sanguibacter keddieii DSM 10542
GCGGGCAGCGGGCCCCTGTGACGCCCGTCAGCCTGCGACGGCGTGAGGGTACTCCTCCGCGCGGTGCTGGAACCTCGTGATCGCGGGGTTCTGCACGACGCCGTCGCGGATCTCGATCGCACGGGAGACCGTCTCGTCCGACGCCCACCCGTCGGGGCCCTCCATGACCGAGCGCAGAAACGGCAGCACGGCGTCGCTGATCTCCCAGGTCGCCGAGTTCCACAGGTACGACGGGCTGTGGTCGACCGCGTAGTAGAGGATGTGGTCGCCGACCTCGAAGGTCGGTTCCGCGAAGGTGGTCGGGCGGGCCCACGAGAAGCCCATGCCCTCGTCGCAGGACACGTCGACCACGAGGCTCCCGGGCGCGAAGGCACCGAGGTCCGACTCGCGGAGGTACGTCTGCGGGGCGTCCGTGTCCTGCAGGGTGCAGTTGACCACGATGTCGAACTCCGCGAGGTACGGCGCGAGCGGTACGCGCCCCTCCTCCGTCAGCACGTGGCTGAGGTGGGGCGCGGCGTCGTCGTGGTCGAGCTGCACGATCCGCGCCGCGTGGATCGGGGAGCCGACGGCCGCGACGTCACGGTTGGTGAGCACGTGGACGTCGTGCACGCCGTGGGCGCGCAGGGCCGTGACGGCGCCGCGGGCGGTCGCCCCGAAGCCGATGACGATCGCGTTGAGCCGGCGCCCGTAGTCACCGGTGGAGCCGGCGAGCTGGAGGGCGTGCAGCACCGAGCAGTAGCCGGCGATCTCGTTGTTCTTGTGGAACACGTGCAGCGCGAACCGGCCGTCGCTCGACCAGTGGTTCATGGCTTCGAAGGCGATGAGCGTGAGGTGCCGGTCGATCGCCTGCTGCGTCATGTCGACGTCCTGGACGCAGTGCGGCCACCCCCACAGGACCTGTCCGTCACGCAGCCCGTCGAGCTCCGCCGCCTGCGGCTTGGGCAGGAGGACGACGTCCGCGTGCTCGATCAGCTCGTCCCGCGGGAGGACCTTGCCGACGAGGCCGGCGAGGCGGTCGTCCGTCATCCCGAAGGCCTGGCCGTAGCCGGACTCGACGATCATGCGCTCGCGCAGGTCGACGTCGATACGCTCGAGGTGGGACGGGTGGATCGGCAGGCGACGCTCGTCGGGCTTCTGCGACGTGCCGAGCACGCCGAGGGTGAGGAGCGGGCGGGCAGGCTCTCCGGGCACCTCGTGCGCGGGCTCGCCCGCGAGGCCGAGCGGTGCGCCGTGCCCCGCCGCTGGGGTGTCGCGCGGGTCGTGCTTCGGACCGGACTGCTCTGACCTGACGGTCATCGTCGCTCCCTCGGAGGGTCACCGCCATGGTGACCCTCTCTCAAGAGTACGCCTGCGCTGCACCAAGAACAGACCAAGTGGGGCGCCAGGCGCATCGGTGCAGGTCACGCCCCGAGACTGCCGGCCGCCCCGTCGACGACGCACGAGGCGCCTCGGCCCGCCTCTCGCCACGCCCCTGACGGACGTGGCGAGCACACCGGCTCAGACGCGGAAGCGCTCGACGAGGTCGTCCATGAGCGCGTCCATCCGTGCGTCGACCTGGCGGCGTGCCGGGTCCCCGTCGTGCCAGGCGACGATCTCCCGTGCGCCCTGCTCGAAGGTCCGCTCGGGACGGAACCCGGGCGCGACGCTGCGGATCTTCGCGTTGTCGAAGACCATCGAGTGCGCCTTGTCGCCGAGCAGCCCGGCACCCCACCCGGCGTCCACGGCGGCGATCGCGTCCGAGGGCACGTGGACGATCTTCGCCTCGACGCCGGCCGCCCGGGCGAGGGTCTGGGTGATGTGGTCCCAGGTGAGGGCCTCGTCCGAGGTGATGTGGAAGGTGTCGCCGACCGTGCGCGGGTTCGCGAGCAGCGGCACGAAGCCGAGCGCGAAGTCCTCGGTGTGCGTGATGGTCCACAGCGAGGTTCCGTCGCCGTGCACCACGACCTCCTTGCCCGCGCGCATCCGCTCCACGACCGTCCAGCCGCCGTCGAGCGGCACGGACGTCTGGTCGTAGGTGTGCGACGGGCGCACGACGGTCGCCGGGAAGCCGGCGTCCCGGTACGCCGCGACGAGCAGGTCCTCGCACGCGATCTTGTCCTGCGAGTAGCCCCAGAACGGGTTGCGCAGCGGCGTCGACTCGAGCACCGGGAGCCGCGAGGGCGGTGTCTGGTACGCCGAGGCGGAGCTGATGAACACGTACTGCCCGGTGCGGCCGGTGAAGAGGTCGACGTCCTGCTGTACGTGCTCCGGGGTGAAGGCGACCCAGTCGACCACCGCGTCGAACTCGCGCCCGCCGAGCGCCTCGCGCACCGACCCCGGGTCGCGGACGTCGGCGCGCAGCGTGCGCACCTCGTCGGGCAGGGAGCGGGTCGACGACGACCCGCGGTTGAGGACGGTGACGTCGTAGCCGCGCTGGACGGCGAGCCGCACGCTCGCCGAGCTGATGACGCCGCTGCCGCCGATGAACAAGACCGTGGGTGCACTCATCGCTCGACCCTAACCCTTGACGGCGCCGCCCATGCTGGCGCCGTTGAGGAACACGCGCTGGAACAGCAGGAAGATGACGACGGGGATGACGGTCGCGATCGCGAGCGCCGCGAGGAACACGTCGAGCTCGATGAACCGCTGGAGCGCGGGCAGCCGGACCGAGAGCGGCTGGAGCGCCGGGTCGGGCAGGACCAGCATCGGCCAGAGGAAGTCCTTCCACGCGGCGATGATCGCGAACACCGACACCACCCCGAGGATCGGCCGCGACATGGGCAGGACGATGGCCCAGAAGAGCCGGAACGGCCCGGCCCCGTCGACGCGCGCGGCCTCGAAGACCTCGCGCGGCAGGTTGTCGAAGAACCGCTTGATGATGAGCACGTTGAAGGCGCTCGCCCCGGCGGGCAGCCACACCGCCCAGAAGGTGTTGAGCAGCGAGTCCTTCAGCAGCGGCGGGTCGAGGATCGTCAGGTACAGCGGCACGAGGAGCACGATCGACGGCACGAACAGCGTCGCGAGGACCATGCCCATGACGACCTTGCCGTAGCGGGGCCGCAGGACGGACATCGCGAAGCCGCCCGTGGTCGCCACGACGATCTGCACGAGCCACGACCCCGCCGCGATGATCACGGTGTTGAGGAAGTACTTGTCGATCTCGACGCGGTTCCAGGCCTCGGAGAGGTTGGCCCAGTCGACCCCGTTGGGGAACAGCGCCATCGGCGCCCGCAGCGTGTCCTGCGTCGGGGTGATCGCCGACTTCGCGAGCCACAGGATCGGGCCCAGCCCGACCACGAGCAGCAGCACCAGCAGCACGCCGTGCACCAGGTTCATGCCGCGCCGCACCCGCGGCCGGTGCCAGTCGGCCGACGAGATCGCGGTGCGGTCGGTCGGCTCGGGTGACGACGAGCGCCGGCGGACGACCGGGGCGGCGGCAGGCGCGGCGGCAGGCGCGGTGCCGACCGCCGCGTGGTCCTGCTCGACGGGGAGCACGGTCGTCGTGCGGCTGGTGCTCTCGGAGGGAGACGAGGTGCTCATGACTGGCTCCAGGACCGGGTGAGGCGGAAGTAGAGGATCGAGAACACGGCGAGGACGCCGGCGAGCATGAGGCTGAGCGCGGTCGCCGAGCCGTAGTTGCCGCCGAGGCTGTTCCCGAAGGCGTAGTTGTAGATGAGCAGCAGCACCGTGAGGGTCGAGTTCGCGGGCCCGCCGCCGGTGAACAGGTAGGGCTCGAGGAACACCTGCGCAGTCCCGATGATCTGCAGGATCAGCGTGATGAACAGGACCCCGCGCAGCTGCGGGAGCGTGATGTGCCAGATCTTGCCCCAGATGCTCGCGCCGTCCATCTCCGCGGCGTCGTACAGCTCGGGGGCGACCGAGGTGAGGGCTGCGATGTAGATGATGATCGTGCCGCCTGCACCGGCCCACGTCGCCTCGAGGACGAGGGACGGCATGGCCGTCGACGGGTCTTGCAACCAGGGGAACGGGCCGAGGTTCACCCAGCCGAGGATGGTGTTGAACACCCCGGTGCTGGACCCGTCGTAGAAGAACTTCCACAGCAGCACGGCGACCACCGGCGGGACGACGACCGGCAGGTAGGCGAGAGCCGAGAACAGGCCCTTGCGGCTGCGCACCTCGCTCATGAGCACCGCCGCGACGAGCGGGACGGGGAAGCCGAAGAGCAGCGCGAGGAAGGCGAAGTACAGGGTGTTCTTCACCGCGGTCCACAGCAGCGGGTCGGCGAGGACGTCACGGAAGTTCTGCAGCCCGACGAACTCGGGCGCGGTGACGAGGTTGGTCTCCTGCACGCTCATGATCGCCGCGCGGACGATCGGGAACCAGGAGAAGAACCCGAAGATCACGATGACGGGGATCATGAACGCGAGCGTGCTGAGCCCTCCGTTGCGCGCCCAGCCCACGACCGACCGTGGCGGACGGCGGCGCGGCGGGACGTCTGAGCGGGGCTGCTCGGTGAGCTCGGTGAGAGCACTCACGAGGGGACCATCCTTCGAGGGCTGGGAGAGGGCCGCGGTGGGCGGCAGGAGGTGCGGGCGTCGCGCCCCGGCAGCGGGTGCTGCCGGGGCACGACGGTCGTGCGTGCTGGTGCTGCTGGTGGGTCGGGCCGGTGGCGCGTGGTGGCGTCCGTCAGCCCTTGTCGAGGATCGACTGGACCGTCGTCTGGGCGCTCGCGAGGAGCGCGTCGATGTCGGCGTTCTCGTCGGTCAGGACTGCCTGGACGACGGGGTCGAGGGCCGCGTAGAGCTCCTGGGTCGAGCGCGCGGGCTCGGGCAGGAGGGGCTGGTCGAAGATGCCGTCGGTGTAGGGCGTCATCTGGTCGAGCGGCACGTTGACGAGGTCCGCGATCCACGTCTGCGACTCGTCGTAGGTCGCGCGGTCGAAGACGGGCAGCTGCGGAGCGCCGACGGGCTGGCCCTGGTCGGCGGTCGTCTGGGCGTCGAGGACGGCCGACTCCTGGTCGGTGAGCTTCTGCATGTAGTAGAAGTCGATCCACTTGACGGCCGCGGCCTGCTCCTCGGGGCTGGCCTTGGCGCTCACAGCCGCGAGCGTCCCACCACCGAGCACGCCGGCGTCGTCGCCCTCGAGCGGCACGACGGTGACACCGTAGTCGTCGGGGTTCAGGCCGTTCTGGGTGAAGAGGTTGCCGTAGTTGCCGCCGCCCGACACGTACATGCCGATCTTGCCCGCGGCGAAGTCCTGGTTGATGGTCCCCCAGTCGTAGAGGAAGTTCGCACCCATCGAGTTGTCCTCCCACCGCAGCTGCTTGAGGTACTCGAGCGACGCCTTGGCCTCGGGGGTGTCGACGGTCGCCGTGGCGGTGTCGCCCTCGACCGACTCGACCCTGCCGCCGTTGGCGTAGATGAGAGACGTGAGGATCCAGCCGCCGGTGTTGGACTGGGTCATCTGCGCGTAGCCGGCCTGGCCGGTCGCGTCCGCGATGGCCTTGGCGTCCGCACGGACCTCGTCCCAGGTGGTCGGCGGGGCGTCGGGGTCGAGACCGGCCTGCTCGAAGAGCGTGCGGTTGTAGTGCAGGCCCTGGCCGTAGGCCGCGATCGGGATGGCCCACATCGCCCCGTCGGCGTCCTCGCCGGCTTGCGCGACGTTCGGGTTGAACTCGTCGGCGTACGGCAGCTCGTCGACGAGGGTGCTGATGTTGGCGATCTGCTTCCGCTCGATGAGGCCGCGACCGTCGGTGAAGGGGATGGGGAACACGTCGGGCAGGGTGCCGCCCGCGAGCTCGGCGGCGAAGGTCGTGCCGGTCCAGGTGTACTCCTTGGACTTCACGACGACGTCGGGGTTGTCCTTCTCGAACTGCGCGACGCGCGCCTCGAAGGCGTCGATGGCGCCCTGCTCGAGACCCTGGTCGATCGCGACCTCGATGGTGACCTTGCCGTCGGCGGCGGCGTCGTCGTCGGACCCGCAGGCCGAGAGCAGTCCTAGTGCGAGCACGGCGGGCAGCACTGCTGCCGTGCGCTTGGTCCATGTTGACATCGTCGTCACTCCTTGTGTGAGGGGCAGTGCAGGGGAAGAGAGCTGATGGGTGGTCACGCCGTGACCTCGGCGGACAGGCGGAGCCAGACCGCGGTGTCCTGCGGCAGCCGGTCGCCGTCGAGCGGTCCCGAGGCGAGCAGCACGGCATCGTGCTCGGGCAGCGCGACAGGCGTGGGACCGAGGTTCACGACGCAGGCCAGGCGCTCGCCGCGGACGAAGGCGAGCACGTCGTCCCCCGCCGTCGCGGCGTCGAGCCAGGCGAAGGACTCCCCGGCGAGGTCGGGGTCGGTCGACCGCGTGGCGAGCACGCTGCGGTAGAGGTGCAGCATCGAGGCGTCGTCCTTCTCCTGCGCCTCGACGGTCAGCGAGGCCCAGGCGTCGGGCTGCGGCAGCCAGGTCGCGGCAGCCCCCTCGGGGCTGAACCCGAAGGAGGGCGCGTCGCCCGACCAGGGCAGCGGGACGCGGCACCCGTCGCGACCGGGGTCGACGCCTTCGGACCTGAAGTGCATCGGGTCCTGGAGCACGTCGAGCGGGAGGTCCTCGACCTCGGGCAGGCCGAGCTCGTCACCCTGGTAGAGGTAGAGCGAGCCGGGGAGCGCGGCGGTGAGGAGGGCCGCCGCGCGGGCGCGCCGGGTGCCGAGGTCGAGGTCGGTCGGGGTGCCGAACCGCTTGTCGGCGAAGGCGAAGGAGCTCACCTCGCGGCCGTACCGGGTGACGGGGCGGGTGACGTCGTGGTTGGAGAGCACCCAGGTGGCCGGGGCGCCGACCGGTGCGTGCGCGGCGAGCGTGGCGTCGATCGAGGCCCGCAGCTGCGTGGCCTCCCACGGACGACCCATGAAGTCGAAGTTGAAGGCGGTGTGCATCTCGTCGGGGCGCAGGTACTGCGCGAACCGTGCCGTGTCGTCCAGCCAGACCTCCCCGACGAGCACGCGGGTGCCCTCGTAGGAGTCGGCGACGGCACGCCAGCCGCGGTAGACGTCGTGGAGCTCGTCGCGGTCGAGGTGCGGGTGCTCGCCCGGAGCGGGGTCGGCCGGCACCTCGGGGAGCGCGGGGTCCTTGACCGGCAGGGCGGCCGAGTCGATGCGGATGCCGGCGACGCCGCGGTCGAACCAGAAGCGCAGGACGTCCTCGTGCTCGCGGCGCACGTCGGGGTGCGACCAGTTGAGGTCGGGCTGCTCCGGGGTGAAGAGGTGGAGGTACCACTCCCCCGGCGTCCCGTCGGCGTCGGAGGTGCGGGTCCAGGTGCTGCCCGCGAAGCTCGACACCCAGTGCGTGGGGATCTCCGAGCCGTCGTCTCCCTTGCCCGGGTGGAACCAGAAACGCTCGCGCTCGGGAGAGCCCGGGCCGGCGGCGAGCGCGGCCTGGAACCACTCGTGCTGGTCGGACACGTGGTTGGGGACGACGTCGACGATCGTGCGGATGCCGAGCTCGAGGGCCTCGGCGACGAGCGCCTCGGCCTCGGCGAGGGTGCCGAAGGCCGGGTCGATGGTGCGGTAGTCGGCGACGTCGTATCCGCCGTCGGCGAGCGGCGACTGGTACCAGGGGGTGAACCAGACGGCGTCGACGCCGAGCTCCTTGAGGTACGGCAGGCGTGCCCGGACGCCGGCGAGGTCGCCGGTCCCGTCGCCGTTCCCGTCCGCGAAGCTGCGGGGGTAGATCTGGTAGATGACCGCGTTCCGCCACCAGGTGGGGTCGGTCGTCTCGTCCTCGTGCGACACCGTCGTCTCGTCTCTGTGCTGTGGTGCGTGTGCTGTGGGCCGCTCGTCCGGGCGCGCAGGCCGTGACTGCCGTGGCTGCGCTGCCAGGTGGAGCGGTGCGGCGCCGGGCTGGTCGCCCTGCGGTGCACGACAGACACTAAACCTCTCGACAGAAACAACGCAAGAAGTCGACAGGTGAGTTATCGAAGTGTGACCTGAGCGTGGAAGACGTGGATCATGGGCGCGACCAGTCGCGCCACGGCACGATCGCCGGAGGCAGGTCTCAGCGCGTCACCCGCGCCAGGGGGGCAGAGAGCCGGTCAGGCTCCGCGGTTCGCCGGCGCCGGCCCGGTGGACCCGCGGACCACGAGCTCGGGCTCGAAGAGGAGCTCCTGCGGGAGCACCTCCTGCCCGTCGATGATGCTGACGAGCAGCTCGATCGCGGCGCGCCCCATCGGCTCGATGGGCTGGCGCACGGTGGTGAGCGGGGGCTCGGTGCAGTTCATGAAGGCCGAGTCGTCGTAGCCGATGACGGAGACGTCGTCGGGCACGCGCAGGCCGGAGCGCCGGACCGCGCGGATGGCACCGAGCGCGAGCGGGTCGCTCGCACAGACGATGCCGGTGACGCCCTGCGCAAGCAGGCGGCCCGCTGCGGCGTGGCCGCTCTCGAGCGAGTACGCGCTGCGCACGACGCGCGACGGCGGGATGGTCACGCCGTGCTGCGCGGCGAAGGCCAGCGCCGCCGTGAGCTTGCGCTCCGACGGGACGTGGTCGACCGGGCCGAGCAGCAGCCCGATCTCGGTGTGCCCGAGGGAGAGCAGGTGCCCGACGGCCTGCTCGGCGGCGACGTCGTCGTCGCAGGAGACCCGCGGGAACTCGAAGTCGTCGATCGCGGCGTTGAAGAACACGGCGGGGAGGCGGCGCTCGACGAGGCGGTCGTAGTGCCCGTGCGCGGCGTCGCGCTGGGCGTAGTTGCCACCGGCGAACACGATGCCCGACACCTGCTGCGTGAGGAGCAGGTCGATGTAGTCGGCCTCGGTGACACCCCCGGCCGTCTGCGTGCAGAGCACGGGCGTGTAGCCCTGCTGCGCGAGGGCCCCGCCGACCACCTCGGCGAAGGCCGGGAAGATCGGGTTCTGCAGCTCCGGCAGGACGAGGCCGACGAGCCGGGCGCGCTCGCCGCGCAGCTTGGAGGGGCGCTCGTACCCGAGGACGTCGAGCGCCGTGAGCACCGCCTGCCGGGTGCTCTCGGAGACCCCGGGCTTGCCGTTGAGCACGCGGCTCACGGTCGCCTCGGACACTCCGACCTTGCGGGCCACCTCTGCGAGTCGTCGCGACATGCCGCAACTCTACGACAGATCACGCAAGCGGCTTGCGTGGCACCCGTCACATGTCGGCCGTGCGCCCCCGGTCAGCGGCCAGATCCGCCGGGCGCCTCGAGGAGGGTGCGGGCGAAGCCGACCTGGAGGCGGGCCATGGCCCGGGTCATGGGGAGGAGGGTGAGCAGCAGGACGATGCCGACGCCGAGCCGGAACCCGGTCGAGTTGAGCACCTCGAGCACGTCGCGCGCAGCGCCGCTGAAGTCCTCGGCCCCCGAGCTCGCCGGCAGGTACTGGTCCCAGGCGAAGGCGGTGACGCCCGCGGCGGCGCCGACCCACCAGGTGAGGGTGACCGAGAAGGTCACGGTGGCGACGACCCACGCGGTGAGCGCGTGGACGACGTCCCGCCAGCTCTGGACGTCCGACAGCGCCCGGGCGACCCGGCGCGGCAGGGACGGTCGGGGCACGTCCGAGGTCGTCTGCGTCCGGACCGGCTGCGGCCTGAGCGGCGCCCGGAGCGGTTGGTCACCAGCGAGCCCGGCGCGGCGGGCTCCGCGGACCCGCTCGACACCCGCGAACCATCGTGCGACGGCGAGCATCGCGACGGCCAAGGGGAGCCCGACGCCGAGCACCATGAGCGGCAGGGCGACCGCCAGACCGGCGAGGACGAGGACGAAGCCCACGAGCGTCCAGGGCAGGGAGACCAGGACATAGGCCGTGTCGGCTCCCAGGCTGCGCAGCCGGGTCAGCCCGGCGTGGCCAGGTGTGCTCGCCTCGGTCTGCCAGTGATCGGGCTGCGGAGCGAGCCCCGGAGCCGCACCGGCACCTGGTCCGGCAGAGGACGCGGGGCGGAGCGGGAGGGGCGCGGTCGTCTCGATCATTCCTCTATCGTCCTTGGCGGGACGGGGCCAGACCATACGGCCAGCCTCCCTGTCTGGTGGTAGGGCTGGCCCTACTCCGCGACTCCCCCCGCCCTCCACCCGACGCGCGTCGCCCTGACCTGGTAGTCCTGGAGGCATGACTGCACCCGGAGGGTTCTCACCCGGCACACCTGCACCGATCGCGACGACGCGCGTCCTGGGCGTGGACGCCTGCCGGGCGGGCTGGGTGGGCGTCGTGTGGGACGGCGGACGCCCGATGGCGCTGGCCGCCCGGGACATCGGCACCCTCGTCGCCGCTGCGGAGATGGAGGGGCCGGTCGCCGTGGTGGGCATCGACATCCCCATCGGCCTGCCGGACACGGGGCGCCGTCAGGCGGACCTGCTCGCCAAGCAGCAGATCGGCCGGTTGCGCTCGTCGGTGTTCATGACCCCCGTCCGCCCGGCGCTGCAGGCCGAGACGCACGCGGACGCGGTGACCATCAACCGGGAGCTCGCGGGCGAGGGCTTCTCGATCCAGGCCTTCGGGCTGCGCACCAAGGTCTTCGAGGTCGAGGACTTCGTGCGCAGCGAGGAGGGTGCCCCGCGCACCGTCCTCGAGGTGCACCCGGAGGTGAGCTTCGCGCGCATGAACGGCAGCCCGCTCACCGAGCGCAAGAAGACCTGGGCCGGCTCCGAGGTGCGGCGAGCGCTCCTCGACGAGCACGGCCTGGGCGTCACGGGCGTCGGGGCACTCGCCGGCGTGGACGTCGGCGTCGACGACGTGCTCGACGCCGCAGCGGCCGCCTGGACCGCCCGCCGCCACGCCCTGGGAGAGTCCGAGTCGCTGCCCGGCACCCCCGAGGTCTTCAGCGACGGGTGGGCCACGGCGATCTGGGTCTAGCCACGGCGCCGCCTCGCCGAGACTGCGGCAGAGCGGGTCGCCGACTCGGCCCGACAGCTCTTGTACGACGCAGAACGGCCCTCGATCAGTGATCGAGGGCCGTTCTTCTTGTAGCGGGGACAGGATTTGAACCTGCGACCTCTGGGTTATGAGCCCAGCGAGCTACCGAGCTGCTCCACCCCGCGTCGGTAAGCACCACTCTACGTCATCCTCGCCGGTGGTCCAACTCGCGCTCCCGCCCCCCCCCCCCCCCTCGCCTACCGCACCTGCGGTACCCACGGTCCGCCACCTGCCCGATTCGCCGGGGCGTCTCCGCGAGAAGGATCGGTAGCGATCACACCCGCCCTTCCCCAAGGAGTGCCATGTCCACGTTCCTCTCTCGCCTCGGGCGCTTCAGCGCCGGGCACCGGCTGGTGGTGGTCGGCGTCTGGCTGGCCGTCTTCGCCGGCCTCGCCGGGATCCTCGGCGTCAACGGGTCCGGGGAGAGCGCCCCGGAGACCATCCCAGGGTCGCGCGCCTCTCAGGCCCTCGAGGTCATGAACCGCGAGTTCCCCTCGACCGAGGCCCCCGCCGGCGGGACCCTCCAGCTGGTGTTCGCCCCTGCGGACGCCACCGTCACCGACCCGACCGTCACCGCGGGCATCCAGGACGTCCTCACCGAGGCCGCGTCCCTCCCGGGCGTCCAGACGGTCTCCGACCCCTTCGACCCCGCACAGCCCTTCGTCTCGCCCGACGGGAGCGTCGCCGTCGCGACCCTCACCTACGGGGACCTCTCCGAGGACGGTCAGGTGACCTCCTACGACGCAGCCCTCGCCCTCCAGGAGTCCGCTCCGGCCGACCTCGGGGTCGAGCTCGGCGGCAACCTCGTCCCGCTCGGCGCAGAGTCCGGCCCGGGCGAGGTCGTCGGCGTGCTCGTCGCGTTCCTCGTCCTGGTCCTCACCTTCGGCTCGATGCGCGCCGCCGGGGCCAACCTGCTCGTCGCCGTCTTCGGCGTCGGCGTCGGTCTCGTCGGGGTCCTCGCCTACGGGTCCATCACCCCGATCGGCGAGAACTCGATCATCCTCGCCTCGATGCTCGGCCTCGCGGTCGGCATCGACTACTCGCTGTTCATCCTGTCGAGGTTCCGCACCGAGCTGCGGTCGGGACGGTCGGTCGAGGACTCGATCGCCCGCGCCACCGGCACGGCCGGCACCGCCGTCGTCTTCGCCGGCCTCACCGTCATCGTGGCGCTCGCCGCGCTGATGGTCGCCGGCATCGGCTTCATCACCGAGATGGGCATGGCCGGTGCCTTCGGTGTCCTGGTCGCGGTCCTGCTCTCCCTCACCCTCCTGCCCGTCCTCATGAAGACCCTCGGCGTCAAGGCCCTCTCGAAGAAGCACCGCCGTGCCCTGGCCGCAGGCGTGCTCGTCGACGAGGACGCCACGCCCACCCGCGGCTTCGTCCGCCGCTGGGGGCAGGCCGTCGTCCGTCGCCCCGTGATCTCCCTGGTCTCGGGCGTCGTCGTCCTGCTCGTCGTCGCCCTGCCGATGCTCAGCATGAAGACGGCCTTCAACGTCCCCGGCGGCACCGACCCGGAGTCCACCGAGCGCACCGCCTACACCGTCGTCCTCGACGCCTTCGGCGGAGTGCAGAGCCCGCTGATCGTCCTGGCGGAGGGTGACGACGTCGCCTCCAGCACCGCCGCTCTCGAAGACCAGCTTGCGCAGATGCCCGGCGTCGGGCAGGTCATCCCGGCCGAGGTCAGCGCCGACGGCCAGACCGCCCGCATCACCGTCATCCCCACCGGCGGGCCCATCGACGACTCCACCGAGGACCTCGTCCACCAGCTGCGCGAGGACGGCGACTCGATCTCCGGCATCCACGTCGAGGTCACCGGCGAGACCGCCATCGGCATCGACCAGGACGCCGCGCTCGCCGACGCCCTCGTCAAGTACCTCGTGGTCATCGTGCTCATCTCGCTCGCGCTGCTGGTCCTGCTGTTCCGCTCCCTGCTCATCCCCCTGGTGGCGACGCTCGGCTTCCTGCTCTCCGTCGGAGCGTCCTTCGGTGCCAGCGTGGCGGTCTTCCAGTGGGGCTGGCTGCCCGCCCTGGTCAACGCACCGCAGGGCGACCCGATGCTCAGCCTGCTCCCGATCCTGCTCGTGGGCGTGCTGTTCGGCCTCGCGATGGACTACCAGGTGTTCCTCGTCTCGCGGATCAAGGAGATGCACGACCGCGGACTGTCCCCCAAGGACGCAGTCGTCGAGGGCTTCTCGCGCTCGGCCCCCGTGCTCGTGGCGGCGGCCACCATCATGACCGTGGTCTTCGCCGGCTTCGCGACCAGCACCTTCTCGGTCGCCGCGTCGATCGCCTTCGGGCTCATGGTCGGCGTGCTGGCTGACGCGTTCGTCGTTCGCCTGGTCCTCATGCCCGCGCTGCTGTCCCTCATGGGCAAGAGCGCCTGGTGGATCCCCCGCTGGCTCGACCGCGTGCTCCCCCACGTCGACGTCGAGGGCCACGCCGTCGACCAGGCGCCGGTCCTGGTGACCGACGACGACACGTCCGACCACGACGCACGGCAGGTCACGCACGCCTGACGCCGTCGGCCGAAGCACGACGAGGGGGACGCTGCCAGGCAGGCAGCGTCCCCCGCGTCGTGCGTCGTCGTCAGAGCCTGAAGCGTGCCACCGCCTGCTGGAGCGTGGCTGCCATCCCGGCCATGTGCTCCGCCTGCACGCGGGTGCTCTCGCCGCTCTCGGAGGTCACCACCGCCTGGGCCTCGACGTCGTCGATCCCCGCAGAGATCTGCGTGGCCCCGGCAGCCGTCTGGGCGATGCTCCGGCTGATCTCGGTTGTCGTGGCGTTCTGCTCCTCGACCGCGCTCGCGATGGTCGCCTGGTAGTCGTTGATCCGGGCGATCACCTCGGCGATCTCGGCGATGGCGCCAGCCGCGTCCGTGCTGTCCGACTGGATGGTCTGCACGCGGCGCGCGATGTCCTCGGTCGCCTTGGCCGTCTCCTGCGCGAGCTCCTTGACCTCGCTCGCGACGACGGCGAAGCCCTTGCCCGCCTCGCCGGCGCGGGCCGCCTCGATGGTCGCGTTGAGCGCCAGCAGGTTGGTCTGCTCGGCGATCGAGGTGATCACCTTGATGACGTTCCCGATCTCCGTCGAGGACTCGCCGAGCTTGCCGACCGTCGCGGTCGTGGCCTCGGCAGATCCGACCGCCTGGTTGGCGACGCGCGCCGCGTCCTGCGCCGACTGCGAGATCTCGCGGATCGCCGCACCCATCTCCTCGGCACCGGTCGCGACGGTGAGCACGTTCGTCGACACGTCCCGCGCGGCCACCCCGAGCGCACGGGTCTGCGTGGTGGTCGCCTCGCTGGTCCCGGCGATCTCACGGGCCCGGTCCAGCAGCGCCGACGACCCCTGGCTCAGGGCGGTCGAGCTCTCGGACAGCGTCGTGACGGTCCCCCGCAGGCTCTCCGCCGCAGACCGGGCGGCCCGACCCATCTGGCCGATCTCGTCCTCGCCCACCGGCACGGCACGCTCGGTGAGGTCGCCGTCGGCGATCGCCACGAGCGCGTCGCGCACCTGGCCGACACGTCGCGCCGTGCTCCGACCGCTCACGACGGCGGCGACGACAGCCCCGGCGAGCCCGACGAGCAGCAGGACCACGACGAGCAGACGGGACTGGTCGGCGAGCGCGTGGGCGTCGGCCGAGGCCTCGCCGGTCAGGCGCACCTCGTAGTCGCCCATGGCCTCTGCCGACCCCGCGAGCGCGCCTTCCGCGTCGTCGAAGGCCTCGACGAGGCGGTCCGCGGGCGGCGGTGTGTAGCCGGCGGGGGCGGGCTGCAGGAGCACGACGGTGTTGAAGAGGTCGAGGTAGGAGCTCCAGGCCTCGTCGAAGGCGGCGACGTTGGCCTGCCACGTGGCGTCGGGGTCCGACAGCGCGGCGTAGCGCTCCAGCGCGCCGGTGACTCCGGCCTCTGCGTCGAGCGTCTGCTGCAGCGCCTCCTCGGAGAGGTAGGTGGCGCCGGGAGTGGTGTAGCGGATGGTGCCCTTGTAGGTGGCGGCGAGGTTCTGCTGGATGCTCACGAGCGCGTCGAGGCGCTCGACGTTCTCCGTCTGGATCTTCTGCATCTGCGTGTCGAGGGCTCCGAGGCGCGCCCAGGCGAAGGCGCCGGTCGCGAGCGCGACGACCCCCATGATCGCGACGCAGAGCAGGATCTTGGCGGCGATGCCAGAGGCCCAGGCAGTGCGGCGCGAGGTGGCTGGGACGGTCGTGCTCACGGTGAGGCTCCTTCGTGGCGGGATGTCGGTCACCGGACCGATCGACGCGATCCCTACCGCCATGAAGGGTTCTCGGAGTGGTGCCCACCACCCCCGCCGCCCACCTCCGCGCAGGTCAGGCCACCGAGGGGCCCCACCGATCGGGGTACCAGCAGGCCCTGCCACCTCGCGCCACCGGTGCCTAGCGTGAGGAGTGACAGCAGACGACGACGCACCACGGAGGTCACCATGCACACTCGTACGCTCGGTCAGGGACTGCAGGTCTCGGCGGTCGGCCTCGGCGCGATGGGCATGTCCCAGAGCTATGGCCCCAACCCCGGCTCGCGCGAGGAGATGATCGGCGTCCTGCGCGCCGCCGTCGACCGCGGGGTCACGTTCTTCGACACCGCTGAGGTGTACGGCCCCTACGTCAACGAGGAGCTCGTCGGCGAGGCCCTCGAGCCGGTCCGCGACCAGGTGGTCGTGGCCACGAAGTTCGGGTGGCGCATCGAGGACGGCCGCATGGTCGGCCTCGACTCGAGCCCGGAGCAGATCCGCAGGGTCGCCGACGCGTCCCTGCGCCGCCTGCGGACCGACACCCTCGACCTCTTCTACCAGCACCGTGTCGACCCCGACGTCCCCGTGGAGGAGGTCGCCGGCGCGGTGGCCGAGCTGGTCCAGGCGGGCAAGGTCCGGCACTTCGGCCTCTCCGAGGCGGGTGCCGGGACCATCCGGCGCGCCCACGCCGTGCACCCCGTGACGGCGGTCCAGAGCGAGTACTCGCTGTGGACCCGCGACCCGGAGGCCGAGGTGCTGCCGACGCTCGCCGAGCTCGGGATCGGGTTCGTCCCCTTCAGCCCCCTCGGCAAGGGGTTCCTCACCGGTTCGGTGGACACGTCGACCACCTTCAGCGAGGGTGACATCCGCAACCGGGTCCCGCGCTTCACCCCCGAGAACCTCACGGCCAACGAGGCGCTCGTGGAGCACGTGCGCACCCTCGCCGCTGCCAAGGGGGCGACGCCCGGTCAGGTGGCGCTCGCCTGGCTGCTGGCGCAGCAGCCGTGGGTCGTGCCGATCCCGGGGACCCGGCGCATCGAGCGCGTCGAGGAGAACGCAGGGGCTGCGGCCCTCGCGCTGTCGGCCGACGAGGTGGCCGACCTCGACGCCCTCACGCGCCGGATCCCGGTGAGCGGCAACCGCTACGACGAGTCGGGCATGGCGATGGTCGGCCTCTAGGCGGTCTCGCCGCGACCCGGCACCGGCAGCTGCTGCTCCCACCAGGCGAGCACGTGCTCGAGCCGCACCAGCCGGTGCTGGGGGCGGCCCGAGCGCGTGAGCTCGTGCCCCTCCCCCGGGAACAGCAGCAGCTCGGCCTCGACGCCGCGGCGCTTGAGCTCGACGAACCACCGCTGCCCCTGCTCGACGGGGCACCGCCAGTCCTGCTCGGAGTGGATCACGAGGGTCGGGGTCGTCACCTGTGCCACGTGCGCCATGGGCGACTGCGCGGCGACCCGAGCACGGTCTTCGTCCGTGTCTCCGTCGCCGAGGTACTCGAGCCCGAAGAACCACCCGATGTCGCTCGACCCGACGAAGCTCACCGGGTCGAGGAACCCGCGCTCGACGACAGCCGCCGCGAAGCGGTCCGTCCGGGTGGTGAGCCACGCCGTGAGGTAGCCGCCGTAGGACCCGCCCATGACGCCCACCCGGTCGGCGTCGAGCGCCGGGTCGGCCAGCGCGGCCTCGAGGAGCGCCAGCACGTCGTCGGTGTCGACGGTGCCGAAGGCGTGCCGGATCGCCGCGCCGTGGGCCCCGCCGTAGCCGGCTGCGCCGCGCGGGTTGCCGTAGACGACGGCGTACCCGGCGCCTGCGAGCGTCTGGACCTCGTCGAAGAGCGCGACCGTGTACTGCGCGAACGGCCCGCCGTGGATCATGAGGATCGTCGGGTGCGGTCCGGCACCGAAGCGCTCAGGGTCCGGTGTGACCGCCCAGCCGTGGACGGGATACCCGTCAGGGGCGGTCGTGGTGATCTCGACGGGCTCGCGCACCCGTCCGGTCGCGCGCAGGGGCTCGGACCAGTCGGTGAGCGTCCGCGACCCGCCGTCTCCGAGGTCGACCGCGTAGACGTCGCCCGAGGTGCTCGGGCCCGCGACCGTCACGACCGCGCGCCCCGCGGCCGTCGAGACGCCGTGCACCACGACGGACCCGCCGACGAGCTCGCGCGCGGCACCGTCAGCACGCAGCTCGTCGAGCACCACGGTCCCGCGCTCCAGCCGCCCGACGAGCACACCGTCGGGCGTCGCGGCGACGGTCGACGGGTCGAGGTCGACGGCCTCCTCGTCGGTGAGGCGCTGCGGCAGCCCGGCCGCCGCTGGCCGCCCGTCGGCGTCCGTCTGCAGCGGCAGGTGGAAGAGCCCGGTCTGCCGCGCCACGAAGTCACGCCCCGAGGGGCCCATGTCCTGGGCGAGCACCCACAACCCGGCGCCGTCCGACGTCGGCACGGCTGCAGCCACCGCGAGCGTCGAGCCTGCGTCCGCGTCGGTCAGGGGGTGCAGCGCACCGTCGCCGTCGGCCGCGGTGTCGATCACCACGACGTCAGAGCGCCGGTCCTGGTGCCGTCCAGCGTGCCGGGCCGCCACCACGACCACGTGGCGACCGTCGGACAGCCAGAGCGCGCTCGAGAGGTCGACGTCGCCCGAGGTCACCTGCCGGGCGACCGACCCGCTCGTCCCGTCCTCGGCGACGAGCGAGCGTGCCTCGGGGTCAGCAGGGACGTCGACCACGAACAGCTGACGGCGCTTGTCGTGCGTGAACCCGACCCCGTCGTGGCGGTAGGTGAGCTCGGTGATGTGCCGCGGGCGCTCCGCAGCGGGGTTCCCGTCGACCACGTAGCGCCCCTCGTCGGGGACGCGGGCGAGGAAGGCGAGGCTCGAGCCGTCCGGGCTGAACTGCGGCGCCTGGGCTCCGAGCGGCGCGTCGGTCAACCGGACCGGCTCACCACCCACCGCCTCGACGAGGTGCACCTGCGGGCGGCCCTTCGGCTCGGCACGCAGGAACGCGACCCAGCGCCCGTCGGGTGACACCTGCGGGTCGGTGTCCCGGTGCCCGCGGGTGAGGCGGACCGGGGCGGTCGAGCCTTCGACGCTCACGCGCCAGACCTGGCCGGTGTACTCGTCGGTCTCGAGGTCGGGCGCGATCCGGGCCACCACGGCGAAGGTGCCGTCGGGCGAGAGCGAGGGCGCCCCGGGGGCGCGGAGCAGGGAGAGGTCAGCGGGGATCATGCCCTCGACCGTAGTACGAGCCACCCGCCCCCGGCATGCGAGAAGCCCTCCTGGTCGGGACCAGGAGGGCTTCTCGGTACTGCATCTGTAGCGGGGACAGGATTTGAACCTGCGACCTCTGGGTTATGAGCCCAGCGAGCTACCGAGCTGCTCCACCCCGCGTCGGTAAGGACAACGTTACGTCACCCGGGCTGCAGGGCCAAGTCGATCAGCCCCGCAGCCCGTGTGACTCCGCTCTCAGCGCCGCTCAGGCCTGCTCAGGCCTGCTCACGCACGGTCGCCGCGCACCACGTGCGCACCGATCGCGAAGGTCTTCTCCTGACCCACGGCTACGCGCACGTCGTCGGCGCGGTCCGGGCGGTTGAAGGCGTCCGTGGTCGTCTCGAGCGACTCGATCGCGACGGACTCGCGCTTGCGGTCGAGCGCGTCGCTCGTGAACACGAGCAGCGTGCCCGTCTTCTGCCACACCGCGACGCCGTCGCCGGTGGCCGGGTCCGTGAGCAGCGTGCGGACGACGCCGTCGGCGTCGGGCACGAGACGGTCCCAGGCGTGGTCGTACTGGACGCCCTCGAGGGTCTCGTGGACGAGGTCGGCGTCCAACGGTGCGTAGGCGGCGTCACCCGGGAGCGGGATCAGGCCCGCGTCGTTGACGACCTGGGCGCGCGCCGGGACACGCAGCCCCAGGGTGTCGATGGTGTCGTGCCCGGGCAGCGTGAAGTACGGGTGCCAGCCGGCGGCCACCGGCGCGTCGGTCTCGCCGACGTTGCGGTAGGTGAGGGTGAGGTCGAGCGACGTCTCGGTGAGGTCGAAGCGCACCGTCGCGTCGAGCGCGAAGGGATAGCCGTCGACGTCTCCGGGTCGCACCTCGAAGCCGAAGGTGATGCTCACGGCACCCGACGCCGGGTCGGTGTCCTGGGCGACGACCGTCCAGTCGTGGCCGCGCGCGTGCCCGTGGATGACCTCCTTGTCGACGGGGAACTGGAGGCCCACCTC
Source organism: Sanguibacter keddieii DSM 10542 (assembly GCF_000024925.1). Lineage (NCBI taxonomy): Bacteria > Bacillati > Actinomycetota > Actinomycetes > Micrococcales > Sanguibacteraceae > Sanguibacter > Sanguibacter keddieii. Next base: position 3,057,440 of record NC_013521.1, read on the forward strand.
GTGGGTGGTCCCGTCGAAGGTGTACCGGTCGTCCTTGAGACGGTTCGCGAAGGGGAAGAGGATGGCGCTGCGTCCGCCGTGCTGCGCCAGGAGGTCCGCCTCGTCGCGGTACCCGTCGATGTAGCCCGCCCAGCCGTCGCGCCAGGGGGCGGTCCACGACAGCACCGTCGCGCCACGGACCGCGATCTCCGCCTGCGCACCGCTCGCGTGCTGGAGGAGCTTCGTGGGGAGGGAGCCGAACGACCCGTCCGTGATCGTGTGGTGTCCCGTGGTGTTCATCGTTGTCATGGCGACATCGTCCTCGGTCCGGGCACCGCGAGGCAAACCGCGTCCACGCCCGGGGACGACGACGGCGGCCCCCTCTCCGGTGGAGAGGGGGCCGCCGTGGTGGTGGGTCGAGCCGAGCGCCGGAGCGCGTCGGATCAGTTCCCGAGCGCCTCGTCTGCGGCGAGCGCAGCCTCGAGAGCGACCTGGAGACGGTCCTGCGCCTCGCCGTACGCGGCGAAGTCACCGTTGGTCAGCGCGGTCTGGCTCTCCTCGAGAGCCGTCTTCGCGTCGGCCAGCGCCTCGTTCAGCTGGGTGCGTGCGTCGCCCGCGGGGACGTCCGGCGTCGCTGCGTCGGTCGGCTCCGTGGTCGGGTCCGTCGTCGGCTCCTCGGTCGGGGCGTCGGTGGCCCCGTCCTCGGGGTCGGTCGTCGGGTCGTCGACCGGGACGTCGCCCTCGTCAGGAGACTCGGCGTCACCTGCCGTCGCACCGGAGTCACCGGCGAACACCTGGTCGAGCGCCTCGTCGAGGGTGTCGGCGAAGCCGACCTCGTCGCCGAAGGCCACGAGGACCTTGCGGAGCAGCGGGAAGACCGTACCGCTCGAGGACTGGACGTAGACGGGCTGCACGTAGAGCAGTCCGCCACCCATGGGCAGGGTCAGCAGGTTGCCGTTGAGGACCGTCGAGTTTCCCTGCCGCAGCAGGTTGAGGTCCCGGGCGATGTCCGAGTCGGAGTTGAAGTTGTTCTGCACCTGACCCGGTCCGGGGACCGTCGAGCCACGCGGCAGCTCGAGGAGCCGCAGCGTGCCGTAGCCCTCGGCGACCTCGCCCGCGGTGTTGCCGGCCTCGGCGTCGACCGCCAGGTACCCGGTCATCACGTTGCGGTCGCTGGTACCACCGGTGATGAACGACGACGACAGCGAGAAGGTCGGCTCGTCCTGGCCCGGCATCTGCAGCGTCTGGTAGTACGGCGGCTGGAGCGTCGTGTTCGCGGCGCTGCCGGTCGGGTCCGTCGGGCTGCGCCAGAAGTCCTGACCGGAGAAGAACTCGCTCGCGGTGTCGACGTGGTAGCGCGTGAGGAGCGCGCGCTGCACCTTGAACATGTCCTCGGGGTAGCGCATGTGGCTCATGAGGTCGCCCGAGATCTCCGAGATCGGCTCGATCATGTTGGGGAACACGCCCTGCCAGGCCTGGAGGACCGGGTCCTCGGTGTCCCACGCGTAGAGCGTCACGGAGCCGTCGTACGCGTCCACGGTCGCCTTGACCGAGTTGCGGATGTAGTTGACCTGCTGCGGCGCGAGTGCCTGGATGGAGTTCGACGTCGCGGTGAGCGAGTCGGCCGTGACGTCCTCGAGGGACTCCGACGCGGAGTAGGGGTACTCGTTCGAGGTGGTGTAGCCGTCGATGATCCACTTGACGCGGCCGTCGACCACTGCGGGGTACACGCGGCCGTCGAGGGTCAGGTACGGCGCGACCTTCTCGACACGGGCCCGCGGGTCACGGTCGTAGACGATCTGCGACTCGGAGGTCACACGGTCGGAGAAGAGGATCTCCTCGGACTGGAACTTGAGCGCGTAGAGCAGCTTGTTCATGAACGAGCCCAGGTCCGGGCCGATCGCGACGTCGCCGGTCGGGAAGGTCGTGTTGACCTGGCCGCCGCCCTCGTCGGTCGGGTAGTCGAGCTCCCACGGCTCGGTGCCCTCGGGGGCGCCGACGATGGAGTAGCTCGGGGACCGCGGGCTGAAGTAGATGCGCGGCTCGTAGCCGTTCTCCGTCTCGTCGGTCAGCGCGCCGACCGACGGGATGCCGCCCTCGTAGAAGGCCGGACGACCGTCCGGGCCGATCTGGTTGCCGAAGGCCGCGACCACGCCGAAGCCGTGGGTGTAGACCGTGTGGTCGTTCGTCCAGTTGCGCTGGTCCGCGCCGAGGCCGTTGAGGTCGAGCTCACGGACGGCGATCACGGTGTCGCGGCTCTCGCCGTCGATCTCGTAGCGGTCGACGGAGAGGGTGTCGGCGAAGTTGTAGTAGCCACGGTTCTGCTGCAGCTGACGGAACGACGGGCTGACGATCGTCGGGTCGAGCAGACGGATCGACTGCGTGGTCTGCGCGTCCTCGCGGAGTGCGCCGGCCTCGGCCGTGGTCTTGGCGTTGTACGACGTCGTCTCGATCGCGTCGAGGCCGAAGGCCGTCCGGGTCGCGTCGATGTTGCGCTGGATGTACTCGGACTCGAGCTCCTGCGCGTTCGGCGTGACCTGGAAGCGCTGGACGATCGCGGGGTAGATGCCGCCGACGGCGATGGCGGCGACGACCATGAGGCCGACACCGATCGCGGGCAGACGCCAGTTGCCGCGGATCGCGGTGACGATGAAGAGCGCGGCGACGAGCACCGCGACGCCGGCGAGGATCGCCTTGGACGGGATCACGGCGTTGACGTCGGAGAAGGACGCACCGGCGAACCGGTCGTTCTCCGTCTTGAGGATCGAGTACCGGTCCAGCCAGTAGTTCACGCCGAGCAGCAGCATGATGACCGCCGCGGTGGACGCGAGCTGGATACGGGCCGCGGCCGTGGTGCGGACGCCGCCGTCGTTGAGGCGCAGGCCGCCGTACAGGTAGAGGGTCGCGAGCGCACCGATGCCGGAGATGATCGCGACGGCCATGAGGAAGCTCACGGCGAAGCGCAGCACCGGCAGGGTGAAGATGAAGAACGACAGGTCCATGTTCCACTGCGGGTCGGTCGTCCCGAAGGGCACCGAGTTCAGCGCGAGGAGGACCGTCTGCCACTGCGAGGAGGCCGCGATGCCGGCGAAGAGGCCGATCACCAGCGGGGCCGCGATCATCACCAGGCGGCGCAGCGGCTCGATGGCCTCGCGGTACTGGTCGAGGGTCGCCTGCTCAGGCGTCGACGGCGCGTAGATCGGTCGCTTCCGGTACGCGAGCTGGAGGCTCACGTAGACGGCGGCGCCCATCACGAGGAACCCGACGGCGAACAGGGCGGCGCGCGTGCCCCACTGCGTCCAGATGACCTTCTCGTACCCGAGCTGCTGGAACCACATCACCTCCGTCCAGAACTGCGCGAGCAGGAAGAGGGCCACCACGACGACGCCGACGGCGGCGGCGGTGATGACGAGCGGACTCGGCCTGCGGCGACCCGGACCCCGTGCGGGGGCTGGTCGACGAGGGGGCGCTGCTGAAGACACGGCGTAGGATCCTCGCTGTTGGTGACACTCGTGCACGAGCGCCCCGAGGGGGCACTCACACAGTGAACGCGTGCGGTCCCCTCAAGGTTCCCACAGTTCGCAGGTGTATCGCCTGCTCCGCAGGGTCGCCCGGACCGTCGGCCGACCTGCCGGACGACGACCCGGACCACCTGCCGCTCCGCCTGCCGCGGGCTGAGAGGTCTGCGAGACTTGTCCCATGACTGAGCCAGCCCCCCGGCCCGCCGACCCGACGAGCCCGAGCACCTCCCCCGTCGACACCGACACCGCCGCCCCCGAGCAGCGCACCGCGCAGCCCTCCGCCGCGGGCGGTCAGGCACCGTCGATGGCCGAGATCTTCCTCGCCCAGGCCGTCACCGAGGTCGAGTCGCACGTCGCGACGACCGGGTGGGACGCGCCGCTGCGCGTGTTCGCGCTCGTCTCGACGCAGGCCGCCCTGGAGGCCGAGCCCGCTCTCGCCGACGCCCTCCCCACCGAGGCCGTCGACGCCGCGCGCGACAACCCGCTGCACCTCACGTCCGTCGAGCAGGACGGCGTGCCGGAGTCGATCCAGCTCGACGACCTCCTCGCCTCGATCACCTGGCCGGAGGCCGTCGCCGGCGCCGCGCTCGTCGTCGAGCGGATCATCCTCCCGCCGTCGGCCGAGGAGGGCGTCCCCGAGGACCCTTCTGCCGCGCTCGCCTACCTCGCCGAGCACCCGGACCGCCAGGACGTGCGGATGGCCGTGGGAGTGCTGCGCGACGGGACCTCGTGGTGCGCGCTGCGCACCCGCACGAACGACACGGCGTCCGACGTCGCGGGCGGCCCGGCGCTGGTCCCGGGCCTGGTCGACGCGCTGCGCGCGACCTTCGACTGAGCCACCCGCGGTCGGTCGGCGGCCGTCGACCGGTACCGTCTGGCCTAGGAGCAGGTCGGCAGCGTGCTGCCCTCGCCGGCGCCGATCGCGACCATCGCGGCACGCGCCTCGGCAAGGGTGGAGACCTTCGCGACCTGGAGCCCGTCGGGCACGTGCCCGACGACCTCCTCGCAGTTGTCCGCGGGGGCGAGGAACCACGTGGCCCCGTCGCGGAGCGCGCCGTCGAGCTTCTGACGGATCCCGCCGATGGGGCCCACCTGGCCCGCGAGGTCCATGGTCCCGGTCCCGGCGATCACCTGACCGTTCACCTCGTCCTCGGGCGTCATCCGGTCGATGATGCCGAGCGCGAACATGGTCCCGGCGCTCGGGCCGCCGATGTTGTCGATCTGGATGCTCACGTCGACCGGGAAGTCGAAGCTGCTCTGCACCACGACACCCAGGCGAGACCCGTCGGAGCCGTCGCCGGGGTCCGTGGTCGTCACCGTGACGTCGGACGGCGAGCCGTCGCGGACGATCCCGAGGACCACGTCGCTCCCCGGGGCGGTGCTGGCGAGGCGGTCGAGCAGGTCCTCGGACGAGACGAGGGCGTCACCGTCGAAGGACGCGATGACGTCGCCGTCCTCGACGACGCCGCGGGCTCCCGAGCCCTCGACGGTCTCGACCGCGGTGATCGTCACGGGCACGTCGTACCCGAGCTCGGTGAGCGCGGCGTAGGTGGCCATCTCTTGCGACGACGTCATCTCGGCAGAGCTCTGCGCGTCCAGCTCCTCCCGGGAGACGGACGGGGGGAACACCGTCTCGACCGGGGCGACGACGCGCGTCGGGTCGAGCCAGCCCTGGACCACCTGGGCGAGGTTCACGGGATAGCCCGGGCCACCGCTCACCCCGACCGTCGTCAGGCGCAGCTCACCGGTCGACTCGTAGGTGGTCGCGCCGGTGATCTCGATGAGGTCGGTGCCGTCCACCTGGCCGAGGGTGTCGCGGGTGGGGCCCGGAGACCTCACGGCGTACGGGGAGGGCAGGACGGCGAGGCCCGAGAGCAGCAGGACCGTCACCATGAAGGAGATCCCGAGAGTCACCGAGCGCGCTGACGGTCGCTCACGGCCCGGGAGGGCGTAGGGCTCGCGGAGGTTGCGCTCGAGGGCGCTCTCCCGACCGTCGCCGGGCTGACCCGAGCCGTGCTCGGAGGGCTGCACCGGGGGCTGGGGGGTGGTGTTCTTCTTGCTGCGCACCGACCCATCATCCCCGAGAACCCTGGCAGCGCGCTGAGGAGGCGCTCCGAGCGCGCCGCCAGGTCGGCGCGTCTGGTCGGCGCGTCAGGTCACCGGCGCCCGCGAGCCTGGCGCCACACCGCAGCGGTCCCGAGCAGGGCGACCGCGGCCCCCGCAGCCCCGAGCGCCGCGGCGTCCCGTCGTGCGACGCGTCGACCGCCGACCCCGTTCCGGCCGCTCGTCTGCTCGACGAGCACCTCGAGGCAGTCCCGGCTCGACCACCCCGGCGACCAGCCGGCCGCGACCAGGCGTCGCGAGGTCACGGTCCAGGGGTAGACCGTGCAGGCGAGGTCGGAGGCCGGCGCCGGGAGCACCCCCAGACGGTGCAGCCGCTCGGCCGTCGCGAAGGCGACCGCGGCGGGCAGGTCGACGGCTCGCAGGCCGGAGACCTCGACGACCTCGTCGGGCCCGAGGACGTCCGGGAGGCCGTCGCGCACGGCTCCGACCGTGAGGACACCGGTGAGCCGACGCTCGACCGCGACCGCGACCGCCGCCCCGAGGTCGTCCAGGTGCACGAGCTGCCAGTCGCGGCGGACTCCGCGGACGGTGAGGATCCGGGGTGCCTCGAAGTGCCGGGTCAGGAGAGTGTCCACATCGGGTCCGACGAGCACCGCGGGGCGTAGGACCGTGACGCGCGCGAGCCCGTGGTCGGCCGCCGCCGCGAGGAGGGCGGCCTCGAAGGCCAGCAGGTCACCGGCGGCTCCGGAGTCGGGCGCAGCGGCGGCACCGTCGCCGTCAGCGCTGTCGGCGACGGTCGTCGGTCCGCCCGTGCCGTGCGCGTCGTGAACCTCGTCGGGGTCGTCGGGGTCGTCGATCAGCTGCCGGTCGGGCGCAGCCCCCTCGACCATCGCCGAGCTGATGCCGACCACGTGCTCGACGCCGGCCCTGGCGGCGGCCGCGACTGCGCTGCGCACCTGCTCGGCGGCCAGCGCGCGCTGCTCGGCCACCCGCCGGGTCGGGACCGCGGCGAAGTCGCCGGTCTGCCCCACGACCACGACGGCGTCGGCGCCCAGCAGGTCGTCTCGGGGCGCGGCGTCCGTGCCGTCTCCGGAGGCGCCGCCGCCGGTGCCGAGCACGGCCCGGAGCCCGCGGGCCACGGGCGAGTCGCCGAGGACCACGGTGCGCCCTGAGCGAACCAGGTGTGATGTCATGGTGAATCTGACCTCTCGCGGTACGTCTGTGTGGTTACCGTAGTCAGATCGAAGCCCGGTCCGAGTCATCGCCCCAGGAGACCCTCATGAGCAGCGACCCGTTCGACCCCAGCGGTGCGCCGCGCGAGCCCGACCCGAGCCAGTGGGAAGAGCTGCTGCGCTCGATGTTCGGGGCGGATGCCGACGAGGCCATGGCTGAGCTCAAGGCGAGGGGCCTCGACCCCGAGCTCCTCGCTGCTGGTTCCGCGCTGCAGAACGACCCCGCGATGCTCCGTCAGGTGCTCGAGCAGGTCAAGCAGATGCTCACCGCGACGGGCACCGGACCGGTCAACGCCGACGTCGCGCACGACGTCGCCCGCCAGGCTGCCGTCGCCGAGGGCGACCCGTCGCTGTCGGCTCGCGACACCCGTGTGGCGACCGAGGCGCTCTCCGTCGCCGAGCTGTGGCTGGACGCCGCGACCGAGCTGCCCCCGGGTGGAGGCCGGGCCGTCGCCTGGAGCCGTTCCGAGTGGGTCGAGCACACCCTCCCCGCCTGGAGCACCCTCGCCCAGCCTGTCGCGGCGTCTGTCGCGGACGCCCTGGGTGCGGTCCTGCGGGACCAGCTGCCCGAGGACCTCTCGGAGCTCGGCGGCCCGGAGGGCGGCATCCCCGGCATGGCGGGCCTGTCGACGTTCCTCGGTGGCACCGACGGGTTCGACCCTGCCCAGATGATGCGTCAGATCGGCTCGGCGGTGTTCGGCATGCAGGTCGGCACGGCCGCCGGCACCCTGTCCCGCGAGGTGTTCGGCGCGACCGACATCGGCGTGCCGCTGCTGAGCGAGCCTGCGACCGTCCTCGTGCCCACCAACGTGAGCGCCTTCGCCGAGGGGCTCGACGCCCCCGAGGACGAGGTCCGCCTGTTCCTCGCGCTCCGCGAGGTCGCCCACGCCCGTCTGTTCACCCACGTCTCGTGGCTGCGCGGGCACCTGCTCGGCCTGGTCGAGGCGTACGCGCAGGGCATCACGATCGACATGTCTGCTCTCGAGTCCTCGATGCGCGAGATCGACCCGACCGACACCGAGGCCCTGCGTGGTGCCCTGTCCGGCGGGGTGTTCGGACTTCAGTCGACGCCCGAGCAGGAGGCCACGCTGCTGCGCCTCGAGACCGTGCTCGCGCTCGTCGAGGGCTGGGTCGACGAGGTCGCCGCCCAGGCGGCACTCCCCCACCTGCCGCACGCCGTGGCGCTGCGCGAGATGATCCGTCGTCGCCGGGCTGCCGGTGGTCCGGCGGAGCAGACCTTCGCCTCGCTCGTCGGGCTGGAGCTGCGACCGCGGCGCTCGCGCGACGCCGCGACGCTGTGGGCGACCATCGCCGCCCAGGTCGGCACTGAGGCGCGCGACGGTGTCTGGGACCACCCGGACCTGCTGCCCGGCACCGAGGACCTCGACGACCCCGCGGGCTACTTCTCGCGTCGCGAGCAGGTCACGGCCGACCAGTCAGACGTCGACAAGGCCCTCGCGGAGATCTTCGGGGAGGACAGCACGACGGACGCCCCGGCCACGGAGCCCTCGGACGACTCCTCCGACGGCGGGGCGACCGACGACGGCACGACGGACGGTCCGACCGACCGGTGACCTAGGGCGGCCCCTGCCCGGTCTCGTCTGCCGCGTCGGCACCGCTCCCGTCGTCGTCCTCGTCTCCGTCGTCGGGCGGTACGCCGTCCGTCCCGGTGTCGCACGCGAACGAGAAGCCCTCGAGGAAGCCCCGGGCGCGCTCGGTGCGCGGGTAGGCGTCGAGCAACGCCCAGAACTCGGGGCCGTGTCCGGCGTGCAGGGTGTGCGCGAGCTCGTGCAGCAGCACGTAGTCGAGGACCCAGGCCGGCATGCCGCGCACGCGCGTGGAGATCCGGATGGACCTGTCCGGGAGGGTGCACGAGCCCCAGCGGCGCCCCTGCCGGCTGGACCACCGCACGGAGCTGGGGCGAGCCCTGCCGTCGAGGTACTTCTCCGACAGCAGCGCGGCACGCGTCTCGAGCCCCTCGTCCGAGGGGCGCCGTCGCTTCTCCTTGTCGGCCAGGCGCGCCACCATGCGCGCGACCCACTCACGTTCCTGGGCGCGCGAGAACCGTGCGGGGATGGAGACGATCGTGCGGTCCCCGTCGCGGTACGCGCTCACCGTGCTCTTGCGTCGACGGCTCCGTCGCACCTCGATGGTGGGGTCTGGCACTCCGTCGACGGTGTCGGGCACACACAGACCGTAGCGTCTCGACGCCCTGGTGAGAAGCCCTTTCTGCGGCATGTCGTCTGGACTGTCCTCGACGTCACCCGCTCGACGCTGCCCTGTGGACAACTCCTCCGTGGGTCGCCGACGGGCGACGATGGACGCTCCGACGACAGGAGTGACGTGCCCACGACCGACCTGCTGCGCTCCTCGCTGTGCGACGAGGCGAGGGCCCTCGAGCCCTGGGCCAGGTCCCGCGGCACGACCGGGCCGTCGGTCGTGGCCGCCCGTGCGACGGGGGTCGTCGCGCTCGTCGGCTGCGGGCGGCTCGGTGCCGTCGTGGTCGACGTCCTGGCCTCGGCGGGGGTCGAGACCGTCGTCCTCGACGACGCGCGCCAGGTCCGGCAGGCAGACGTGGGGGTCGGCGGTCTGCGCGAGCACCACGTGGGCCGGCGGCGCGACGACGCGGTGGGCGACGCGGCACGCCTCTCGCACCGCGCGCTGAGGGTCGGGCGCCGCGACGCGCTCTCGCCCGACGTGGTGGTCCTGGTCGTCGAGGACGGCGGCGAGGTGCTGCGGACGGCTCGGCTCATGGCCGAGGGGGTCGCGCACCTGGTGGTCACGGTGGCGGCGTGGGGCGCGGCGGTGGGGCCCTTCGTGCTCCCGGGGCTGACGGCCTGCATGCGCTGCGTCGAGCTGCAGGACCCGTCGGACGGGAGGGCTGGCCGTGGGGCTGACGGACAGGCGGGACGAGGAGCCGGGCGAGACGTCGGCGCCGACATTCCGGGGCAGGTCGCTGGCGGGACCGCGCACGTCCCCGGCGGGACGGGCCTGCCGCTCCTGGTGCCGCAGCCGTCGGTGGTCGCGGCGCTGGCCGGAGCGGTGGTCGCGGCGGAGGTGCTGGCCTACCTGGACGGGCGGCGGCCCGCGACAGCCGGGGCGAGCATCGAGGTCGAGGCCCTCGACGCCATGCCCCGGCTGCGGGGCTGGTCGGTGCACCCGCGCTGCGGGTGCACCGGGATGGGTGCCGTGGCACCCGGGTGCTGACGGGACGCTGCGTGCATCACAGCACCTCGCTCTTGCGGGGACGTCCCCGCCCTCTCTTCTTCGCGACGACGACGCCGTCGACGAAGACCTCTCCACCCCAGACACCCCACGGCTCGGCGCGGTCGACCGCGCCGGTGAGGCACGCGGCCACCAGGGGGCACTCCTTGCAGAGGGCCTTCGCCTGCTCGACCTGGGTCGACTGCTCGGCGAACCAGAGCTCGGGGTCGTTGTTGCGGCAGGGGACGAGCCCGGCGACGAGCTCGTCGAACTCCCTGCCCTCGGTCTGGGTGAGTGTTGCTGCAGGTCGAGCGTCCCCGCGGACGGTCGCCTGGTCGTGCGTCGGCTCCTGGGTGGTGCTGGGTCGCGCCCAGGCCCCGGACCCGCCCTGTGACATCGTGTCGAGCAGCGTGGTAGGCCGCACGGTGTCCTCCTTGTATCCCTTGGTCTCACGTGTTCTGGCTGTGAGGGATGCGCGGAGCCCGGTACGACGAGCCGACCCCGCTGGGCGAGGACAGGCCGGTGGTACGCAGAAGGCCGCGGATCCCTGAGGACTCCGCGGCCTGGACGGCACGTCTGAGAGGTGTCAGACGGAGTGTGCCCTGGGTGCGGAGACGTGGGTGCGGTCGATGCCGGTGAACCGACGACGAGTGGAGACAGCGGTCGCGGCGGAGCCGACCTGCGCTGGGTAGCTCGCTGCGTCGCGGCTTCCGATGACCGTTGCGGTCATGATGTTGATCTCCATCTAGCACCCACCTCCTCTCGTCTCGGGCTCTGGCCTCTCGACCGTCGCCGCTCCTTCAGGGACTCTTGAACCTTAGGGCGGGCCGTTCTCGGCCCGCAAGTTAATTACCGGACTTCTTTTCGACGTGTGCTCGCACGACCCCGAGGACCTCCGCGCCGTAGGTCTCCACCTTGCCCGGCCCGACCCCGTCGATCCGCACCAGGTCGGCGTTCGTGGTGGGTGCGAGCTCGGCCATCGCGCGCAGGATCGCGTCCGAGAACACGACGAACTTCGGCCGGTCGATCGCCTCGGCGCGAGCGGTCCGCCAGTCCTTGAGCGCCTCGTAGAGCTCGGCGTCGTAGGTCCCGGTCACCACGACGGCCGACCGGCCGCCGACGTCGCGCGGGGCTCGACGGATCCCGGCGGCCGGGTTGTCGCTCGGCCAGAGGCCGTCGAGGAACCGTGTCCGCCGACGTCCGGCGCGCCCGCCCGGGTTGCGCGCCCTCGCGTACGAGAGGTCCAGGTGCTCGCGGGCACGGGTGATCCCGACGTAGAGCAGGCGCCGCTCCTCGGCGACGGCCTCGTCGGTCTCGGCGAGCGAGATCGGCATGAGCCCCTCGCTCATCCCGGCGAGGAACACGGCGTCCCACTCGAGACCCTTGGCGGCGTGCAGGGAGGCGAGGGTGACGCCCTCGACCGTCGGGGCGTGCTGAGCCGAGGAGCGCTCCTCGAGGTCCTGGATGAGGTCCGGCAGGGAGGCACGACGCTTGGCCCAGAGGTCGTCGGCGAGGCCGACGAGCGCCTGCATGGACTCCCACCGCTCCCGCGTCGCCCCGCGGCCCGCCGGGGGTGCCGCGGACCAGCCGGCCGACGTGAGGACGTCGCGCACCGTGGTCGGCATGGGGATGTCGGGCTCGGCCGAGCGTGCTGCCCCGCGGAGCAGCACGATGGCGTCGCGGACCTCGCGGCGTGCGAAGAACCTCTCGCCGCCGCGCACCAGGTACGCGATGCCGGCGTCGGCGAGCGCGGCCTCGAAGCCCTCCGACTGCGCGTTGGTGCGGTACAGGACGGCGATCTCGGACGGGGCGGTGCCCGCCGCGACCAGCCGACCGACCTTGGTGGCGATCCCCCGGGCCTCGCTCTCGTCGTCGTCGTAGGTGGTGTAGGCGACGGGCGGGCCGGAGGGACGCTGGGCGATGAGCTCGAGCGCCGGGTGGCTGCCCGAGCGCCGCACGCCCTTGGTCGCGAGGAGCTTGTTGGCGAGCCCGACCACCTGGGGCGTCGAGCGGTAGTCGCGGACCAGGCGCACCACCTGGGCGTCCGGGTGGACCTTCTGGAAGCTCAGCAGGTGGTGCGGCGTGGCTCCGGTGAAGGAGTAGATGGTCTGGCTCGGGTCGCCGACCACGCAGAGCTCGCGACGGTCGCCGAGCCACTGGTCGAGGACGAACTGCTGGAGCGGGGAGACGTCCTGGTACTCGTCGACCACGAAGTGCCGGTACTGGCGGCGCACGGTCTCGGCGATCGTGTGGTTCGAGGCGAGCATGTCGCCGAGCATGAGGAGCACGTCCTCGAAGTCGATGACGGAACGCTCCGTCTTGACCTCCTCGTAGGCGGTGATGAGCCGCGCGACGGTGCGGTGGTCGAAGCCCGCCGGCGCCGGGCGCCCCTTGGCCACGCAGGCGCGCTCGTAGTCCTCGGCCGTGACGAGCGAGACCTTGGCCCACTCGACCTCGGACGAGAGGTCGCGCACCGCGACGCGGTCGACGCTCAGGTTCAGGCGGCGGGCTGCCTCGCCCACGGCGGGGGCCTTGTGCTCGAGGATGCGGGGCGGCGGCCCGCCGACCACCTGGGGCCAGAAGAAGCTCAGCTGGCGCAGGGCCGCGGCATGGAAGGTACGGGCCTGCACGCCGCTCACGCCGAGGTCGCGCAGCCGGGTGCGCATCTCCCCCGCCGCCCGGGCCGTGAAGGTCACGGCCAGGACCGTCGTCGGCGTGTACATGCCGGTCCGGACGCCGTACGCGATGCGGTGCGTGATGGCGCGTGTCTTCCCGGTGCCCGCGCCCGCGAGCACGCACACCGGTCCGGTGAGCGCCTCGGCGACGGCCCGCTGGTCCGGGTCGAGCGCCTCGAGGATCGCCTCGGGTGTCCTCGGGACGGTCGAGGCGAAGAGGTCCGACGGAGGAGCGGACGAAGGCTGGGGTGAGGACGATGGTGCAGGCATGAGGACTCCATCTTCCCAGCCGGCACCGACAGGTCTGACCGCCGGCCGCGGGGAATACTGGTGGCCTGCACCACGGTTGTCCACGTGGAGCCGCTGCCCGCCGGGCAGCGCAGCGAACGCCCCGTCTCTCGAGAGGAGAGTCTCCCGCCATGAGCGAGACCACCGCCACCTCCCCCACCCTTCCCCCCGCAGGTGAGGTCGTCATGTACACGACCTCATGGTGCGGCTACTGCCGTCGCCTGAAGACGCAGATGGACTCGGCGGGCATCGGCTACACCGAGATCAACATCGAAGAGGTCCCGGGGACCGCCGAGTACGTCGAGCAGGTCAACGGGGGCAACCAGACGGTCCCGACGCTCGTGTTCCCCGACGGCTCGGCCGCGACCAACCCGTCGCTCGCCGACGTCAAGGCGCGCCTCGCCGCCTGAGCACCCGCCGAGGAGCACCGCGCGCCCTGCGGGCTCTGAGCAGCACCGCGAGAGACCGTCCGGCCGAGCCGGGCGGTCTCTGTGCTCTCGCCGTGGCGCGCCGCCGGGCGGCGGTGCCGCCGTCGCTCAGGCCCCGGGGAGCTCGCCGCCGTACCAGTCCTCGACGAGCGCACGGGCGATCGACGCACGGCTCGGCAGCCCCAGCTCTCCGGACCCGACGGCCGCGGCGATCTCCTCACGGGTGAACCAGCGGGCTTCGGTCACCTCGACACCGTCGACCTGGATGTCGGTGGTCTCGGCGTGGGCGACGAAGCCGAGCATGAGCGAGGCGGGGAACGGCCAGGGCTGGCTGCCGCGGTACTCGACCGCTCCGACGGTGATGCCGACCTCCTCGAGCACCTCGCGGCGCACGGCTGCCTCGAGCGGCTCGCCGGGCTCGACGTACCCGGCGAGGGTCGAGAAACGTCCGCTCGGCCACTGCGCGGCGTGGCCGAGGAGCAGCCGGTCGTCCGTGTCGAGGACCGCCATGATCACGGCCGGGTCGGTGCGGGGGTAGTGGTCGGACCCGTCGTTGGTGCAGCGGCGCACCCAGCCCCCGTCCACGGGTTCGGTGGGCTCGCCGCAGCGGGGGCAGCGCGGGTGCGCGGCGTGCCACGCGGCGAGCGCGACCGCCTCGGTCGCGAGGCCGACGTCACGGGTGCTCAGCTGCGCGCCGAGCTCGCGGAGCGACCCCCAGGTGTGCCGGGCGACGAGCCCGTCGGCTGCCCCTGACGGGGCGATGCCCTCGAGGCCGAGCTCGTCGGAGCCCGCCGTGTCCGGGAGGACGCAGGCGACGTAGGCCCGGTCGTCGTCCGCACCGAGGTACAGCCAGGTGGGGCGCTGGTCCTGCGTCAGCCCGTCCTGCGCGGTGAGCTGCTGGACCTCTGCGGCCTCGACGAGCGCGAGGTGCCGGTCGGTGCCGTCGGCGGGCAGCACCGCGAGGCGCTTGCGGTGCAGGAGGAGCACCTGGGTGCCCGTCTCGGTCAGCACCGTGGTGACGACCTCCGGCTCTGTGCGGCGCTCGGCGCGGCGTCCTGTGGTGGCTCTCGAGAGCGGCAGCTGGTCCCAGTCGACATGTCCCATGCCTCCACCGTACGACCCCGGGCGGCGGTGGCGCTGCACGGGACCCACGCTACGGACGCACGATGCTCACCCTGGCTGCGGGGTGCCTCCGGGCCGTCCGGCGACCTTCCGTCTACCGTGGGAGCGTGCCTCGTTCTCCGCTCGCCCTCGCCGCCCTCTCCACCCTGGCCGTGCCCGGGCTCGACGTGCACGGCGTGCAGCCGAGCCCGGCCCCTGCCGGCTTCGACGCCGCGACCGCCGTCGACTCCGAGCGCCGACGCTGGGTGGTGCGTGCTCCCGCGACCCTCGCCGCCGGGGCAGCTCTCGAGGCCGAGGTCGCCTTCCTCGCCGCGCTCGAGTCGTACGTGGACGACGGCCGGCTCCCCTTCGAGGTGCCGCGCGCGGCCGGCTTCGCACCGCTCCCCGAGGGCGGACGTGCCGTGGTGTACCCCGACCTGCCCGGTCACCCGCTGCGGGTCGAGCGCATCGTGCCGGGTCCCGGGCTGAGCGCGAGCCTCGGGCGGGCCGTCGGGGCGCTGCACGAGCTGCCCGTGTCGATCGTCGAGCGCGCCGGTCTCCCGGTGTACTCCGCCCAGGAGTACCGCGAGCGGCGCCTCTCCGAGGTGGACGCCGCCGCCTCGACGGGCCGCGTGCCGGTCGGGCTGCTGCGCCGCTGGGAGCGGTCGCTCGAGGAGGTCTCGATGTGGCGCTTCAGCCCCACGATCACGCACACCGCCCTGTCGGCGGACACCTTCCTGGTGCGGGCCGGTCAGGTGAGCGCGATCAGCGACTTCGCCGACGTCCAGGTGGGCGACCCTGCGGACGACCTCGCGTGGCTGCTGGTCACCGCCCCGCAGGACGCGATCGAGTCGATCCTCGAGGCCTACCAGCTGCGCCGCACCGAGCTGACCGACAAGCACCTCGTGGACAGGGCCCTGCTCGCCTCCGAGCTCGCCCTCGCCCGGTGGCTGCTGCACGGGGTTCGGACCAAGGACGACGAGGTGGTCGAGGACGCCGTCAGCATGCTCGCCGACCTCGAGCGCGCAGCGACCGAGGTGGGCGCCTTCTCGGTCGCGACCGGTCAGGTCCCCACGGCCGGCGGCCGCGCTGCGGCGGTCTCTGCGCCGACGCCGCGGGCGACCTCCGTGCACGCGCAGGCCCAGGACGAGGCGATCGAGCGAGCCCGCGGCGAGCGGTCGACCGGGTCGACCCCGGTCGCACCGCCGGGATCGGCGAAGAGCACGACACCCTCGGCGCACGACCACGCTGCTCCCGGTGCGGAGCGCGACGGCGCCACCGGGACGGAGACCGACGAGGACGAGGCGGTCCGGGTCCCCGACTACGACCGGGTCCAGCCGCGCCCGCTGCAGGACGTGGCGACGGCGGCGTTCACCGCCCCTGTCCGGGTGGTCGGCACCGAGGCGGTCGCCGCCCCCGCAGGCAGGGACCAGGGCCCGTCCGACGACGCAGCGGCCGGAGCCGTCCCGCCCCCACCGCCGCCGACCGGCCCGGTCCCCACGACCTCGTCCGACGAGACCGAGCAGGACACCCAGGCAGCGTCAGCCGAGAAGAAGAGCAGCAGCGCAGACGACGAGGGCTGACGGTCGAGGGCCAGGGCCCCTGGTCGTCAGCCCTGGGCGTCGAGGATCAGTACACGGCCCGGTTGAGCGCCAGGAGGTAGTCGCCGGTGATGGCCCCTCCGGCCTCGGCCCGCTCGGTGACGACCTCTCCGACCAGGTCGCGTCGGAGAGGAGATCGGCTCGCCTCGGCGGCGGCCAGCGCCGGGAGGAGCTCAGCGGCTGTGAGGTCGGTGCAGTAGGCCGGAGCACCTGGCTGCTGGCGCCAGGAGGTCGCGAGCGCACCGGCGTCGACGGCGTCGAACCCGGTGTCCTCCACGAGCGCCATGGCGGTCGCGCGGTGCGCGTCGTCGTCCGCGGCCACCGGGAGTGCGACTCGCCCAGCAGCTCCCGGCGCGGACCCCTTCTCGGCGAAGGACGCCGCGAGGACGGAGTTCCACGCCTTGGCGACAGGACGCCCGTACCGGGTCTGGACCCACAGGCTCTCGACGTCGCCGTCTTCGAACCCGGGGAGGACACCGTCCCGCTGGGGGTAGTAGTTCGACGTGTCGACGACGACGGCGTCAGAGGGCGCCGACCGGACGACCGCAGCGACGTCGGGCACCTGCACGAGGCTGACCGAGACCACGACGACCTCCGCCCCGGCGGTCACGTCCGCGGCCCAGGCGGCACGCGCCCCGGTGCTGAGCGCAGCGGCGTCGACGGTCTCAGGAGCCCGCGAGTTGGCGATGGTGACGTCGTGCCCGGCGCCGGCCAGCCGCTGGGCGAGCGTGCTCCCGATGGCTCCGGCTCCGATGATGGCGATCTTCATGGTGGTCCTCTTTCTCTGGGAGGTCTTCTCTGGGAGGTGCGGGGGTGTGCGTCGGAGCGCCGGTGCCGGGCGGCTCCGAGGTCCGGTCAGGCGTGGTCTAGGACAGGCGCGGGTCGGTGCCGTACTGGGCGGGTGCACCGAGGTGGTCGCGCAGCGTCGTACCCTCGTAGTCGGTGTGGAAGAGGCCGCGCTGCTGCAGCAGCGGGACGACCTCGTCGACGAAGGTGTCGACTCCGTCGGCGTAGACGTCGACGGCCAGCGAGAAGCCGTCGCAGGCGCCGGCCTCGAACCACTCCTGCATGTGGTCGGCGACGTCGGCTGCCGTGCCGGGGACGACGGGGTGGTAGTCGATGACGCCGTGCGCGAGGACGTCGCGCAGGGTCCAGCCCTCTTGGGCGACGTCGAGGGCGTGCGGAGCACGCGGGTCGCCCGGGCTCGGCCGCGCGGCGGCGAGCTGGTCCGCGCTCAGCGGCTCGTCGAGCTGCGCCGGGGTCAGGGGCAGGCCGATCATCGACCCGAGGTAGCGCACGCGCTGGTCGAGGTCGACCGACTCGTCGAGGATCCTGCGCCGGTCCAGAGCCGCCCGGCGAGACGCGGCGACCGTCGGCATGAAGCCGGCGAAGAGCTTGACCTCGTCGGGGTCCCGGCCGACGCGCTCGGCTGCGGCGCGCAGCGCGTCACGGTGCGCGCGACCCTCGTCGATCGTGAACGGGTTCGCGTAGACGCCGGTGGCGTAGCGTGCGGCGACCTCCAGGCCCGCATCACCGCCGCCGGCCTGGAAGATCACCGGCTGACCCTGCTCGGACGGTGGGATCGCGAGCGGTCCGGCGGAGGCGACGTGGCGCCCGCGCAGGTTCACCGGGCGGATCTTCGACATGTCG
This sequence comes from Sanguibacter keddieii DSM 10542, assembly GCF_000024925.1. Lineage (NCBI taxonomy): Bacteria > Bacillati > Actinomycetota > Actinomycetes > Micrococcales > Sanguibacteraceae > Sanguibacter > Sanguibacter keddieii. The sequence continues at coordinate 3,075,183 of NC_013521.1, forward strand.
GCGAACCTGCGGCCCTCGACGTCGCGGACCCACGCGTCAGCCTCCCAGCTGCCCCACAGCGCCTGGACCACCTGGACGACCTCGTGGGCGCGCTCGTACTTGTCTTGGCGCGACGGGAGCGTGATGCCGTAGTTCGCGGCGGCCGCAGGGATCGACGTCGGGACGGCGTTCCACCCGGCGCGCCCGTGGCTGGCGATGTCGAGGGCCTTGAACTGGCGAGCGATGGTGAAGGGCTCGTTCAGCGTGGTCGAGCTGGTCGCGACGAGGCCGATGCGCTCGGTGCTGCGGGCCATCGAGGTCAGCACCACGATCGGGTCGGTCGCGTGGTGCGGAGCCTGCTGCTCGAGGTCGACGTCGAGGACAGGGGTGTCCGCCAGGAAGATCAGCTGGATCTTCCCCCGCTCTGCGGTCTGGGCGTAGCGGACCAGCACGTCCATGTCGGTGTAGGCCGACGGGTCGGTGCCGGGCATGCGCCAGGCCCCAGGTTGGGCGCCGTAGCCGTTGGCCAGCTGGAGGGCCAGGAGGATCTGGGGTGCGTCAGGGCTGGGCAACGGGGGTCTTCCTTCGGCGGCGAGAGGAGGTGTGAGCACCGTCCGTCGAGAGGACGGCACGTGACACCGAACAAATATGGAGATAGTCTCCACTTGAGAACGACGATACGGAGACACTCTCCACTTTGTCAACGGGAGGGTGCTCACCATGTCCGCGACGACCCCACCGGCGCGCCGGCCACGAGCCGACGCCCAGCGCAACCGGGACCACATCCTCGACGTCGCCGAGCAGCACTTCGGCGAGCACGGGGTGACAGGGTCCCTCGACGCCATCGCCAAGCGCGCCGGCGTGGGTGCCGGGACGCTCTACCGCCACTTCCCCACCCGCGAGGCCTTGCTGGCCGCCCTGCTGGCTGCACGCGACGACGAGCTGGTCGCACGGCGCGAGGCGATCCGGACCGGGTCGACCGACGCCGCAGAAGCCCTTGACGGCTGGCTGCGCGCCCTGACCGACTGGGCGAGCGCCTTCGACGGGCTGCCCGAGCCCCTGCGTGCCGCGATGAGCGCCGAGGCCTCACCCCTGGCGCTCACCTGCCAGGGCTACATCACCACGACAGACGAGTTCCTCGCCGACGCGCAGCGCGAGGGGAGCGCCCGAGCCGAGGTCCGCGGACGGGACCTCTTCCTCGCCACGCTCGCCACCAGCTGGGCGCGCGGGGCGGCGATGGCCGACGAGTCCTCGCCCGCCTCGATGGCCGACCTCACCCGGACCGGGTGGGCCACCACACAGCCACCCTGCGACGCCCCTCGATCTGTGCTGGGATAGGTCATGGCTTCGTCACGAAAGTTCATCGTCCGGACCACCGGTCTCGGCACGCTCGTCGTCGCGGTGCTCGTCACCTTCGTCCCCGGGACCCCGATGGGTTCGGTCTGGACCCACGGGTCTCCCCTCCCCGGCCTGGTGGAGGCGCCCGGGCCGTTCAGCGAGATGGCCTTCCGCTCCAACCAGATGCCGCTGGCGATCGCCGCGATCGTCGCCGTCGTCGGGATCACGCTGCTCGTGATCTCCACGCGCCTCGACGAACCGAGCACCACGCTGGACCGACCGGAGCGAGAGGGCTCCGCCGCGGAGCGCACGGCGTCGGACCCTCGCTAGACCGGCCCGCTCAGACCTCACCCCGCACGAGCGCCTCGAGCTCGGCGAGCCCCGCGAGGCGCTGCGGCCGCACGGTCGTGTCGTCGGCGACGTAGTAGAACGCAGCGGAGACGTCCTCGAGCGGGGTGCCCGACCACTGGGACCAGGCGATCCTGTACACGGCGAGCTGGACCTCTCGGGCCCGCGCCGCCTCCCGGTCGGTCGGCGCCCGCCCGGTCTTCCAGTCGACGACGACGACGCCCGGTGCACGGTCCGGTCCGCCCGGCTGCTCGGGGTCGAGGAACACCGCGTCGATCCGGGTCCTGGTGATGACCCCGGCGATCATCGTGTCGATGGCGACCTCGACCTCGAGCGGGACCAGTCCCGACCACACCGACGCCTCGAAGGTGCGCTGGAGGTCGGCGAGCGCAGTGTCGCCGTCGACGAGGTCGTCGTCCGCGCCGGGCATGTCGTCGAGGTCGAACAGCGACGTCGAGCCGTACTGGCGTTCCACCCAGAGGTGGAAGGCCGTGCCGCGTCGTGAGTGGACCGACGGCTGCCGGGGCACCGGGCGCCGCAGCGCGAGGGCGTAGGCGTCACGGTCGCGGGCGATCTCCACGAGCCCGGAGGCGGAGACGTGCGCGGGGAACTCCATCGCGGTCACCGCCGTGCGTCGGGTCAGGCGCTCGGCGAGCAGGATCTCGCTGAGCTCGGTGAGGTCCGTGCCGTCGCGGGCGAGCACGGGCTCGGTGCTCGCCGGGTGCTGCGCGACGTCGACGAGGGCGTCGAGGACCAGGTCGCGCGAGCGCCGCAGCAGCTCGAGCGGCTCGCGCAGGGTCGCGCTGCCGTCTGCGGCCTCGGCGGCCGACCCCTCCGGCCCGTCCGCAGGCTCGTCGACGGGCGGCCAGAGCGCCTCGGGCGTGAGGTCCTCGCGCGGGTTCGAGGTCCCGGGCTCGGGCTGCTCGGCGACGGTGAACTCGGCGAGGACGCCGGCCTCGTGCAGCTCGGTGAGGAACAGCGAGGGCGTGCTGGGCTTGGTCGCGCTGCGCCACCAGGCCCCGGTGAGCAGCAGGTCGCTCCGTGCACGGGTGAAGGCGACGTAGGCGAGGCGGCGCTCCTCGGCGACCTCGTGCTCCCCGCACCGCTCCCGGAAGTCGACGAGCCGCGCGTTGAGCTCGGCGGAGTCGTCGGCCCCTGCGAGGGAGAGCTCGGGGAGGTCGCGGGCGTCGCCGCGCAGCGGGAACGGCAGCTGCCCCAGGCCCGTGAGCCAACCGGAGGAGGTGGGTCCCTTGTCGCCGGTGGTGCGGGTCGACGGGAAGGCCCCGTCGACGAGACCGGGGACGGCCACCACGTCCCACTCGAGCCCTTTCGAGGCGTGCACGGTGATGAGCTGGACCGCCTCGGGGTCCGGGGCGCCCTGAGGTCGGTCGAGCCCCCGCTCGCGCTGCTGGGCTGTCGACAGCCAGGCGAGGAACGCGCCGAGGGTGGCGAGCTGTGACGTGTCGGCGAAGGTCGCGGCGACGTCGCGGAAGGCGTCGAGGTGCGCCCGTCCCCGCGGGTCGGCGGTCGGGCGGGTGCTGGGGGCGTCGTCGCGGGCGCGGGCGGCGACCAGGGCCATCTCGATGTCCAGGCCGAGGGCTCGCTCGGCCCGGTCCACGAGCTCGGGCAGCGACAGGTAGGTGAGGGCGCGGAGCTCGCGGAGCATCCCGGCGAGCGACCGCAGCCGCCCCCACCCGGCATCCGAGAAGGAGCGCCCGTCAGGCCCGACCCAGCCCTCTGCGGGCAGGTCGTCGAGAGCGTCGACGATCGAGCGCTCGTCGGTCACGTCCCCCTCGACCGGGCGGTCGGCACGGTTGCGGCGGCCGAGCTCCGCGGACCGGCTGGCGAGGGCGTGCAGGTCGGCGGCCCCGAGGTTGAGCCGCGGACCGGTGAGCAGCCGCATGAGCGAGTCGCCGCGCGACGGGTCGTGGACGACCTCGAGCAGCGCGACGAGGTCGACGACCTCGGGGGTGGTGAGCAGCCCACCGAGACCGACGACCTCGACCGGCAGCCCACGCTTGCGCAGCGCCGCCTCGATGGCGGGGAACTGGCTGCGGGCACGGCACAGCACCGCAGCCGTGGTGGTGCCCGGCTCCCACCTCTTGGCGACGAACTCGGCGATCGCGGCGCCCTCCTCCTCGACGGTCGCGGAGTACACGCCGTGCACCGAGCCGAGGCCGGCGGAGGGCCGGGGCTCGAGCGACGGCAGCGAGTTGTCGGGGTCGGCGAGGTAGAGCGGGCGCGAGGTCGTGTTGGCGACGTCGAGGATCGCGAGGTCGTTGCGCCAGGACGTGCTCAGCCGGTGGACCGCGGCGGGACGCCCCTCGCGGTCCCGGAACTGGTCGGGGAACCGGGCCGGGCCGGAGGCGCTCGCCCCGCGCCACCCGTAGATCGACTGGTTCGGGTCGCCGACGGCGGTGACCGGGTGGCCGTCGCCGAACAGCGACGACAGCAGGCGGATCTGCGCGTAGGAGGTGTCCTGGTACTCGTCGAGCAGCACGACCGCGTACCGGGCGCGCTCCCCCGCGGCGACGGCGTCGACCTCGACGGCCAGCTGCGCGGCGAGCGACACCTGGTCGCCGAAGTCGAGGGCGTCCATGGCGCGCTTGCGCTGCTGGAAGGCCTCGACCACCTCGAGCAGCGCGTGCCGCTCCCCGAGGGACCGCGCGAGCTTGCCGAGGTCGGCGTGGAGGGATCGGCGCTTGCCGCCGAAGGGCGTCGAGGTGATCTGCTCGACGAGCCGGGCCACCTGCTCGCGGGCCTCGGCGACGGTGAGCAGGTGCTCGCTCAGGGCGTTCGAGAGGTCGAGCACCGCTGCGACGACCGTCGAGACGGCGGCGTCGGTCCCGAGGTCGCCGTGCCAGCTCTCGACGAGGTCGCTCGCCACCTGCCAGCTCGACGCCTCGGAGAGCAGGCGCGCACCCGGCTCGCGGCCGATCCGCAGCCCGTGGTCTCCGACGAGCGAGGCCGCGTAGGAGTTGTAGGTCGAGATGGTGGGCCGGTCGAGGGCGTCGAGGGCGGAGCCGCCGGACCCCGCGCGGCTGCGGCGCAGCTGCCGCAGGCGACGGCCCACGCGGTCCGAGAGCTCGCCGGCCGCCTTGCGCGTGAAGGTCAGGCCGAGCACCTCCTGCGGCTCGACGAGACCGTTGGCGATGAGCCACACGACACGCGCCGACATCGTCTCGGTCTTGCCGGAGCCGGCACCTGCGACCACGAGCATCGGGGCGAGCGGGGCCTCGATCACGGCGGTCTGCTCCGGGGTGGGCCGGTGCTGGCCGAGCAGGTCGGCGATGTCGGCGGCGCTGAGCGTCGGGCGCGTGGTGGTCATCTCTCGTCCCTCTCCGCGGGGGCTGGCATGCCGAGGTCGACGACGTGGCGCCCCTCGTTCTGGACGGGGCAGGCCCGTCGCACGCCGCAGGTGGCGCACATCGAGTTCTCGACCGCCCGGAACCTGCCGCCCGCCATGGTCTCGGCCGCCTCGGTGACGAGCGTGCGCGCCCAGCTGTCCTCACCGGTCTCGAGGGCTTCTTGCGTACGGCGGGTCGCACCGCGGGCGCCGTCGCCGACGAACACGAGCTGCGCGCCGACGCTGCGGACCCCGGGGCCGAGCTCGGGGAAGGCCCCGGACTCGACGGCGAGCTGGTAGGCGCCGAGCTGGGCGTTCGTGGCGGCCTCGGCGACGCTGGGGATCCCGCGGCCCGTCTTGAGGTCGGTGACCCGGACGCCGTCCTCCCCGCTGCGCTCGAGCCGGTCGACCGAGCCGCGGAGCACGGCGCGCCCGACCTGCACCTCGAAGGACTCCTCGACGAGCACCTCCCCCGAGATCTCGGTGTAGTAGTCGGCGAGCCGCCGGACCATGGCGTCGGCCCGGCGTCGGGTCTGGGTGGCGGGCCAGCCGTCGGGCATCCCGAGCTCGTGCCAGCGACGGTCGAGCTCGGCCGCGAGCTCGGCGTGCCCGGCCGCGGGGAGCTCACGGGCGATGTCGTGCACGAGGTTGCCGACCGACTGCGACAGGGCGCTGCCCGCGGTCCCACCCGCGCTCTCGAGCGCCCACCGGAGGGCGCAGCGGTGCACCTGCTCGACCTTGGACGGGGAGACCGGCACGGTCTCGTCGGGGGCCCGCAACGCCGCGGGCGTCGAGAGCTCGGCCGAGCCGTACCAGCTGGTCGGGTCGGCCTCGCCGACACCGGCACCGGCCAGCCGGGCGAGCAGCCCCGCGACCGACGCCGCGCGGGCGGTGCTGGCTGGGGCAGCCGTGCGCGCTGCGCCCTCTGACCCCGCTGATCCCGCTGAGCCCGCTGAGCCCGCTGAGCCCGCTGAGCCCGCTGCACCGTCCATGCTGAGCGCCGCGGCGAGCTCGGTGCGCAGGGTCGACACCACACCGCGCAGGTCGAGGGGGGCCGCGAAGACGTCTGGCGGCTCGGTGTCGCTGCCGTCGTCGTCCGGGGAGACGAGGTCCACGAAGACCGACGGCTCTGAGTCCACGTCGCGGACCGCGGTGACGACGAGCCTGCGGGACGCCCGGGACACGGCGACGGCGAAGGCGCGCAGCTCGTCGGCGAGGACGGCGCGGCGCGCGTCGCGCCCCGTCGAGGTGGCGTCCTGCGAGCGCCCGGAGAGCACGTCGACCAGCGCCTGCGACCCGAGCATCGAGTCGCGCAGCCGCAGGTCGGGCCAGGTGCCGTCCTGCACGCCGGCGACGACCACCACCTCCCACTCCCCGCCTGCGGCGCCCGCGGGGGTGAGCAGCTGGACGGTGTCCGAGGCTGCGGCACCCTTCGCGAGCGTGTCGGCGGGCAGGTCCTGCGACTCAACGTGGTCGGCGAAGGCCACGGCGGTCGCCTGCGGGACGCGCTCGACGAAGGTCTCGGCGGCCCGGAACACCGCCATCACCGCGTCGAGGTCGCGGTCGGCGCGCGCGGCTCCCGGCCCGCCGTTCACGGCGATCGAGCGCCAGGTCTCGGCGACGTCGGCCGCAGCCCACAGCGCCCAGAGGACCGTCTGGGCGTTGGCACCGGGAGCTTCGAGGGCAGTGCGGCCCGCCTCGAGCACCCGGGCGACCCGTCGCGGCGCACGCACGACGTCGGACGGGAGCGTCACCACCCGTGCCGGGTCTCCGAGAGCCTCGACCAGGAGCGCGTCCGAGGTCCGTCCCCCGCCCCCCGCGAGCTCCTCGCCCCGGAGCGCGCGACGCAGACGGCGCAGCCCGACGGCGTCGATGCCACCCAGGGGCGAGGTGAGGAGCTCGACGGCGACCTCGGGGGCGAGGTCTCCGGTGGCGGAGGCACGCAGCGCCCGCAGCAGCGGGCGCACAGCGGGCTCGTCGCGCAGCGGGACGTCGGTGCCGACCACGGCGACCGGGACCCCGGCGCCGCCGAGCGCCCTGCGCAGCCGGACGAGCTCGGACCCCGAGCGGGCGACGACGGCCATCTGCGACCACGCCGTCCCTCGCACCAGGTGCTCGGCGCGGAGCGTCTTGGCGACGTGAGCCTCCTCGAGCGCGGGGCTCGGGAGCACCGCGGTCTCGACGGTGCCGTCAGTGCTGTCGGTGCCGTCGGAGGCCTCCGCCGCGGCGGCTGCGGCGTCCAGCGACCGGGCGGGCGCCCGACGGTGCTCGACCGCGCCGACGGAGCCGATCTCCTGAGTCACGGAGCGCACCACGTCGCGGAGCACCGCGCCGTGGCGCCAGACGGTCCCGAGCGTGTGCACCTGGGCACCGAGCTCCCCTGTCGACCCCGCGTCGAGGTCGAGGGACCGGCTGGTGGGCGGGCTCCCGGCCGAGGCCCGCCCGACGAGCGCTGGCGTCGCGCCGCGGAACGCCTGTGCCGAGGTGTCGGGGTCCGCGAGCAGGACGAGCCGCGCGCCGTCGCCCGCGAGCACGTGGCACAGGCGCGCCGTCGCCGCCGTGGCCTCTTGGTAGTCGTCGACCACGACGAGGTCCCAGCGCGGGCGGTCGTCGGCCTCCCAGGTCTCGAGGGTGCGGGCCGCCTCGTCGACGATGCCTGCGGGGTCGTAGCGCTCGCCGGCGTCGGGGGTCAGACCGCGCAGCGCCATCACGGCGAGGTACTCCTCGTAGAGCCGACCGGCCGCGACCCACTCCGGCCGGGAGTGCCGTCGACCGAGAGTCACGAGGTCCTCCGGGCCCAGACCGCGCTCGGCGGCTCGCATGAGGAGGTCGCGGAGCTCCTCCCGGAAGCCGCGGAGCTCGAGGGTCTCGGCCGGGACGGTGGCGGGCCACCCGACGTCGACGCCCTCGCCCGCGGCGTGCCCGGCGAGGAGCTCTCCGAGCACGAGGTCCTGCTCGGGGCCGGTGACGAGGGTGGGTGCCGGCTCTCCCGCAGCCTGCGCCCGGGCCGTGAGGACGGTGAAGGCCGCCGAGGGTGCGGTCCGGACGACGGCGCCGCGGACGGTGAGCCCGAGCCGGGCGGCGAGGGTGTCGCGGAGGTGCCCCGCCCCGCGCCGGGTGGCGCCGAGGACGAGGACGGAGTCGGGCGACACCCCGTGCTGCTCGACGGCTGCGGCGGCGAGCTCGAGGGCGAGGGTGGTCTTGCCCGAGCCCGGTGCCCCGAGGACCAGGGTCACCGGCTGCTCGAAGGCCGCCTCGAGCGCTGCCTGCTGGGACTCGTCGAGCCGCACGAGGGACGACGGTCCCCGGGTGCTCGGTCGGGAGGCAGGCGGTCTCAGTTCCACAGACCGCATCCCATCACGCGCCACCGACATGCGGCGGGAGCGCGCGCGGGTCCGCGCCTGTCAGGGGAAGGGCCAGCCGTTGGGGACGCAGCGGATGGTCGCACCGCTCTGCTGGACCATGACCGGCGCGAGGTCGGTCGTCGCCCCGCACTGCTCGTGGCGGTGCCCCAGCACGTGGCCGACCTCGTGGTTCACCAGGTACTGGCGGTAGGCCGCCATGTCGTCGCCGTAGTTGGGCGAGCCCTCGACCCAGCGCAGGTAGTTGAGGACGGCGTGGTCGGTGACGCCGCAGGACCACAGGCCACCGGTGTCGAGGGGCGCGCAGAGCCTGTCGACCGTCGCCGGGCTCGCGAGCGTCACGGTGAAGGTGGCGTCGGCGGCGTCGGTCCGGGCGAAGGTGCGCGAGCCGTCGCCGCCCCAGCTCCGGGCGTCGTTGAGCGTCGAGAGCACGACGTCGGCGACCTTGGCGCCGTCGACGTCGAGGCCTGCCTCGACCTGCACACGGACCGTGAGGACCTCTCCGGTCCCGGGGGCCTCTTCTGCCCCGGGGACCACCTCGAGCGCACCGCCGGCGTCGGCGGGGACATGGGTCGACAGCATGCCTGCCGCGAACCCGACCTCGTCGACGCCCTCGGGCAGCACCGGCACCACCGGTGCCTCGACCTCGCTCGCGGCGGGGTCGACGGCCTCGGCCGGCTCGTCCGCACCGGGCCGAGCGGCAGCGACGGCGTCGAGGGTGTCCGTGTCGAGCGGGTTGGCCGAGAGCACGCTGCCGGAGCCCGCGCCGTCGACGGCCTCGCGGTCGCCATCACGGCTGGCCCGGTCGTCGACGCGGGACGCCACGGACTCGGATGTTCCACCTGATGAGACCGTGCCCACGGGCTCGCGAGCGCTCGAGGCCGACCACACGGCTCCTGCGCCGGTGCCCGCCAGGACCCCGGCGAGGAGCAGCGCCACGGCGGGTCGGGCACGGATGCCGGACCGACGAGAAAGGGGCGCTGACGTGGTGGTCTGCTGCCGCGCGGCCGCCGCGCGCAGGGCGCCGCGCGTCGCCGCCGGGGTGCCGTCGGACACGCCCGGACGCGCTGCGTCACGAACGCTCCGGCGAGTCTCACGGGGGCGGTCCACGGCCCCCATGCTGCCAGAGACCCGGCGTTCGAGGCCCTACTCTGGCCGTGTGGTCAACCACCCTCCACCCGATCCACACAGACGCCTGCGGCCCCGCATGCCCAAGTCCGAGCGTCAGGCGCAGATCCTCACGATCGCCCAGGACCTCTTCGCGACCCACGGCTTCCACCACATCTCCATGGACGACATCGCCGAGCGCGCCGAGGTGTCCAAGCCGATCCTGTACCGCCACTTCCCGTCGAAGCTCGACCTGTACCTCGCGGTGATCGACGAGCGCGGCCAGGCCTTGGTCGACTCCGTGGCGCTCGCCCTCGTCCCGGTCCGCGAGGCTGCTGCGGCCGCCGCGGCGTCGGGGAACGCCGACCGTGACGTCGACGGGTACGCGGTGGTGCACGCGGTGGTCCGTGCCTACGTCGACTTCGCCGACGGGTGCGGCGTCGCCGCGTCGCTGCTCTTCGAGTCCGACGTCACGCGCGACGACGTGGTCCGCGAGCGCGTCGAGGAGCCCAACCGGCGCAACGCCGAGCTGTTCGCGGCGGCGCTGGCGACGTTCACCGACCTCACGGAGGCCCAGACGCTCACGGTCGCCCGCACCGCGACGGTCATGGCCCGGGTGGCGGCCTCCGACACGCTGCGGGCCGATCGCGACGCCGACACGGCCCGCGCCGCGGACGGCGAGACGACGATGGACACCGCCGAGCTGGTCGCACAGTTCGCTTGGCGCGGAATTCACGGGATGGTGCGACGCGAAGTGCCCTCCGAGGGGCGATGATCGTCGGGAGACATCACGAGCACGGCTGACCGGCAGCGCTCACGCACCTGAGGAGAGTGGGACTTCGTGGAGATCACGATCGGTGTTCAGAACCTGGCACGCGAGATCGTCGTCGAGACCGACGCGACCGCGGACGACGTCGCCGCACGCGTGAGCGCGGCGCTCAAGGACGGGTCCGTCCTCGAGCTCACGGACGCCAAGGGGCGTCGCGTGCTCGTCCCCGCCGCGACCATCGGGTACGTCGAGCTCGGCTCGGAGGAGCAGCGCAAGGTGGGCTTCGGCGCCATCTGAGCGACCGCTGCCGTACCTGCACCACCAGCTCGACCGCACGACCCAGAAGGCTCCCCAGGCGATCGCCGCCCGGGGAGCCTTCGTCGTCCCCGGGCTCGTCCGGTGCGCCGGGCACCGTGCGCCCGCTCGGGGCCCCCGTCGGCGGCCCCCTGGACAGCACTTCTTCTGAGAGTTATTTTAACTCTGCGGGGAAGCAGGCGACGATGCCTGCAGGCGATGGAGCCACCCCCGCGACGATCGCAAGGAGGCGACCAGCAATGGGCATCATGGACACGGACTTCTCACGACGCGGGTTCTTGGCGAGCACGCTCGTGGCCGCAGCAGGCGTCATCACCCTCACCGCGTGCGGCTCGGACAGCGGAGGGGGCGGGGGCGACGGAAAGCTCGTCATGACCGTGTGGGGCGGCGAGGTCGACAAGGCGGCGTACCAGGCACGCATCGACGCCCTGGTCGAGGCGAACCCCGAGATGAGCGTGACGCTCCAGCTGATCCTCTCCGACAGCTACGCGCAGAAGGTGCAGACGATGATCGCGGGCGGCTCGGGCCCCGACATCATGCAGGTCGCCGAGAACGTCAACGTCTACTCGAGCAAGAACCAGCTGCTGCCCCTCGACGAGCACATCACCACCGCAGGCCTCGACCTCGACGCCCGCTTCGGGCCCGTCGGCTCGGTCTACTCCTACGAGGACGCGGTGTACGCGATCCCCGACCGATCCGGCGCGGCGATCCTCTACTACAACAAGGGCCTCTTCGAGTCGGCCGGCATCTCTGCCCCGACGGCGGACTGGACCTGGGACGACATGCTCTCGGCGGCCCAAGAGCTCACGGTGCCGGGCGAGCGCTGGGGCTACGCGGGCGCGGGCTGGTGGCCGCTGTGGTGGAGCTTCGCCCACCAGAACGGCGGGGCCATCATCGACGAGGCCGGGCGGCCCACGGCCGACTCCGACGCCGTCGTCGAGGCTTTGCAGTACTGCGGCGACCTCGTCTTCAAGCACAAGGTGGTCCCCTCGACCATCGACTACGCCAACATGGGGACGGACATGGGCGGCGACCCGGCCTTCGCCGCCGGGCTCGTCGCGATGAACACCACGGGATTCTGGAACGTCGGCTCCCTCGCCGAGCAGGACAGCGTCGAGTGGGACATCGCCCCGATGTGGCGCGGCAAGGAGCAGGCCGTCGCGACCTTCGGCTCCGGCCTGGCGATCTCCCGGACCGCCAAGGACCCGGCACTCGCCTTCAAGGCCATCGACTTCCTCACGAGCGACAAGGCCCAGCCGCTGGTCATCTCGATGAAGCAGGACGTCCCGGCGAACGTCGAGGTCCAGCAGTCCGACGCGTTCCTCTCACCCTCCTGGATGACCGACCCCGTCAACATGCAGGCCTTCCCCGAGTCGTCGTCCTTCGCCTTCAAGTCCACGTTCATCCCCCAGTGGAACGAGATGCAGCAGGCCTTCACGGACGGCCTCGCGGACTTCTGGCTCGGCAAGCAGGAGGCTGCTCCGGCCCTCGCGACCATCCAGGAGCGCCTCGAGTCGATCATCCCCACGGCATAGGCGGCCGACATGGCCACCTCGCTCAGCCCCTCGGCGACGAAGCCGACGGAGCCACCAGCACCCAGCCCCGCAGCCCCTGTGCGACGGATGTCGACGAGCCGCAGGCGGGAGGCACGGTACTTCTACCTGTTCATCTCGCCGTGGATCGTCGGGTTCCTCGCCTTCATGCTCGGCCCGATGATCGCCTCGGTCTACTACTCCCTCACCGACTGGGACACGTTCACGCCGCCGACCTTCGTCGGGATCGACAACTACGTGCGCCTCTTCACCGACGACCCGATCTTCTGGAAGGCCCTCGGCAACACGTTCTACTACGCGGCGATCTCCGTGCCGCTCGGACTCGTGCTCGGGCTGTGGCTGGCGCACCTGCTCAACAAGCAGGTCAGGGCTCGCAAGCTGTTCCGCACCCTCATCTACCTGCCGACGCTCGTCCCGCTCGTCGCGACGGCCATGATCTTCCAGATGGTCCTCGCCCCCGACGGTCCGCTCAACGGTCTGCTCGGGTGGTTCGGCATCGACGGACCTGCCTGGCTGCTCGACCCCGACTGGGTCAAGCCCGCGCTCATCGTGCTCTCCGCGTGGGGAGCCGGCGGGGCGACCGTCCTGCTGCTCGCCACCATGAAGGGCATCCCCAACGAGTTCTACGAGGCGGCCGAGATCGACGGCGCCGGCTCGGCCCGGCAGTTCTGGTCGATCACCTTCCCGCAGGTCACCCCGATCATCTTCTTCAACCTCATCATGGGCCTGATCGGTGCGTTCCAGATCTTCTCGCAGGTGTACATCCTCACCTCGGGCGGCCCCAACAACGCGAGCCAGATGGTCGTCCCGCTGCTCTTCAACGAGGCCTTCTCGTACTACCGGATGGGCTACGCCTCGGCGATCTCGTGGGTCCTGTTCGTCATCATCCTGCTGTTCACCCTCGTCGCCTTCCGCACGTCGCGACGCTGGGTCTTCTACGAGACGGAGATGCGCTGATGGCCATCACGACCACACCGGCGGCGGTCACGGCACAGACCGCGCGCGCACCGCGCGACGAGCCCGAGGGCCGCGGCCGCACGCTGCGGGCCTTCAAGGCCTCCCCCGCGACCTACGCCGTCCTGCTAATCGTCTCCGCGATCCTCTTCGTGCCCTTCGTGTTCGTCGTGTCGATCGCCCTGTCGAGCGACCAGACCGTCAACACCAACAGCTTCACGGTGATCCCTCGCGAGTTCGAGTGGGGCAACTTCGTCAGGGTCTTCACCTCGGACCTGCCCATGGGCCGGTTCGTCGTGAACTCGGCCGTCATCGCGTTCTTCGCGGTGATCGGGCAGGTGATCTCGAGCTCCCTCGTCGGCTACGCCTTCGCCAGGCTGCGAGCGCCGGGGAAGAACGCCGTGTTCCTCGTGGTCCTCGCGACCATGATGATCCCCGCGCAGATCACGATGATCCCGCAGTTCATCCTCTTCAAAGAGCTCGGCTGGGTGAACACGTTCCTGCCGCTCATCGTCCCGAACTTCTTCTCGAACGCCTTCAACATCTTCCTCGTGCGGCAGTTCGTCTCCCGGATGTCGTCGGAGGTCGACGAGGCCGCGATGATGGACGGGCTCGGGTTCTTCGGCATCTACCGCCGGATGATCCTGCCCATGATGTTCCCGATCCTCGTCGCGATCGGTATCTTCACGCTGACCGCCACGTGGGGTGACTTCATGGGGCCGCTGATCTACCTCAACGACGAGTCCAAGATGCCGCTCGCCCTCGGTGTGCAGTACATCGCCAGCACCGGGCAGGCGCTGCAGGCACCACCGTGGAACTTCGTCATGGTCGGGTCGCTCCTGCTCACCGTGCCGATGATCTGCGTCTACTACCTCGGCCAGAAGTACCTCTACGAGATGAACCTCAGCGGCGGAAGCGCAGGTGTGAAGTGACGACCACGACCCTCGACCACCACGTCCGGCTCACCGACGGGCACCTGCTCGTGGACGGACGCCCCCGCGTCCTGCTGTGCGCCTCGCTCTTCTACTTCCGGCTGCCCCGCTCGCAGTGGCGTGCCCGGCTCGAGCAGGTGCGGGCGTCGGGGTACACCAGCGTCGACGTGTACCTGCCGTGGAACTTCCACGAGACCGAGCCCGGCACCTGGGACTTCACCGGGGAGCGCGACGTCGCGGCCTTCCTCGACCTCGCGGCCGAGGTCGGGCTGCTGGTCGTGGCCCGGCCGGGCCCCTACATCTGCTCGGAGTGGGACGGCGGGGCGCTGCCCGCGTGGCTCACCCTCACCGACGGCCTGCGCGTCCGCCAGCACGAGCCCCGGTTCCTCGAGCAGGTCCGACGCTGGTTCGACCAGGTCGGACCGCTCCTCGCGGCCCGGCAGCTCGGTGATCCCCTCGGCACCGGGGCCGGGGGCACCGTGGCCCTGGTGCAGGTCGAGAACGAGCTCGACTTCTTCGACTGCGAGGACCGCACGGCCTACGTCGGCGCGCTGCGCGACATGCTCGTGGCGCACGGCATCAGCGTCCCCGTCGTCGCATGCAGCGGGCAGGGGGACCTGCAGGGCGCGACCGGGGACGTCGACGGCGTCGTCCCGGCGTGCAACTTCTACCCCGACGACTCCTCCCCCGCGGTCGAGTCCGAGGTGCTGCGCTACACCCGCGAGCTCGCCTCGCGGGGCCTGCCGCTGCTGGTCACCGAGACCAACCGACGGCACGTGACCCTCCGCAGGCTGCTCGTCTCCGGCGCCCGGCTCCTCGCCCCCTACCTCCAGGCCTCGGGCTACAACTTCGGCGCGACGCCGTCGGTCGGCAACTGGGGCGACCCGGGCAGCCTCATGGCCCACGACTACGACTTCGCGGGGTACGTCTCCCCCGAGGGCACCGAACGCCCGGAGTTCCTCGAGGCCCAGCTGCTCGCCCGGGTCGTCGAGACCCTCGGCCCCCGGCTCGCCGCCGCGACACCCGCCGACGGACCGGCCACCGAGGTCGAGCACACCGGCTTCACCACCGCCGACCACCTCGCCGCCCTCGACCTCGACGGCGGCGGTCGCCTCCTCGGGCTGCCGAACCTCTCGGGCGCAGCGGGCACAGCCGTCCTGCGAGCCCCGGACGGTCCCGTCGACGTCGAGGTCGGAGCCGATCGGTGCGCTCTCGTCCTGGTCGACCTGCCCCTCGCAGCCTGGGGGCGCCGGGCGACGCTCGCGCTGGCCACCGCAGACCTCGTGGACGTCCGCGAGACCGTCGGCGGGCTGCTCCTCGAGCTGGTGTCCGACACCCCCACGACCGTCGTCCTCACGGGCTGCGGCGAGGGAGCGGCGGTCGACGGCCGCCCCACGGGCGACCTGGTCCGCCTGCACCTGGGCCCCGACGCCCCATCCGCCGTCGTCACGACGGCGGACGGGCGGGTCGTCGTCAGCGTGGTGCCGGTCTCCGAGGCCACCCGGCACAGCGCAGCCGTCGACACGCGAGCGCAGGCCACCGAGACCGGCACCGGAGATGGGGCAGACGCCAGCACCCTCGACGTGCGCACCGTCCGCTCCACCACGGCCCACCTCTGGGCAGGCGCGCCGGTGACCACGCACGACGACGGCGCACCCCCGCTCGAGGCCCTCGGCGTCTACCGCGGCCGCGGGCGCTTCCGCACCACCGTCGACGCCGAGACGGCGCAGGCGCTGCTGCTCGTCGGCGCGAGCGACATCGTCGACCTCCGGCTCGACGGCACACCGCTGCCGACCGTCGCGCGGTTCGGCGCCGCGCACCTGGTCGACCTCGCCCACCTGTCCGGGACGGTCGACCTCACCGCCGACGTCGAGATCTGGGGGCACTCCAACTTCGACGACAGCCGGCTCCCGGCGCTGCGGCTCGGCTCGCTCCGCGGGGTCGGCGAGGTCTTCGCCGTCACCGCGGCCGACGACGTCACCGCCGGCTGGGTGGTGACCGACGGCGACCGTGCCCGCGCCACGGGTGAAGGTGCGGGTGAGATCTCGGCACCGCACGGGCCCACCTGGCCCGGCCACGGGCCGGGACCGCTGCGCACGCTCGGCGGGTGGTCGAGCACCCGGCTCGGCGCACCGGTGACCTACACGCGGTCGGTCGTGCAGGCCGCCGGCGCTCGGACGGCGCTGCGCCTCGACGGGATGGTCCGCCCCGTCGAGGTCTCCGTCGACGGCCACCCCCACACCCTGGTCCACCCCGCAGACCCCTGGCTCGTGCTGCCGACCGCCACGGACGCAGGCGACGCCCCCGCGCCGCGCACGCTCTCCCTCACCTGGCCCCACGACCCCGACGCCGGCGGCCTGCGCGCGCAGGTCCTCACGCTCAGCCCGCTGACCTGCTGGGACGCGCGCCCTCTGCCCGAGCGACAGCTCGACGCACAGTCCGTGCAACACCGCGACGGCGACACCGTGGACCTCCCTGTCGACCTGACAGCCGGCGAGGACCTGTGGCTCGACGTCGACGTGCCCGCCAGCCCGACCGGTCGCCGCATCCGGCTCTCCGGCCGTCAGGTCCGCGCGACCGCGTGGCTCGACGGCCGCAGCCTCGGGCGCGTGTGGCTCGGCGACGACGCCCGACCCGTCGTCACCGGAGGCGACCCCGAGGCCCTGTGGACGCCCGAGACCGCCACCGACGGGGTCCTCACGCTGCTCGTGCACGGGACCGCGGGCGGACCTCCACCCCGCCTCGACGGCGTGGCACTATCAGCACCATGAGACGAGCGGGCAGAGGTGCGCCATGACCCGGCGGACCGCACGTGACCTGCGCTCCGACAGCCGGTCGGCGGTGCTGCGGGCGTTCTTCAGCCTGCGCACCGCCACCCGGCAGGAGCTGTCCCAGCACACCGGGCTGAGCGTCGCGACCGTCTCGACCCTCGTCAAGGAGTTCCTCACCGCAGGCGTCGTCCACGTCGAGGCCGTCGTCTCCTCCGGGGTCGGCCGCCCCCTCGAGCAGCTGCGACTCGACCCCTCCCGCGGCTACATCGTCGGGGTCGACGTCGCCGAGACCTACGTCGAGACGACCGTCTTCGACCTCAGCCTGGACCCGCGCGGCACCGTGTCCGTCCCGCTCGACGAGCACCAGAACTCGCCGCAGTACGTGGTCGACGGCATCCGCCTCGCGGTGCACGGGGTGCTCGCGCTGGCGGGCGTCAGCACGTCGTCGGTCGTGGGGGTCGGGGTGAGCCTCCCGGGGCAGGTCCAGCCCGACCTCGGCGTCTCCGTCTTCGCGCCGAACTGGGCCTGGCACGACGTCCGGATCAAGGAGCTGCTCACCGCCGAGCTCGGCATGCACGTGCACGTCGACAACCCGCTCAAGGCCATCGCGGTCGCCGAGCTGTGGTTCGGAGCCGGGCGCGAGCACCGCGACCTCGCGATCGTCAACCTCGGCACGGGCGTCGGCTCGGGGTTGGTGATCAACGGCGAGCTGGTCCGTGGCGTGAGCAACAACGCCGGCGAGTGGGGGCACACCCTGCTCGCGCTCGACGGGCGCCTGTGCCGCTGCGGGCGGCAGGGGTGCGTCGAGGCGTACGTCGGGGTGAACGGGATGAAGGCGACGCTCTCGGAGATCCAGCCGGACCACCCCGCGCTGCTGCAGCAGGAGCAGCGCCGGTTCGTCGACGCCGTCTACGAGGGTGTGGTGGCCGGTGACCCGGTGTTCGTCGAGCTCGTCGACGAGACGGCCCGGTACCTCGCGGCGAGCCTCGGCGACCTCGTCAACATGATCAACCCCGAGCACGTGGTCCTCACCGGGTGGACGGTCGCGCGCCTCGGCGACTGGCTCATCCCGCTGGTCCGCGCCAAGATCCCGGACGCCGCGCTGCGGTCCAGCGTCGCCGTCCTGACCGTCAGCGCGTCGTCCCTGGCGTCGAGCACCGTGGCCCTGGGCATGAGCACGCTGACCCTCGAGCACTTCCTGGCGGCCGTCGGGCTGCCGAGCCGCACCGGGCCGGCACCGGCTCAGCAGGGCTGACCGGGGCCGCCCGGCCGACGAGGCCTGACGCGGTCAGGCGGTGAGGCCGATGCGCCCCATCCGGCGCGAGTGCTCGGCGGTGAGCAGGGAGAACAGCCGCGCCGTCGTCATCGGGGGTCGAGCAGCCTCGGCGGGGTCGGCCGTCGTGGGGACCGGCTCGCAGACGAGGACCCTGCCGAGCGCCGGGCGCGCGGAGAGCAGGTCGTTGACGAACCCGAGGGCCTCGCCCACGAGGCGACGTCCCCACAGGGCGAGCCTGGAGCCGAGCACCTCGTCGGCGGCAGCGGCCGCGGCCAGCTGCTCGGCGGCCAGCGCGTCGGGGGCGAAGGAGGCGAGCGCCGCGTCGACGGCCTCGCGGCTCGGGCCGTCGAGGCGCTCCGCGAGGACCCGGAGGAAGTCGTGCGCGACGCCGAAGCCGACGTAGCCCTTGAGCAGCCCCTCCCACCACGTGCTGGGTGCGGTGCGGTCGACGAAGTTGTCGAAGCTCCCGACGAAGGACTCGAGCTGGGCTGCCGCGTCCCCGCCGAGCGCGGTGACCCGGTCGAGCACGGCGCCCTGGCCCGCGAGCGCGGCCGAGGCGAGGTGGGCCAGCTGGAGGCAGGTGTCGAAGTCCTCGGCGTGGCGAGAGTCCCCGGCGAGCTGGGTGAAGGCCGCGAGCTGTCCGTACGCGACGAGGCCGAGGGTCTCGCACTCGTCGGCGGCGGTCGGGGGTGTGCGGTCACCGGGGCTGACCTGCGCCGTCGCAGGTCCGGTGGGCGCCGGGTGGGCCGGTGCGTGTGCTTCGCTCATCCGACCAGGATAGGCCGGTGCGCAGCGACACCTGCTCGTGCGGGTCGCGCGGCGGCGCTGCGGACGTCGTCGGGGCGTGCGGCGGGTGCGGTGGTTCCTGCCCTTCTCGGGGGGCATCGGCTAGACTGCCCCCTGTACAACGGTTGCCCGGTCGTCTCGACCCTCGTCGTGCGCTCACGCCTCGCTGCGTGGATGCCGCCCGACACCGCCTATCCGCGATCGGCTGCCGGCCACAGGCGAGCTTGCCCGTCCTGACACCGGAACGACGCGGAGTCTTCGCGCCGTGGCCCCTGCAGCGACGTGTGGCGCCGCCCAGACATCACATGAGGCAACGTGACCAGCTCTACTTCCAGCAGCGTGCAGGCTGCAGACGTGACATTCGGCGACTTCGGGGTGCGCCCCGAGATCGTCCAGGCCCTCGCCGACGCCGGCATCGTGGCTCCCTTCCCCATCCAGGCGATGACGCTCCCGGTGGCGATGGCAGGGCACGACATCATCGGCCAGGCCAAGACCGGTACCGGCAAGACCCTCGGGTTCGGCGTCCCGCTGCTCCACCGCGTCGTCGCCCCGGGTGAGCCCGGGTACGACGAGCTCCCCGCGCCGGGCAAGCCCCAGGCGCTCGTCATCGTCCCGACCCGCGAGCTCGCCGTGCAGGTCGCCAAGGACCTCGAGGCCGCCTCGACCAAGCGGTCGGTGCGCATCGTCCAGCTCTACGGCGGACGCGCGTACGAGCCGCAGGTCAAGGCGCTCGAGCAGGGCGTCGAGGTCGTCGTCGGCACCCCGGGCCGCATGATCGACCTCCTCAAGCAGGGGTTCCTCGACCTCACCCGCGCCCAGTGCGTCGTGCTCGACGAGGCCGACGAGATGCTCGACCTCGGGTTCCTGCCCGACGTCGAGAAGCTCCTCGCCCGCACCCCGGCCGTACGCCACACGATGCTGTTCTCGGCGACCATGCCGGGTGCCGTCGTGGCGATGGCCCGTCGGTACATGAAGCAGCCGACGCACATCCGCGCGAACGACCCGGACGACGGCGGCCAGACCGTCAAGAACATCAAGCAGGTCGTCTACCGCGCGCACGCCCTCGACAAGGTCGAGGTCCTCGCCCGCATCCTCCAGTCGGAGGGTCGTGGCCTGTCGATCGTGTTCGCCCGCACCAAGCGCACGGCCGCGAAGGTCGCCGACGAGCTCGCCGACCGCGGCTTCGCCTCGGGTGCGATCCACGGCGACCTCGGCCAGGGCGCCCGCGAGCAGGCGCTGCGCGCCTTCCGCTCGGGCAAGATCGACGTCCTCGTCGCGACCGACGTCGCGGCCCGCGGCATCGACGTCGACGAGGTGACCCACGTGGTCAACTACCAGTGCCCCGAGGACGAGAAGACCTACCTGCACCGCACCGGCCGCACAGGCCGCGCGGGCCACAAGGGC
Organism: Sanguibacter keddieii DSM 10542; assembly: GCF_000024925.1. Classification (NCBI taxonomy): domain Bacteria; kingdom Bacillati; phylum Actinomycetota; class Actinomycetes; order Micrococcales; family Sanguibacteraceae; genus Sanguibacter; species Sanguibacter keddieii. The sequence continues at coordinate 3,095,423 of NC_013521.1, forward strand.
ACCGCCGTGACCTTCGTGGACTGGGACGACCTGCCCCGCTGGTCGCTCATCAACAAGGCGCTCGACCTCGACATCCCCGAGCCCGTCGAGACGTACTCGACGTCGCCGCACCTCTACACCGACCTCGACATCCCCGAGGGCACCAAGGGCCGCCTGCCCCGGTCGGCCCAGACCCGCGCGGGTCTCGACGCGGAGGTCCTCGAGGACCTCGGCGAGACCGGCAAGCGCGGGGCGGCCCGCCCGGCGCAGTCCGGCGGACGCGACTCCGGACGCGGTGACGCCGGACGCGGTGACTCGCGTCGCGACGGACGCTCGGGCGAGCGCTCCGGCGGTCGTGGTCAGGGTGGCCAGGGCAGCCGTGGCGAGACCGGTCGTGGTCAGGGTGGTCGCGACAGCGCACCCCGCGAGCAGAGCACCGTCGAGACCGCCCCGCGCGAGCAGAGGACCGTCGAGACCGCCGCCGAGGCACCCGCCGAGGGCACGCGCCGTCCGCGGACCCGCCAGCGCACCCGCACCACGGGCACCGGCGCCTCGGAGCAGGCGTCGACCAGCACCTCGACGAGCACCTCCTCGAGCGCCCCGGCGGCCACGACCGAGGGCGAGGGCGGTCGTCCGCGTCGTCGCCGTCGTCGTCCTGCCGGCTCGCAGGGCTCGGAGCAGGGACGCAGCCCCGAGGCACCTGTCTCCGCCTGACGCACGAAGCACGAAGCACGAAGCACACGAGCGGCGGTCTCCCCGGAGGCCGCCGCTCTGTCGTGCCTCCACCCCTCCGCGGCGTCTCCACCCCTCCCGCTTGACCCTGGACCGAGGTCCAGACCCTAGCGTGACCGAGCACCGGCCACGAGGGCCGGTCAGGTCGAGCAGGAGGTCACAGACGATGTGGATCGAGATCATGGCGGCCGTCGCGGCTGCCGCGGCGGCGACGGCGGCGTTGGCCGTCGGGCCGCGCAGGCCCCGGACGACCGTCCTCCTCGGCGTCCTCGCCGCTCTCCCGGCGCTCGTGGCAGCAGCGAGCGGACCACGTGCCCCGGCTGCGCTCGTCTACGCCGCAGCCGCTGGTGCGCTCGTCGTGGTGCTCCTCTCCCGGCGCCGGAGCCCCGTGCTCGCGCTGGTCCCCGTCGTCGTCGGGGGGCTCGCGCTCGCACCCGCCGTCGTCCTGCCGCCGCTCGAGCTGCCTGCCCCGAGCAGCCCGCAGGTCTCCGGGGCCGCGAGCCCGGTGGTCGGTCGGCTGACCTACGAGTGGACCGACCGGTCGCGTGACGACCCGTACCTCGACGGAGCTCCCCGCCGGGTGCTCGTGGACGTGTGGTACCCGGGGACGGGCGGCCCCCAGGAGACGTCCCCCTACCCGGGCGACGCCGTCGCGGGGGCGCTGTCGAGCGCTCTCGGAGCGCCGGCGTGGCTCTTCGGCTACCTGTCGCAGGCGTCGACGCCGGTCGTCGCCGACGCCGCGGTCGCCCCGTCAGCCGACCCCTACCCCGTGGTCCTCTACTCACCCGGCAACGGCTCGACGCGCTTCCAGAACATGGCCCTGGTCGGTGCGCTCGTCGCCGACGGCTACGTCGTGGTCGGCGTCGACCACCCGGGGACGGCGGCGTCGCTCACCTTCGCCGACGGCAGCACCGTGGTGGGCAGCCTCGCGCCCCCGCCCGCAGCCGGCCCTGAGGCGGGCGAGGACGACATCATCGACGTGCGCGCCGAGGACCTCTCCTTCGTCCTGAACCAGGTCGAGGCGCTCTCCACGGGCGACGGACCGCTCGCCGGCCGGGTCGACACCGGGACGGTGGCCGTCGTGGGGCACTCCTACGGCGGCGCGACGGCCGTCGAGACCGCGGCCCGGGACGACCGGGTCGACGTGGTGGTCGCGCTGGACGGGACGCTGTGGGGCACGGCCACCTTCCGAGACGGGATCAGCCAGCCGCTGCTCTACGTGCAGGCCACCGGCACGGTCGCGCTCATGGAGCCCGGGGCGCGCACCGACCTCGACGAGGAGTACTTCGAGCACGCACGGGACGGGCTGGACCAGGTGTTCGCCGAGGCGCGGTCCGACGCGACCTACGTCCTGGTGGAGGGCGCGAACCACTACACCTTCACGGACCTCGCGCTGCTCAGCCCTCTGGCCCGGGACGGTCTCTCGGCCGAGGAGTCGGCAGGCGTCACCGAGGACCTCGTGCTGACGTACCTCGACCAGCAGCTGCGCGGCGCGGACGTCGACGTGCTGCAGGTCGCGGCGCGCAGGCCTGGCCTCGACGTACGCTCGAACCCGGAGAGCATCTTCGGCGACACAGGATCGGGGCGGTGAGGGGTGCGACGCGGCGAGCTCGCCCGGGCGACGGGCCTGAGCATCGACACCCTGCGGTTCTACGAGGACCAGGGGGTCATCCCTCCCCCGCCGCGGCTGCGCAACGGCTACCGCGACTACCCCGAGCACTACGTCACGCTCCTCGGGTTCGTGCAGGAGGCGCGGGTGCTCGGCATCCCGCTCCGGCGGACGGCCGAGGTCCTCGCCGCCCTGGCGGACGGGGCGACGGCCGACGACCTGAGAGCCGTCGTCCAGGAGCGGCACGACGAGACCGTCGCGACGATCACCCGGCTCACCCGCCTGCGCGACCAGCTCGGTGCGCTCCTCGAGGTCCCGGACGCGGACGTCGACAGGTTCGTCGCGTCGTTCGCGTGGGACGGCCGTGACCTGGACGCCCCCGCACCTCCCGGAGAGACGGGAGGGCCGGCACCCGTCGACTGACGGGTGCCAGCCCTGGGCCTCGTCGGCTACGCGGTCTGGACGAAGGCGATGACGGCGTCGGCGATGAGCTGGACCGCGATGGCCGCGAGCAGCAGGCCGGCGATGCGGGTCACGAGGAGCGTGCCGCCCTCGCCGAGGATCCGGTGCACCACGCTGGCGAAGCGCATGGCGACCCACAGGCACACGCACACGAGGACGAAGCCGACGAAGATCGACACGAGGGAGCGGGCGTCGCCGTCGGCTCGCTGCACGAACAGCATCGACGCGACGATGGCACCGGGCCCGGCGAGCAGCGGCGTGCCGAGGGGCACGAGCGCCACGTTGACGTTCTTCGAGCTGGCCTGCGGCTCCTCCATCTTGCCGGTGAGCAGCTCCATCGAGATGAGGAACAGCAGCACACCGCCCGACGCCTGGAGGGCAGGGATGGAGATGTGCATGTAGGTCAGGAGCTGCTGGCCGAAGATCGAGAAGGCGAGGATCACGCCGGCGGCGACGAAGATCGCGGTGCGGGCGGCCCGTGCCCGCTGCTTGTGCGTCATGGCGCTGGTGAGGCCGAGGAAGATCGGCACGGTCCCCGGGGGGTCCATGATGACGAACAGGGTGATGAAGACCTCGATGAACAGACGAGCGTCGAACACTGCGTCCAGAGCGCTCACGGGCGGATCACGTCACTACGACCTATCTCTTCGATCAGGGCGAGCACCGCGGGGTCTGTGGTGTTCTCGCCGAGCCGGTTGGGTTTACCGGCTCCGTGGTAGTCGCTCGAGCCGGTCACGAAGAGGTCGAGGGACCGGGCCATCATAGTGAGTCGCCGCTGCTGCTCCGGACCGTTGTCGCGGTGCTGCACCTCGAGCCCCAGGAGGCCCGCTGCGGCCATCTCCTCGATGACCTCGTCGCCCACCACACGTCCGCGGCCGTCGGCGCCCGGGTGCGCGAAGACCGGCACCCCGCCGGCCGCGCGGACGGCACGGATCGCGTCGAGGGCGTCCGGGGCGTAGTGGGGCACGTAGTAGTCCGACCCGGTCCGCAGGATCGTGGCGAAGGCCGCCGACCGGTCCGGCGCGTAGCCGGCGTGCACCAGGGCGTCGGCGATGTGCGGTCGGCCGATGGTGGTGCCGGGCTCGGTCTGGGCGAGGACGTCGTCCCAGGTGACGTCGAAGTCGCGCCCGAGCAGCCGCACCATGGTGCGGGCGCGATCGGAGCGCGCCAGCCGCACCTCGTCGTTCTGGGCCACGAGGGCCGGGTGGGTCGGGTCGTGCAGGTAGCTCAGCAGGTGCACGCTGATCCCGGCGGAGCGGGCCGACACCTCGGTCCCCCGGACCAGCGCGACCCCGGACCGCAGCGCCGCCTCGGCGGCCTCGTCCCAGCCCGCGGTGGTGTCGTGGTCGGTGAGCGCGACCACGTCGAGACCGGCCGCGGCAGCCGACCCGACGACACCAGCCGGGCTCTCCGTGCCGTCGGACGCGTTCGAGTGGGTGTGGAGGTCGATCAGGAGGTCGCGGGGCACCCGCACACTCTACTTTCACGGGTCGTCCCCCGGCCGCGCGCCACGGGCACCCGCCACGGTGCGATGCTGACCGGTGGCCCCGCTCCCCCGGCGGGCCTGGCAGACCAGAAGGAACAGGTGGTCCGACGTGCAGCGACCGGCGATCGTCTTCGTCCACGGGGTGCGCAGCTCCAGCGCGCTCTGGGACCCACAGCTCGCAGCAGTGCGCGCCGAGGGTTACGAGGCCGTCGCCGTCGACCTCCCCGGGCACGGCGCGCGACGCGACGAGCGGTTCACCCTGCCCGGCGCGATGGCGGTGCTCGACGAGGCCGTGGCCGGCGTCGGCGGCAGGACCGGCCCTGTCGTGCTCGTGGGGCTGTCCCTCGGCGGCTACGTGACGCTCGAGTACGCCGCCCGGCAGCCCGCACGGCTGGTGGGCGTCGTCGCGTCGGCCTGCACCTGCGACCCGCACGGCAAGCCGGTGCTGCTGTACCGCGACGTCGCGCACCACGTGGTCCGCGCGCTCGGCGCGGTGGGGGCGGCGCGCGCGCACCTGCTGCGTCTCCCCCACCTGCCGGGCACCCGCCGCAGGCGGCCGCTCCCGGTGACGACGGCCCACGTCGACGGCACCGGCACCCCGCCCCTGGCGGGAGGGACGCCCGAGCCGTTCCGACCCGGCTGGGACGTCGTCACCGACATGCTGGGGCAGCTCGCCGGACGCTCGGCGATCGAGAACGCCGCCCGCGCCCAGGTACCGGTGTGGTTCGTCAACGGCCGCCGCGACCACCTGCGGCTCGAGGAGAAGAAGTACCTCGCCGCCGTGCCGCACGCCCGCCTGGTGGTGGTCCCGGGCTCCGGCCACGACGTGAGCTCCGAGGCGCCGGACGAGTACGACGCCGTGCTGCTCGGCGTGCTGGCCGACCTGGAGGCAGGGCGCGCGACGTCCCCAGGTTCCGTCGCACCCTCCCACCGTCCGCGTCGTGACCGCGGGCGCCTGCGAGCCACCACCGCTGCGCCGGGACCGGGGACTGTGCCGAACGCCGCCGCGGTGTGAAGATGGTGGGATGAGCTCGGACACCACTGACACGACCATCCCGGCCGCGCACGGCACGGACAGCACCCCGGACACCCCGGAGGCCACCGGCCAGCCCCTCGAGGACCGCGGGGAGAACCGCTCGCAGCGGCCGTCCTCGGCGGCCTTCCGCGACTTCATCACCAGCGGCTGGGGCCCGCGCGTCGACCTCGGCGTCGTCCCCTCGACCGCGTCGACCTACACGGTCGCCCGCCGTGACGCCGTCTCGGCCGCGTTCCCGGGCGAGCGCGTGGTCGTCCCCGCGGGCACGCTCAAGCAGCGCTCGAATGACACCGACTACAGGTTCCGCCCGCACTCGGCCTTCGCGCACCTCACCGGCCTGGGCACCGACCAGGAACCCGACGCGGTCCTCGTCCTCCACCCGCTGGGCGCGCAGGGCCACGAGGCCGTCCTCTACGTCCGCCCCCTCGCGCCGCGCGACACCGAGGAGTTCTACGCCGACTCCCGCTACGGGGAGTTCTGGGTCGGCGCCCGCCCCTCGCTCGAGGACATGACCACGCTCACCGGGATCCGCGCCGCGCACGTCGACGAGCTCCCCGACGCCCTCGCCAAGGACACGGGCGCCGACGGCGTCCGCCTGCGTGTGGTCCGCGAGGCCGACGAGCAGGTCGCCGTGCTCGTCGAGTCGCTGCGCCACGTCGCCGGGACGGTCGACGAGGACGAGACCGCCCGCCTCGACGCCGAGCTCGCCGAGATGGTCTCCGAGCTGCGCCTGGTCAAGGACGAGCACGAGATCGGCCAGATGCGCGAGGCCGTGGACCAGACGATCGCCGGCTTCGGCAAGGTCGTCCGCGCACTCCCCGCCGCGACCACCCACGCCCGCGGCGAGCGCGTCGTCGAGACCACCTTCGACGGGCACGCCCGCCTCGAGGGCAACACCGTCGGCTACGAGACCATCGCGGCCGCCGGCGAGCACGCCACCACGCTGCACTGGATCCGCAACGACGGCCAGGTCCGCTCCGGCGAGCTGATCCTCGTCGACGCCGGTGTCGAGGTCGAGTCCCTCTACACCGCCGACGTCACGCGCACCCTCCCGGTCGACGGCACCTTCACCGACGTGCAGCGCCGCGTGTACACCGCGGTCCTCGACGCGGCCGACGCGGCCTTCGCCGTGGCGCGCCCCGGCACCCGGTTCGCCGACATCCACGCCGCCGCGATGGTCGTCATCGCCGAGCGCCTCGCCGACTGGGGCCTGCTGCCCGGCACCGCCGAGGAGTCGCTCGCCCCCGAGGGCCAGCACCACCGTCGCTGGATGGTGCACGGCACCAGCCACCACCTGGGCATGGACGTGCACGACTGCGCCCAGGCCCGCCGCGAGATGTACCTCGACGGCATCCTCGAGCCCGGCATGGTGTTCACCATCGAGCCCGGCCTGTACTTCAAGAGCGACGACCTGTCGGTCCCCGAGGAGTACCGCGGCATCGGCGTGCGCATCGAGGACGACGTCCTGGTGACCGCCGACGGCCACGAGAACCTCTCGGCCGCGCTGCCGCGCCGCCCCGAGGACGTCGAGGCCTGGATGGCGTCGCTGCGCGACTGAGCGACACCCTCCACCGAGGAGAGCAGCCCACCTGGTCCGCGGACCGGGTGGGCTGCTCTCGTGGTGCGCTGCTGCGAAGGGCCGCTAGCCCTCCGTCGGCGTCTGCGGCTGCTGCGGTGCGGGCGGCGTCGGCGCTCCGGGGACCTGCGGCTTGCCGTCGACGACGCGCACGCCGTACCGCGGCTCCCCCGTGGGGGTCACGTGCTGCGGCGACGGGGCCGGGGGCGTGGCCGGAGCCGAGGGGGCGACCGGGGCGGTCCCGGGGGCCGCGGACTGCTGGCCGTAGGCAGGTGGCTGCTGCTGCGGAGCCTGGTGGACCCCGGGTGCCGGGTACGCCTGCGGCTGGCCGTACGGGGCGTGCACCGGCGCGGGGCGTCCGAGGAGGTTCGCCTCCCGCAGGATCTGGGACGCCTGGCCGGCGGTCTCGCGCTCGCACAGCACCGCGTACGACCTCGCGACGATCTGGCTCGACGACGTGAAGTCGCGCTTGCCGCGGGTCAGCGAGAAGGACAGCACGGAGAACAGGAGGCCGAACCCGGCGCCGATGCCGATCGCGGCGACGATGGAGTAGAGCGAGCCCTCGGTCGAGAACATCGAGAGCAGCAGGCCGACGAACAGGCCGAACCATGCTCCCGAGGCCATGCCGGCGACCGCGACGCGGGGGTAGGTGAGACGGCCGGTGACCCGCTCGACCATGGTGAGGTCGGTCCCCACGATCGTCACCTGCTGGACGGGGAACCCCTTGTCCGAGAGCGCCTCGACCGCCTTCTGGGCGTCGAGGTAGGTCGAGTGGACGGCGATCTGGTCACCCTGGGGGAGGGTGGGCAGCTTGGGTGCGACGGAGTTCTGGCGGGGCATGCTCATGCCTCATTCTTGCGCAGAGTCCCCCACCCTGCCAGGTCCGTCCTCTCAGCGCTGAACCGCGTCGTCGGCGGGCCGGCGACCGCCTCCTGACCTGGGCGCATGCCGGACCGCTGCCCGGTGCGTAGTCTTACGCCGTGAGCAGCGCCGGAACCCAGGTCTTTGTCGCGCGCCTCGCCGGAACCACGGTCTTCGACCCGCTCGGGGACCAGGTCGGGCGGGTGCGCGACGTCGTCGTGCTCGTCCGCTCGAAGGGTGCGCCCCGGGCGGTCGGGCTCGTGGTCGAGGTCCCCGGGCGACGGCGGGTCTTCCTCCCGCTGACCCGCGTGACGAGCATCGACGCGGGCCAGGTCATCTCGACCGGCCTGCTCAACATGCGACGCTTCGAGCAGCGCGCCATGGAGACCCTCGCCGTGGGCGAGCTCTTCGACCGCACCGTCGAGATGGTCGACGGGTCCGGCCCGGTGACCATCGAGGACGTCTCGATCGAGAAGCAGCGCACCGGCGACTGGCGCGTCAACAAGCTCTTCGTGCGACGCGCGGGCGGCGGCAAGGGCACGCTCGGGCTGCGTCGACGCGGGCACACCCAGGTGGTCGACGTCGACGCCGTCACCGGGCTCGCCGACGTCTCCGCGTCCCAGGGCGCCGCGCTGCTGCTCGAGGCCTACGACGGCCTCAAGCCGGCGGCGCTCGCCGACGTGCTGCACGACCTCGGGATGAACCGACGCAACGAGGTGGCCGGGGCGCTCGACAACGACCGCCTGGCCGACGTCCTCGAAGAGCTCCCGGGCGACGACCAGGTGTCGATCCTCACCTCGCTCGACACCGGTCGCGCCGCGGACGTCCTCGAGGCCATGCAGCCCGACGACGCCGCCGACCTGCTGCACGAGCTCCCCGACGCCCAGGCCGCCGAGCTGCTGGGCCTCATGGAGCCCGACGAGGCCAAGGACGTGCGCCGTCTGCTCGCCTACGACGAGAACACCGCGGGCGGCATGATGACGACCGAGCCCGTCATCCTCTCCCCCGAGACACCGATCGCCGCGGCGATGGCGCACGTCCGCCGCGCCGACCTGTCCCCCGCGCTCGCGTCGATGGTGTTCGTGGTCCGCCCGCCGCTCGAGACGCCGACCGGCCGGTTCCTCGGGGTCGTGCACTTCCAGAAGATGCTGCGCGAGCCTCCCCACGAACCGCTCGGTTCCGTCCTCGACACGGACGTCGAGCACGTCACGACCGACGCACCGCTCGGCCGGGTGGCCCGCATCCTCGCCGCCTACAACCTGCTCGCGCTGCCCGTCCTCGACAGCGAGCGGCGCCTGCTCGGCGTGGTGAGCGTCGACGACGCTCTCGACCACATGCTCCCCGCCGACTGGCGCGAGAGCGACGACACCGACAGCACCAGGAACGAGGTGGCCCGTGGCTGACCGTCTCGACACCCCCAAGGAGGCCAAGCGCAGCCTGCTGCCACGCGTCCGCGTCGAGCAGGACACCTTCGGCCGCGCCTCGGAGGGCATCGCCCGGTTCATGGGCACGCCCCGGTTCCTGCTCTACATGACCGGCTTCTGCATCGCCTGGCTCGCCTGGAACGTGTGGGGCCCGGAGAACCTGCAGTTCGACTCTGCCGCGCTGGGCTTCACGGCGCTCACGCTCATGCTCTCGCTGCAGGCGTCGTACTCGGCGCCGCTCATCCTGCTCGCGCAGAACCGCCAGACCGACCGGGACCGCGTCACGGCCGAGCAGGACCGTCAGCGGGGCGAGCGGAACCTGGCCGACACGGAGTACCTGGCGCGGGAGATGGCTGCGCTGCGCATCGCGCTCAGCGAGGTGGCCACCCGCGACTTCGTCCGGTCGGAGATCCGCAACCTCCTCGAGGAGATCTCGACCAAGGACGACGCACGCGACGCCGAGCGAGAGGCCGAGCGCGACGCGGAACGCGAGGCGGAGCGGGTGCTCGACCTGGAGTCCGGCGCGCGGTCGGCACGTGCCGACGACCACCCCGCGGGTCCGAGGTCCTGACCTCCCCGGTCCCGCGCCCGCGTAGGATCGCAGGTATGGCTGAATCCCCACGCACGCCTGACCTCGGTGCGCTCGAGACCGCAGTCCACGAGGCGATGTCGCGGGTGATCGACCCCGAGATCCGCCGCCCCATCGCCGACCTCGGCATGGTCCGGTCGGTCTCGGTGGTCCCCCTGGCAGGCGGCGGCGCACGCGCGGTGGTGGGCGTCGACCTGACGACCGCGGGCTGCCCCATGAAGAGCACGCTGACCAAGGACTCGACGGCGGCGGCGCTGAGCGTCGACGGGATCGACGAGGTCACGGTCGAGCTCGGTGTCATGAGCACCGAGCAGCGCGCGAGCCTGCGCTCGATGCTCCGCGGCGGCGAGGACGCGCCGCGGATCCCCTTCGCCGAGCCCGGGTCGTTGACGCGCGTGTACGCGATCGCGTCCGGCAAGGGCGGCGTCGGCAAGTCGTCGGTGACGGCGAACCTCGCCGCGGCGATGGCGCGCGACGGCCTGTCGGTCGGCGTGATCGACGCGGACATCTACGGCTTCTCGATCCCCCGCCTCCTCGGTGTCACCCAGCAGCCCACCAAGGTGGACAGCATGCTGCTGCCCCCGATCGCGCACGAGGTGAAGGTCGTGTCGATCGGCATGTTCGTGCCGGCGGGCCAGCCGGTCGTGTGGCGCGGCCCGATGCTGCACCGCGCGCTCGAGCAGTTCCTCAGCGACGTGTTCTGGGGCGACCTCGACGTGCTGCTGCTCGACCTCCCGCCCGGCACCGGCGACATCGCGATCTCGGTCGCGCAGCTGCTGCCGTCGAGCGAGATCGTCGTGGTGACCACGCCGCAGGTGGCCGCCGCCGAGGTCGCCGAGCGCGCCGGCTCCGTCGCTCTGCAGACGAACCAGACCGTCGTGGGCGTCGTCGAGAACATGTCGTGGCTCGAGCAGCCCGACGGCAGCCGTCTCGAGATCTTCGGGACCGGCGGCGGCGAGCGGGTCGCGGCGAACCTCTCGCAGATGACCGGTGGGCCTGTCCCCCTCATGGGGCAGGTCCCGCTCGACGTGGTCCTGCGCGAGGCCGGCGACGACGGCGTGCCCGTGGTGCTGAGCCACCCGGAGTCCCCCGCGGCGGTCGCGCTCACCGAGGTCGCCCGCTCGCTCACGACCCGCAGCCGCGGTCTGGCCGGGCGCAGCCTGGGGATCTCGCCGGTCTGAGCCCGGGCTGAGCCGGGTCTGAGCCACAGGTCTCCGCGACGACGGCGTCGTGGTGCCTCCGCCTCCTCCTCGGGGACGCGGTCGGCGACGCTCTCCGTCGTCCTTGCGCCGGAGGACCTACCCCGGGCCCACGTGCTGCGCAACCGCTGCGCGGGGACGAGGACGGCCGCCCGCGACGCCAGGACCGGCCGCGACACGACCTCGAGGCCACCTCACCTGCACCGATGCGTCACGTCTGGGCCGTCCGGGTGAATTCAGGCGACCCCGCGAAACATCCACCTGTAGGTGGATACCCAGCAGACGCACAGGTATTACGGTCGTCTCGTCGATCACCCGTGACCGCATACATGCGTGAACTTTAAACAACTTTTGCTGAGGAGACCTCCGATGACGACCCGCCACCCTGCGCTGAGGCTGACCGCCGCCCTCGCCGCCGTCGGGCTCCTCGCCCTGACCGCGTGCTCGGGCGACGACGCGAAGACCGGTCCCGACGGCACCACCACGAGCCCGCTCGGCGAGTATTTCGCCGAGATCGACAGCACGTACGACGAGGCCGAGGGCCAGCGTCAGCAGGTCGAGATGGAGAACCTCGTCGCCGAGTGCATGGTCGACGCCGGCTTCGAGTACATCCCGCAGGACTACTCGGGCAGCTTCACCGCCTTCGACCCTGAGGACGCCGAGGACCAGAACACCGAGGAGTGGGTCACCAAGAACGGGTACGGCATGTACTACGACTCGGAGACGGAGGAGGGTGACGAGGGCGAGGAGGAGCCTGCCGACGAGTGGGTCGACCCGAACGCCGACTACGTCGCGTCCCTGTCAGAGTCCGCGCAGGCGGCCTTCTACGAGGCCCTCAACGGTCCCGACGTCTGGTCGGACATGACCGAGGAGGAGATGGAGACCTACGAGTGGAACTGGGAGGACGGCGGCTGCTACGGCTGGGCCAGCAACGAGGTCTACCCGGAGTCGGGCGGCACCGACGCCGAGTTCGAGCCGCTCTTCGACGCCTTCAACGAGATGTACGAGAGCCAGATGAACGCCCCTGAGCTCAAGACCCTCCACTCCGAGTGGTCCTCGTGCATGGCGGACGCGGGCTACACCGGGTTCGCGACCCCGGACGACGCGCAGACCGCCGTCATGGACGAGTACAACGCGCTCTACGAAGACCTCGGCGAGCCCGAGAACCCGGAGGACCCGAACGCCGTGTGGCCCGAGCCCTCGACCGAGGACCGCAAGGCCGCCAAGCAGAACGACATCGAGACCGCCCTCGCCGACTTCCGCTGCAAGGAGTCGGTCGACTGGACCGAGCGCGAGCAGAAGGTGACCTTCGCGATCGAGGAGCAGTTCATCAAGGACCACCAGGCCGAGCTCGAGGCCTACAAGGCCTCGATGATGGAAGAGTCCGCCGCCTCATGACCGGGGCGAAGCCTCTCTCGAGGTTCTTCAGCGGGAACCGCGTCATCTGGCTCCTCGCGATCGTCGCGGTCGTGTTCCTCACGGCTGGCATCGTCATCGCGCGGTTCATCCAGTCCCCCGCCGACGCGGCCGCCCAGGCGGCCCCGCCCGAGGCGGGCCTCATCACGGTGCCGGTCGAGAACCGCGTCATCGCGAACGACGTGACGCTGCGCGCCGACGTCCTCTACGACGAGTCCGTCTCGGTGTCGATCGACACGACCGACATCTCCGGGACCCCGGTCGTCACCGGCCAGGTCCCCGAGGTCGGCACGACGGTCGACGCCGCGTCGGTGGTCCTCGAGGTCGCCGGTCGCCCCGTCATCGCCCTGCCGGGCGAGCTGCCCGCCTACCGCACGCTGCGCGTCGGGGTCTCCGGACCCGACGTCCTCCAGCTCAAGCAGGCCCTCGCAGCCCTCGGCATCAACCCCGGCAACGTCGAGTCCGACGTCTACGACGCCGCGACCGTCGCCGCCGTCGACCAGCTCTACGTGACGGCCGGGTACCCGTCGCCGGCACCGAGCCCGGAGGACACCTCGACGCTGACGGCCGCGCGGGACGGGCTGCGGTCGGCGAAGGACATGCTCACCGAGGCAGAGAGCGCGCTGACCGAGGGCGCTGGCGGCCAGACCCGGTCTGAGCGCATGACGATGCAGAGCGCCGTCAACGAGGCGCAGCGCACGCTCGAGGCCGCGGTCCGTGCACGTGACGCCGGCCCGGGCGAGGAGGGCGGCGACGTCTTCGAGCTCCAGAACGCCGTGATCACCGCCCAGGACGCCTTCGACATCGCCGTCGCCGCGCGCGACGAGGCTGCCACCAGCACGAGCTCGACCTCCCTGGTCACCGCCCGTGACAACGCCCGCGCCGCCGTCGACCAGGCACAGGCCGACCTCGACGAGGCGCTGGCGAGCACCATGACGTCGCTCCCTGCGGCCGAGGTCGTGTACTTCTCGGAGCTGCCGCGACGTGTGGACCAGGTCCAGACGTCGCGCGGGACGACGCTGTCGGGCTCGACGCCGTTCATGAGCGTGTCGGGCGCGACTGTGGTGGTCGAGGGCTCGGTCGCCGCCTCGGACGCGGACCTCCTCGAGGTCGGCATGGAGGGCACCTTCCCGGTCCCCGACGGTGGCGGGACGATCACGGGCACCATCTCCGAGATCGCCGCGGCCACGGCCGCCGAGGACGGCGAGGGCGAGGAGAAGACGAGCTCGCGCTTCACGGTGACCTTCGTGCCCGAGGGGCTGACGGACGAGCAGACGACGGTGCTGCTGGGCCAGAACATCAAGATCACGGTCCCGGTGAGCTCGACCGGCGAGGAGGTGCTCGCGGTCCCGGCCGCGGCGCTCTCTGCCGGGTCGGGCGGCGAGTCTCGCGTCGAGCGCGCGGGCACGGGCGGTACGACCGAGCTGCTGACCGTCGAGACGGGTCTCGCGGCGGACGGGTTCGTGCAGATCGTGTCGTCGGAGCAGCCTCTGACGACCTCCGACCAGGTCGTGGTGGGCAAGTGACGGTGCTCGACGAGGTGTCTGCTCCGCTCGAGGTCCGCCGTCCGGTGGTCGAGCTGGTGGACCTGGGGCGCCAGTTCCCGGGGCCGGTGGACGCGCTGGTCGACGTGAACCTCACGGTGCGGTCGGGTGACTACCTGTCGATCATCGGTCCGTCGGGGTCGGGCAAGTCGACGCTGCTGCACATCCTGGGTCTGCTGGACCGTCCGACGAGCGGTGAGTACCGGCTCGACGGCCTGCCGACCGGCAGCGCGTCGGAGTCGGACCGGGCCGCGCTGCGCGGCGGTCGCATCGGGTTCGTCTTCCAGTCCTTCCACCTGCTGCCGCACCGCACGGTGCTCGACAACGTGCTGCTCGCGACGCTCTACTCCGGTGTCCCCCGGGGCGAGCGCGAGGACCGCGCCCGGGCGGCCCTCGAGCGGGTGGGGCTGGGGCACCGTGTGGACTTCACGCCGTCGACCATGTCAGGCGGTGAGCGCCAGCGCGTGGCGATCGCCCGCTCGGTGGTCGCCGACCCGAAGCTGCTGCTGGCCGACGAGCCCACCGGCAACCTCGACACCAAGAACTCGGCGGGGATCATGGACCTCTTCGACGAGCTGCACGCCGACGGCCTCACCCTCGTGGTCATCACGCACGACCTCGCGGTCTCCGGCCGCGCCGAGCGCCGCGTGCGGATCTCGGACGGCCGGCTGGAGGAGCTCTCGTGAGGGGCTGGCGCACGGGCGCAGACACGGAGACCGCGGAGGTCCCGGTGACGGACGCGCACGACGTGGGCGCCGAGCCTGAGACCTCCGGCATGCACGAGACCATGGAACAGGCGGGTACCGACGACGGTGCCGAGGCGGGTCGCCTCGGCTGGCTGCGTCGTGCCCCGCGCCGCGTCGCCTCCGCGCTGCGCCTCGACCGGCTGCCCTTCGTAGCATCGCGCGAGGGCCGGCTGAGCCGCTCTGACATCCACCTCGGTGCCCGCCGGGACCGCTTCTCCCTGCGTGACCTGTTCGCCGAGTCCGCCCACGGCATCGGTGCGAAGCCGGGTCGGCTGGTGCTGACCATCCTCGGCACGGTGCTGGGCATCGGGTCGGTCGTGGTGACCGTCGGGCTCGCCCAGACGGCAGCGGGCCAGATCAGCGCACAGTTCGACGCCGTCTCTGCCACGCAGGCCCTCGTGACCCCTGGGTCGACGGGCTCGTCGTGGAGCGGCAACGCGCGCCCCAAGACGAGCCTGCCCTGGGACTCCCCCGAGCGAGTCCTGCGCCTCAACGGGGTGGAGGGCGCGGGCCTCGTCGGGGCGGTCGACGTCGGCGACGCGGCGGTGACTGCCGTGCCGGTCAACGACCCCTCGGCACCGCAGGTGGTGTCACCGTCGGTCGTCGCCGCGTCGGGCGGGCTGCTCGAGGCCGTCCGCGGCCAGGTCGTCACCGGACGGTTCTTCGACGACGGGCACTCCGAGCGCGCCGACCGCGTGGTGGTCCTGGGGCAGCGGGCTGCCGACCAGCTCGGTGTCAGCCGGGTCGAGAGCCAGCCGTCGATCTTCATCGGGGACGACAGCTACACGGTCGTCGGCATCGTCGACGGCATGCAGCGTCGCCCTGACCTGCTCGACGCGGTGGTCCTGCCGCTCGGGACGGCACGGGCGGACTTCGGCCTCACCTCGGCCGAGGAGCTGCACCTGCGCATCGCGACGGGCGCAGGACCGCTCGTGTCGGAGCAGGCGCCGGTCGCCCTCGACCCGAACACCCCGGAGAACTTCGACGTGAAGGCACCGGCGCAGGCCTCCGAGCTGCGCCAGGCCGTCCAGGCGGACATCAACGCGATCTTCCTCGCCCTCGGCGGTGTCGCGCTGCTCGTCGGCGGGCTCGGGATCGCGAACGTCACGCTGCTGTCGGTCATGGAGCGCCGGGGCGAGATCGGCCTGCGCCGCGCCCTGGGTGCGTCGCGCAAGGACATCGCCGGGCAGTTCGTCGTCGAGTCGGTGGTCATCGGCCTGCTCGGCGGGCTCATCGGTGCGGCCATCGGCGTGTTCGTCGTGGTCGGTGTCTCTGTCCTCAAGGACTGGACGGCGATCCTCGACGTGCGGATGGCGCTCGGCGCCGCGGCGATGGGCGGCGTCATCGGCCTCGTGGCGGGCATGTACCCCGCGATGAAGGCCTCCGCCATCGAGCCGATCACCGCGCTGCGCGGAGGGATCTGAGGCGCTGCAGGATCTGAGGCACCGCGGGACGGGACCCTCGGAGCAGCCCTCACGACGACGGGCTCGTCACCTCCTGGAGGTGACGAGCCCGTCGTCGTCTGCGCGGGGCTGGATCAGCCCGGTGCGCTCAGAGCGCGTAGTCGGCGAGCAGCGGCGCGTGGTCGCTCCAGCGGGCCTCGTAGGAGTCGGCGCGGTCGACGTGGACGTTCGAGGCGAGCTCGGCGAGGGCCGGGGTGCTCAGCTGGTAGTCGATGCGCCACCCGGCGTCGTTCGCGAAGGACTGGCCGCGGTTGGACCACCAGGTGTACGGCCCGGGGCCCTCTCCGCCGTGGCGTCGACCGAGGTCTACCCAGCCGGCCTCGAACCAGCGGTCGAGGTAGGCGCGCTCCTCGGGGAGGAACCCGGCGGACTTGAGGTTGCCCTTCCAGTTCTTGATGTCGACGTTCTGGTGGGCGATGTTGACGTCGCCGCCGACCACCACGTGGCGGCCGCTGTCCATGAGCTCGCGGAGGCGTGCGTCCACCTTCTCGAGGTGGGCGAACTTCTGGTCCATCTTGGGCGTGCCCGCGGTGCCCGAGTGGATGTAGACGGACACGACGGTGAGCACCTCGCCGGAGGGCAGCTCGATGTCGGCCTCGACCCAGCGTCCGGTGTCGACGGGGACCTCGGGCTCGCCGTTGCCGAGGCCCACCCGGACCGCGGCGAAGGGCAGCGTGGTGGCGATCGCGACGCCCGCGCGCCCCTTGATGTCGCAGGCCTGGTGGACGCTGTTCCAGCCCTCCCCGAGCAGCCCCTCGAGGATCTCGTCGGTCGCACGGACCTCCTGGAGCAGGAGGATCTCGGGCTTGCGCTCGGCGAGCCACTCCCCCATCCCGTTGCGGTACGCGGCACGGACGCCGTTGACGTTGGCTGTAGCGATGGTGACCATGCCTCTATCCAACCCCATCCCACCCACACCCCACGCACCCACCCCCTCACCTCTCATGCCCGTGGCGCGTCGGCGTAGCCCTCCGCAGAGGGTCGAGCCTGCGCGCCACGAGCATGAAAAGGGGCGGGGGTGGCGTCAGGAGTGAGTGGCCGGAGCAGGGGCCGGGGCGCGGAGGCCGTCTACGGCGAGGACCGCGAAGCGGCGGGCGGCCGCGGCGCGTGCGTCGGGGGCGAGGGTGCTCAGGCCGCGGACGGCGAGCAGGACGAGGACGAGGTCGTCGACGACGAAGTCCGGGCGCAGGCGACCCTGCGCCTGGGCTCGTCGAGCGAGGCCCGACAGCTGTCGGAGGAGGTCCCGCCGCTCCTCCGAGATCGTCTGGTCCGGCGGGTCGGCGGCGAAGAAGGAGTCCGTGAACCCCCGGTTGTGGACGTTGGCCGTCACCAGGCTCGTCACGACCGAGGTCAGCCCGCGCCACGCGTCGGGGTCTGCGCACCCGTCCTCGACGGTCTCCCGGCACGAGCGGATCTCGACGGTGAAGGCCTCGGCGACGAGGTCCTGCCTGCTGGGGAAGCGACGGTAGAGCGTCGCGGGACCCACCTCGGCCTTGCGGGCGATCTCGCGCATCCCCACGTCGAGACCCGACTCGGCGAAGAGCGCGCGTGCCGCCGTGACGATGCGGTCGCGGTTGTCGCGTGCGTCAGACCGCAGCTTCTGAGTCATCTGCCGCTCCTGCTCTCTCAGTTCGGCGATGTGGACGGGGGCGTCCGTTAGCGTCCCGAGAGTACAGCAGCCCAGCGCACGACCAGCTGGCGACCAGCCGACGACCAACTGACGACCTAGGAGCGAACCATGCGCGCAGTGACGATCCAGCAGTTCGGAGACCCGAGCGGGATGGTGGTGGCCGAGCTGCCCCCACCGGTGCCGCCGGCAGACCACCTCGTGGTCCAGACGGAGGCGATCGGGGTCGGCGGCGTCGACGCTGTCGTCCGGAGAGGGGCTCTCGGCCCGGCGTTCTCCGAGGGGATGATCCTCGGCAGCGAGGTCGCGGGCACGGTGTCGTCGGTGGGGGCCGGCGTCGACCCGGCGTGGGTCGGTCGCCGGGTGTGGGCCTTCACAGGGACGAGCGGCGGCTACGCAGAGCAGGCCGTCGCGCGCGTCGACGACGTCGTGGAGCTGCCTGACGGGTTGTCCCCGGTCGACGCCGTGACCGTCGGCGGCGCCAGCACGGTCGCCCGGCTCGCGCTGACCCACGCCCACCTCCGCTCGGGTGAGTCGATCCTGGTCCGTGGGGCTGCCGGGAGCATCGGCATCGCAGCCGTCGAGATCGCCGTCCGTGCCGGGGCGGCCGTCGTGGCCGTCACGACCTCGTCACCGGAGCGGGGTGACCGGCTGCGTGCGCTCGGCGCGACGCACGTGCTCGACCGGGACGGCAGGGCGGAGTCCGACGCCCCGGCGCTCTTCGACGTCATCCTCGACATCGCGGCCGGTCCTGCCGTGCCTGACTTCGTCGACCGGCTCGCGCCGCACGGGCGCCTGGTGCTGGTCGGGGTGGTCGCGGGCTTCCCCCCGGCAGACTTCGGCGCGCGGCTGCTCTCCTCCTTCCAGCAGTCGCGGTCCGTCGCGACCTTCAGCCTCGACTCCGTCCCGGCGTCGCAGCGCGACCCCGTCCGCGCCGCACAGCTCGACGCGGCCGCCCGTGGTGAGCTGCACGCCGTGGTCGACGACGTCTTGCCGCTCGCCCAGGCGGCCGAGGCCCACCGGCGGATGGACCGCGGGACCGTCTTCGGCCGGATCGTGCTGGTGCCCTGACCGCACGCCGGTCCGACACGACGAGACCACCGGTGCACGCACCGGTGGTCTCGTCGTGTCTCAGGCTCGTCGCACGTGGCGCTCGGCGTCGCGCGATGGTCAGCGGGCCGCGAGCTCTCGCTCGGCGGTGTCGACGACGTTCGCGAGGAGCATCGCGCGGGTCATCGGGCCGACTCCCCCGGGGTTCGGGGAGATCCACGCGGCGACCTCGGCGACGGCCGGGTCGACGTCGCCGACGACCTTGCTCTTGCCCGTCTCGGGGTCGGTGGTGCGACTGACGCCGACGTCGATGACGACGGCCCCGGCCTTGACGTCCTCGGCCGTGACGATGCCCGGCACCCCTGCGGCGGCGACGATCACGTCGGCGCCGCGCAGGTGCGAGGACAGGTCGGTGGTGCCGGTGTGCGTGAGCGTCACCGTGGCGTTGACGGCGCGCCGCGTGAGCAGCAGGCCGATCGAGCGCCCCACCGTGGTCCCGCGCCCGACGACGACGACGTGCTTGCCGGCGAGCGAGATGCCGTTGCGCTCGATGAGGTCGATGATCCCCGCGGGGGTGCAGGGCAGCGAGGACTCGATCGGCTCGTTGGTGCGCAGCACCAGTCGCCCGAGGTTGGTCGGGTGCAGGCCGTCGGCGTCCTTGGCGGGGTCGACGAGCTCGAGCACGCGGTTGGTGTCGATGCCCTTCGGCAGCGGGAGCTGCACGATGTAGCCGGTGCAGCGCGGGTCGTCGTTGAGGCGACGCACGGCCGCCTCGATCTCGTCCTGCGTGGCCTCCTCGGGGAGGTCCTCGCGGATGGACTCGATGCCGACCTCGGCGCAGTCGCGGTGCTTGCCGGCGACGTACCACTGCGAGCCGGGGTCGCTGCCGACGAGCAGCGTGCCGAGGCCGGGCGTGATGCCCTGCTCGCGCAGGGTCGTCACGCGTGCGGTGAGCTCGGCCTTGATCTGGCCAGCGGCGGCCTTGCCGTCCAGGAGCTGTGCAGTCATGGGTGTCCTCCCTCTCAGTACTGCTGGAGGCCGGGGTACAGCGGGAAGTCGCCGGTGAGCTTGTCGACGCGGGCCTTGAGCGACTCGACGTCGGTCGCGGCACCGCCCTTGAGCGCGGTCGCGATGATGTCGGCCACCTCGGTGAACTCCTCGTCGCCGAAGCCGCGGGCGGCCAGCGCCGGCGTGCCGATGCGCAGGCCGGAGGTGACGCGCGGGGGGCGCGGGTCGAAGGGCACGGCGTTGCGGTTCACGGTGATGCCGACGGCGTGCAGGAGGTCCTCGGCCTGCTGGCCGTCGAGCTCCGAGTGGCGCAGGTCGACGAGCACGAGGTGCACGTCGGTGCCGCCGGTGAGCACCGAGACGCCGGCCTCGGTGACGTCGGCCGCGGTGAGGCGGTCGGCGATGATCTTGGCGCCGCGCAGCACGCGGTGCTGGCGCTCGGCGAACTCCTCGGACGCGGCGATCTTGAACGCGACGGCCTTGGCCGCGACGACGTGCATGAGCGGCCCGCCCTGCTGGCCCGGGAACACGGCGGAGTCGATCTTCTTGGCGTACTCCTCGCGGGACAGGATGAAGCCGGAGCGGGGTCCGCCGATCGTCTTGTGCACGGTCGACGAGACGACGTCGGCGTGCTGGACGGGGTTGGGGTGCAGGTCCGCGGCGACGAGGCCGGCGAAGTGCGCCATGTCGACCCAGAGCTTGGCGCCGACCTCGTCGGCGATCGAGCGGAAGGCCGCGAAGTCGAGGTGGCGCGGGTACGCGGACCAGCCGCCGATGATGACGTCGGGGCGCTCGGCGAGGGCGGTCTCGCGGACCTTGTCCATGTCGACGAGGTGGGTCTCGGGGTCGACGCCGTACGCGGCGACCTCGTAGAGGCGCCCGGAGAAGTTGATCTTCATGCCGTGCGTGAGGTGCCCGCCGTGCGCGAGCTCGAGGCCGAGGATCTTGTCGCCCTTGGAGATGAGCGCGTGCAGCACAGCGGCGTTGGCCGTCGCGCCGGAGTGCGGCTGGACGTTCGCGTGCTCGGCGCCGTAGAGGGCCTTGACCCGCTGGATGGCAAGGGTCTCGGCGATGTCGACCTGCTCGCAGCCACCGTAGTAGCGCTTGCCGGGGTAGCCCTCGGCGTACTTGTTGGTGAGGACCGAGCCCTGGGCCTCGAGCACGGCGCGCGGCACGAAGTTCTCGGAGGCGATCATCTCGAGGGTGTCGCGCTGACGCGCGAGCTCCCCGTCGAGGACGGCGGCGATCTCGGGGTCGACCTGGGCGATGCCCTGGTTCATGACGGTGTTCTCGTTCAGAGCGGTCATGTTCTCTCCTTGCAGCGGGGGTCGGTCGGCCTGCCCCGTGCGGGACCGGCGGGCGTACCTGCTGCGTGAGCACGGCCCGGGGCAGTCGTCCGGGCACGCGCACACGCACCGTGTACGGGTGACCGGGGCCCAGGCGGACGACCCGAAGTCGAGTGGTGCTCGTCGCTCCCCGGTGGTGGTCCACCATCCCGTGCTGAGCACCTGCCGGGAGACTCCTGGGAGCTCTCGGGCGGGGCGGGCACGGACGCCAGTCGCGACGGGTCGAGCCTAACGCACGGCCGCTCGCCCACGCCAGGAGACGGAGGCCAGGATCCTCCGTGGTGAGACACGGCGGGTGCGGCACCGAGGCCACCCGAGCGCCCCTTGTCTTCACGTCCCAAAATCACCCGCTCCCCGATTCGAGCGTCGGGACGCGAGACTTGGCTGATTTCCACTGATTTGCCGTGACCAAATCGTGATCGCGGCGAGCCCTTTCCGCAACCTTCTCCTCCTTGACTTCGGGACTCGAAGTCATAGAGTGGTCTCATCGCACGGACAGGGATGTCCGGGCCACCAGCACGACAGCGGCCCCGACGACGGGGCCGACCACCTCTCAAGGACGACGAGGAGCACTCACCATGCGTGGAATCAAGTTTGCGGCGATGGGCGCGGTCCTGGCCCTCGGCCTCGCCGCGTGCAGCGGCGACGGAGCGGGCAGCAGCTCGAGCGACGGCGCAGAGGCCGCAGGCGGCAGCGGCGACGGTCAGCTCGTCGGCGTCGCGATGCCGACCCAGACCTCCGAGCGCTGGATCGCCGACGGCAACGCGGTCAAGGCCGGCCTCGAGGAGGCCGGCTACGACGTCGACCTCCAGTACGGGAACGACGACATCCCCACCCAGCAGCAGCAGATCGACCAGATGATCAACAAGGACGTCGACCTCCTCATCGTCGCGTCGATCGACGGCACGGCGCTCACCAACCAGCTTCAGGCCGCGGCCGACAAGGACATCCCTGTCATCGCGTACGACCGCCTGATCCGCGACAGCGAGAACGTCGACTTCTACGTCACCTTCGACAACGAGAACGTGGGCGTCCAGCAGGCGACCTCGCTCCTCGTCGGGCTCGGCATCCTCAACGAAGACGGCTCCGAGGGCGACGCCACCGGGCCCTTCAACATCGAGGTGTTCGCCGGGTCGCTCGACGACAACAACGCGCACTTCTTCTTCAAGGGCGCGATGGACACCCTCCAGCCGTACATCGAGGACGGCACGATCGTCATCAAGTCCGGCCAGAACACGATCGAGCAGGCCGCGACGCTCCGCTGGTCGCAGGAGACCGCGCAGAAGCGCATGGAGGACATCCTCACGTCGACCTACGGCGGCGGCTCCGAGCAGCTCGACGGCGTGCTCTCGCCCTTCGACGGCATTTCGCGAGGCATCATCACCGCCCTGCAGAACGCCGGCTACGGCACCACCATCGCCGACGGTCTCCCCGTCGTCACCGGTCAGGACGCCGAGATCGCCTCCATCAAGCTCATCGCGGACGGCACCCAGTTCGCGTCGATCTTCAAGGACACGCGCAAGCTCGCCGACCAGGCCGTGGTCTCCGCCGGTTCCATCCTCTCCGGCGAGGAGCCCGAGGCGAACGACACCGAGTCGTACGACAACGGCGTGAAGGTCGTCCCGTCCTTCCTCCTCGAGTCGGACATCGTCTACATGGACAACATCACCGAGCTCCTCGTGGACTCCGGCTACTGGACGGCCGAGCAGGTCGAGTCCGGCCAGGCCTGACACACCCTCACCGCTCGGCCGGCGCGGCACGCCGCGCCGGCCGAGCACCCCCCATCCACGCTCCACCACGGAAGGACGGCTGAGGACGGATGTCTAGCCCGATTCTGGAGATGCGCTCCATCACCAAGACCTTTCCTGGCGTCAAGGCGCTCCAGGACGTCACCCTCGAGGTCACCAGCGGCGAGATCCACGCCATCTGCGGCGAGAACGGCGCCGGCAAGTCCACCCTCATGAAGGTGCTCTCCGGGGTCTACCCGCACGGCAGCTACACCGGCGAGATCATGTTCGACGGTGAGGAGGTGCGCTTCGGCTCGATCAACGACTCCGAGGACAAGGGCATCGTCATCATCCACCAGGAGCTCGCGCTGGTCCCGTACCTCTCCGTCGCGGAGAACATCTTCCTCGGCAACGAGCGCCAGCGCGGCGGCCTCATCGACTGGAACCAGACGAACGCGGACGCACTCGACCTCCTGAAGGAGGTGGGGCTCGACGAGCTCCCCGTCACCCCGGTCGGTGCGCTCGGCGTGGGCAAGCAGCAGCTGGTCGAGATCGCCAAGGCGCTCTCCAAGAAGGTCCGCCTGCTCATCCTCGACGAGCCGACCGCCGCCCTCAACGACTCCGACTCCGAGCACCTGCTCGGTCTGCTGCGCAAGCTCAAGGAGCGCGGCATCACGTCGATCATGATCTCGCACAAGCTCAACGAGATCGCGAGCATCGCCGACTCGACGACGATCATCCGTGACGGCCAGACGATCGAGAAGCTCGACATGCGCAGCGGCGAGGTCACGCAGGACCGCATCATCCGCGGGATGGTCGGCCGCGACCTCGAGAACCGGTACCCCGACCACGAGCCGACCATCGGCGACGAGGTCCTGCGCGTCGAGGACTGGACGGTCTACCACCCGACCGAGCCCGGCCGTGTCGTCGTCGACAAGGCGAACCTCACGGTCCGCGCCGGCGAGATCGTCGGCATCGCGGGGCTCATGGGTGCAGGACGCACCGAGCTCGCCATGAGCATCTTCGGACGCTCCTACGGCAGCAAGGCGACCGGCAAGGTCTTCTTGCACGGCAAGGAGATCAGCACCAAGACAGTGAGCGAGGCGATCTCGCACGGCCTCGCCTACGCCACCGAGGACCGCAAGAAGTACGGGCTCAACCTCATCGAGGACGTCCGCACGAACATCTCGGCAGCCAGCCTCGGCAAGATCTCGAAGGCCGGGTGGGTCAACGGCAACGAGGAGATCCAGGTCGCCGAGGGCTACCGCAAGAGCATGAACATCAAGACCTCGACCGTCATGACCCACACGGGCAAGCTGTCCGGCGGGAACCAGCAGAAGGTCGTCCTCAGCAAGTGGATCTACACCGCACCTGAGGTGCTCATCCTCGACGAGCCCACCCGTGGTATCGACGTCGGCGCGAAGTACGAGATCTACACGATCATCAACGCGCTGGCCGACGCCGGCAAGGCCGTCATCCTCATCTCGTCCGAGCTGCCCGAGGTCCTCGGGATCTGCGACCGGATCTACACCCTCGCGTTCGGACGGATCACCGGTCAGGTCGACCGGTCCGGCGCCACCCAGGAAAGCCTCATGGAGCTCATGACACAGGAGAAGGAGCCGGTTCGATGACCGCCGTCGCAGGACTCAAGGAGATCTTCACCAAGAATCTCCGCACGAGCGGGATCTACATCGCGTTCGTCGCCATCGTCGGGCTCTTCACGGTCCTCACCGACGGGATGCTGCTCAGCCCGGGCAACCTCACGAACATCATCCTGCAGTACTCGTACATCCTCATCCTCGCCATCGGCATGGTGATCGTCATCATCGGCGGCCACATCGACCTGTCGGTCGGCTCCGTGGTCGCGCTGACCGGTGCGACCTCGGCGATCGTGGTCATCAAGCACGGCCAGCCCTGGTGGGTCGGCATCCTCGCCGCCCTCGCCGTCGGTCTCCTGGTCGGCGTGTGGCAGGGCTTCTGGGTCGCGTACGTCGGGATCCCGGCCTTCATCGTCACCCTGGCCGGCATGCTCCTCTTCCGCGGCATGACGCTCCAGGTGCTCGACAACATCTCGCTCTCGCCGTTCCCGTCGGAGTACCAGAAGGTCGCGAACGGGTTCCTCAACGGGTTCCTCGGCGGCAACGGGTTCGACGTGTTCACCCTCGTCATCGCCGGGATCGCCCTCGTCGGATTCGCAGTCAGCCAGTTCCGTACCCGCCAGGGCCGCATCCGGTACAAGCAGACCGTCGAGGCGATGCCGCTGTTCATCACCAAGCTGGTCCTCGTGGCCGCGGTCGTCATGGCCTTCGCCTACCAGCTCTCGAAGAGCCGCGGCCTGCCGATCGTGCTCATCATCCTCGGCGTGCTCATCATCGCGTACACGATCATCACGACGAAGACGGTCTTCGGCCGCCACGTCTACGCGATCGGTGGCAACCTGTCGGCCGCACAGCTCTCGGGCGTCAAGGTCAAGCAGGTCAACTTCTGGATCTTCGTCAACATGGGCTTCCTGTCGGCGATCGCCGGTGTCGTGTACTCCTCGCGCTCCAACGGCGCGCAGCCCTCGGCCGGCAACATGTTCGAGCTCGACGCGATCGCCGCGGCCTTCATCGGTGGCGCGTCGACGACCGGCGGTGTCGGACGCGTGACCGGCGCCATGATCGGTGCGCTCATCATGGCCGTCATGACGAACGGCATGTCCATCATGGGGATCGACCAGTCGGTGCAGCAGATGGTCAAGGGGCTCGTGCTCCTGCTCGCCGTCGCCTTCGACATCTTCAACAAGCGACGGGCCGGCGCGGCGCGCTGACCTTCGCACGCATGACGACCATCCGGCCCGGTGCTGGCGGCACCCGCCGCCAGCACCGGGCCGCGGTGGCATCTGCCCACCACCTCCGAGGGGTGGGCGTCCCGCGGAGACCCCGCACGACGAAGGTAGGCTGACGCGCGTGAGAGGCAGAGTGGCGATCAGCGGCTCCCAGTCTTCGCTGCGCGAAGCCAACAGGGCCCTCATCGTCGACACCATCAAGAAGTTCGGCGGGCTCACCCAGGTCGAGCTCGTCGCAGCCACAGGCCTCTCCCCCGCCACGATCTCGACGATCGTCAAAGAGCTGCTCGGCGGCGGGATCGTCGACACGCAGAGCACGACCCGCAGCGGCCGACGCGCGCAGATGGTCACCCTCGCACGACGTGTCGGGCTGGTGGCAGGTGTGCAGTTCGGTCACCGCCACCTCAAGGTCGCCCTGGGTGACTTCGGCCGGACCGTCGTCGCCGAGCAGACCATGCCGCTCCCGGTCGACCACCGCTCCGACACGGGCCTCGACCGGGCTGCGCTGCTGGTGGTCGAGCTGCTCGAGCGCGTCGGCGCACCGATCGACGAGCTGCTCACCATCGGCCTGACCGTCCCCGCCCCCGTCGACGTCTCGACCGGGGAGATCTCCGTCCACGGCATCATGCGCGGCTGGGACGGGCAGCAGCTCGGCCAGGTGCTCTCCGAGCGCCTGGCCCGGCCCGTCGTCGTCGACAACGACGCGAACGCCGCGGCCCTCGCCGAGCACGAGCTCGGCGCAGGACGCGGGTACCAGGACGTCGTCTTCGTCAGGATGTCGTACTCCACCGGGGCTGGCATCATGCTCGGTGGGCACCTGCACCGCGGGTTCGCCGGGACCGCCGGGGAGATCGGCCACGTCCAGGTCGACCCGCGCGGCGACATCTGCCGGTGCGGGAACCGTGGCTGCCTCGACACCGTCGTCTCGTCGACCGCGCTGCTCGACCTGCTCCGCGGTTCCCACGGTGACCTCACCCTGCGCGACCTCGTCTCTCGAGCCCTCGCCGGAGACCTCGGCTGCCGACGGGTCCTCGCCGACGCCGGGGAACGTATCGGCGGGGTCGTCGCGACGCTCGCCGGCACGCTCAACCCGCAGCTCGTGGTGGTGGGTGGCGAGCTCGCCGCAGCGGGTGAGGTGATCGTCGAGCCTCTGCGCCAGGCGGTGCTGCGGCACGTCGCCCCGAACACGGTGGCTCCCCTCGAGGTGGTGCCCGGCGAGCTCGGGGAGCAGGCTGAGGTGACCGGCGCCCTCCTGCTTGCGCTCCGGGCCACCGACGTGGCGAGCGACTACGAGACCATCTCCGCACCACCCGACGACCCGAGCAGTCCCGAGAGAACCGACCGAACCGCCAGCGCGACCCTGCCAGCGCCCGCCCCAGAGAGGGACACGACGTGACGACAGCCCGCCCGATCCCCGCGCTGAGCCTCCGTGGGATCGACAAGTCCTTCGGCGCCGTCAAGGCGCTCTCCAGCATCGACCTCGACATCTACCCGGGCGAGGTCGTGGCCCTGGTCGGCGACAACGCGGCCGGCAAGTCGACCATCGCCAAGGTGATCGCCGGTGTGATCACCCCTGACGCGGGCATCATCGAGTCTGACGGGGTGCCGGTCACGATCCCGTCGCCGACGAGCGCCCACGCGCTGGGGATCACGACGGTGTTCCAGGAGCTGGCCCTGGTCGAGAACCTCGACATCGTCTCGAACCTCTACCTCGGCCGCGAGCTGCGGCGGGGAAGCATGCTGCTCGAGTCCGAGATGGAAGAGGTCGCACGGCAGGTGTTGCGCGACCTCACCATCCGGGTGCCGTCGGTCCGCACCCTGGTCGCCGACCTGTCCGGCGGCCAGCGACAGGCCGTGGCGATCGCCCGGACACTGCTGGGGCACCCGCGCATCGTCGTCCTCGACGAGCCGACGGCGTCGCTCTCCGTCTCGTCGACGGCCGAGGTGCTCACGCTCATCGAGCGCCTCCGCGACCTCGGGCACGGCGTGGTGCTCATCAGCCACAACATGGGAGACGTCCGGGCCGTCGCCGACCGTATCGAGGTGCTGCGGCACGGCCGCAACAACGGCAGCTTCGCCGCGCGCACCGTGAGCTACGAGGACATCATCGCGGCGATCACCGGCGCCGTGGACTTCTCGAACCGCCGCTGAGGCGCAGGAACAGCAGACGACGCAGCCCGCGTGCCCGACCGGTCGTGGTCGGGCACGCGGGCTGCGTGCTGTCTGCTGGGTCCGTCGCTCCGCTCAGGCGGAGTGCGTCGGCTCCGCGTCGGTCTGGACGTCGGAGTCGTCCATCTCGCCGAGGATGCGGCGCAGGTAGGCGTAGGTGAGGTCTCCGGCCACCTGGTCGTGCTGGTGCTCGTAGCCGGCCTTCTGGTACATCGCGAGGTTCTGCTTCGAGTCCTTGCCGGTGAAGACCCAGATCTCGGTGGTCTCCTCGGGCAGGTGCGGCAGCACGGCGAACATCATCTGCGTGCCGATGCCCTTGCCCTGCAGGTCGGGGGCGACGGCGAGGCGCCCGAGGGTCGCCTTGTCGTCCTCGATCTCGACGCGCACGGACCCGACGAGACGGTGGCCGGACCAGGCACCGAGCGTCACGACGCCGTCGGCGACGAGGTCGGCGCGCAGCTCGCTGAGGGTCTGCGTCAGCGGCGGGATGTTGGGGTCGCCGTAGACCTGGGCCTCCGTGACGAACGCGGCACGGCGCAGGGTGAGCAGCTCGCCCGCGTGCTCGTCGGTCACCAGTGAGATCGTGATGTCTAGGTCGCTCATGTGTCCATCGTCTCAGACTTCTGGGCTCCTGACCGGCCCATCCACCAGGTGTTCACCTCGCGGCCTCGCGCCCTGCGCGGACGCAACCGCCCGGTCAGCCCGCGGCCTGCGCCCGCCGCGCGCGGGCGGAGGCCAGGCTCGTCCGCAGGTGCTCCTGGGCCAGGCAGTCGGCGCGCTCCACGTCGCCGTCGCGGACCGCGTCGAGCAGCGCCGCGTGCTCGGCCGCCATGGCCCCGAGGTCGTCGTGCTGGCCGAGCATCCAGCGCATCCGGCTGGCGGTGAGCGCCGAGATCTCGTCGAGGACGGTGTTGCCCGCCATCGTCGAGACCACCTCGTGGAAGTCTGCCGCGGCACGGCGCGCCTCGGTCGCGTCACCGGACGACGCGGCAGAGGTCTCCCGCGCGAGCGCCGCGGAGAGGTCGCGGAGCTGCTCGGGCGTACGCCGCTCGGCGGCCAGCCGCACGGTGAGCACCTCGATGGCGGAGCGGACCTCGACGAGGTCGAGCAGGTCGTCGTCGGTGAAGGTCCGCACGACGGCCCAGCTGCGCGGTCGCTGGGTGACCAGCCCCTCGGCGGCGAGGGTCTGGAGGGCCTCGCGCACGGGGACGCGACTCACACCGAGCGCGGCCGCGAGCTCACGCTCGACGAGGCGGCTGCCCGGTGGGCGGTCCCCGTCGACGATCTGGTCGCGCAGGAGCCGGGTCACGCGCTCGGGCTCGGCGATCGGGGCCGGGGTGTCAGGGGTGGTGCTCACCGGGTCATCCTCCCAGGTGAGGCTGCGCCACGAGCTGGCAGCATGGACGCCCACCAAATGGTATACCGTTTGAGGTGGGTTCCCACGAGCCCCGGAGAGAGGACCTCACATGACCAGCACCCCGAGCACCACCACGACCGTCCTGCAGGACGTCCGCCCGTGGGGCGGCAGCGCCGTCGACCTCGTGATCACCGACGGCACCATCACCGCCGTCGAGCCGCGCTCGACCACGGCGCGGCACGGGGACGGTGCGACGCCTCCCTCCGCCGACGGCGCCGTCAGCACCGTCGTCGACGGCCGCGGCCTCCTCGCGCTCCCGGGCCTGGTCAACGCGCACGCGCACGTCGACAAGAGCTGGTGGGGGAAGCCGTGGGTCAGCTACGGCGGCGAGGCGACCACCCAGGGTCGGATCGCCCACGAGCGGGCGCACCGCGACGAGCTCGGCATCCCCGGGACCGACGTGACCCTGCACGTGCTACGCGAGCTGCTGCGCCACGGGACCACCGCGATCCGCACGCACGTGGACGTCGACCTGGGGATCGGCACCCGCGGCATCGACGTCGTCCGCGAAGCCCTGGCCGAGCTGGACGGCGCGGTGAGCGCCGAGATCGTCGCCTTCCCGCAGGACGGCGTGCTGCGTCGCCCCGGCGTGATCGACCTGCTCGACCAGGCGGCCGCCGCCGGCGCCGAGCACATCGGCGGTCTCGACCCGGCCTCGATCGACCGGGACCCGGTGGGCCAGCTCGACGCGCTCTTCGACGTCGCCGGGCGCCACGGCGTCGGCGTCGACCTGCACCTGCACGACGGCGGTGCGCTCGGCGCCTTCCAGATCGAGCTGATCGTCGAGCGGACCCTCCGCACCGGCCTCCAGGGCAAGGTCAACGTCGCGCACGGCTTCGCGGTGGGCGAGCTCGCCCCGTCCCAGCAGCGGGACCTGGTCGCCGCGATGGGCGAGGCCGGGGTGACCATGACCACCGTGGCGCCGATCGGCGCGGCCCCGCTCCCCCTCGCGCTCCTCGCCGAGCACGGCGTCGCGGTCGGCCTGGGCACCGACGGCATCCGCGACCTGTGGAGCCCCTACGGCACGGGTGACCTGCTGGCGCTCACCACGCGTCTCGCCCAGCTCGCGCGGCTGCGGTACGACGAGGAGCTCGTGGGCGCGGCGAGGCTCGCGACGAGCGGCGCCGCGTCCTTCGTCGGGCGCGAGGTCCACGACCTCGTGGTCGGCGCCCCGGCGGACGTCGTGCTGGTCGACGCGGAGAACGTCCCCGACGCCGTGGTGCGCGCCCCGCGCCGCGAGCTCGTGCTGTCCGGCGGACGCGTGGTCGTCCGCGACGGCGAGGTGCTGGTCTGAGACGCGGTGCTGGTCTGAGGGGCAGGCCGAGCCGCACCTCCCGCGAGCGCTGCCTGTCCCTCGTGCGCACCCCAGCCCGCTCCGCCAGACTGGCCTGATGCGACTGACCACACGCACCACAGGCTCCGGACCGCTCCACGTCGGGCTGGTGCACGGCCTCGGGGCGGACGGCGCCACGTGGTCACCGTTCGCCGACCTGCTGCTGGCGACGGGCCGGTACACGGTGACGGTGCTCGACCTCCGGGGCCACGGGTCGAGCCCGCGCGCCGCGTCCTACGGGCTCGACGAGCTGGCCGACGACGTGGTGGAGTCCCTCCCGACGGGGCTCGACGGGGTGGTCGGTCACTCCCTCGGCGGCTCGGTCCTCGTGCGGGCGGTCGGGCGTCTCGCACCGGCCCGCGTGGTCTACCTCGACCCGGGTTTCCACCTGTCGCTCCCGACGTCGGGCATCGGCGGTCGGCTCTTCTGGGCCGCGCCGACGGTGTCGCTCGGGCTCGCCCAGCTGCTCCAGGCCCGCAGGTCCGGGAAGGCCCGGGCGGCCTACCCGCCCGAGGTGCGGGCGTCGCTGGACAGCGCGCACGCAGCCTTCGACCGCACGATGGCGGTGGGTGTGTTCCGCGACGTGGCGTTCCACCCGGTCGCGGCGAGCGCCCCGGAGGTCCCGTCGACCGTCGTGCTCTCCGACGACTCGGCGGCCGTGCTCCCCGACGACCTCGCGGACCGGCTGACCACGGTCGGCTGGGAGGTCGTCCGGCTGCCCGGCGTCCACCACGACATGCAGCTCGAGGCCCCCGACCGGACGGCGCGCGTCGTCGACGAGGCCCTGTCCCGCTGAGAGCGGGTGGCCGTCGTCGTCAGCACCCGACAGCGACCTGTCAGCGCCTGACGGCGTATCGGAGCCAGAGCGCACCGCCGCGGAAGCGGTGCTCGTCGAGCAGGTCGAGGTCCAGGCGCAGGCCCTCAGGCCAGAACGGCAGGCCGCCGCCGACGGACACGGGCGACACGTAGGGGTGGACCTCGTCGACGATCCCGGCGCGCAGCGCGTGGGCCGCGAGGGTGGGGCCGTCGATGGTGACGTCGTGGTCGAGCGTGTCCACCCAGGCGCGGACGGCCACCGGGTCGAAGGTCCGCTCGAGGGTGGTGCGTGCCGTGGTGGTCTCGTCGAGCGTGGTGGAGTAGACGACCTTGGTCGCGGCCTGCCACACGGTGGCGAACCGGCGGACGAAGTCGGGGTGATCGGGGACGTCGAGCGCGGTCTCCCAGAAGGTCATCGTCTCGTACATGCGACGGCCGTAGAGGTAGGTGCCGAAGCCGCGCGACTGCTCGGCGGCGAAGTCGTGCAGCTCGGGGTCTCCGGCGCCGCCCCAGTCGCTGCTGCCTGAGGTGTCCGACGCGTAGCCGTCGAGCGAGGTGAACATCGAGTACACGAGTCGACCCATCTCCTCATCGTAGGGACGCGGGCCCCTGGCGTCGAGGGTCTGGGCGGCCGACCGGCGGACGCCGTGCCACGGCTCCGGGGCGCACGACTACTCTGGCCCGGTGACCACGACCGACTCCGCCGCCCTCCCCGGGACGCCCGCGCCCGGGACCCCTGAGCCCGCGACACCCGAGCACTGGGTGCTCACGCTCTCCTGCCCCGACCGTGCCGGCATCGTGCACGCCGTCGCGGGTGCCCTCGCGGAGCACGGGGGGAACATCACGGAGTCGCAGCAGTTCGGCGACCCGGAGACCCAGCTGTTCTTCATGCGGGTGCAGGTCGAGTCGACCGCCTCGCGCGAGGAGCTCGACGCCGCGATCGGCGCCTTGGCCGAGACCTTCTCCATGACATGGCGCCTCGACGTGGTCGGCCGCCCGGTCCGTACGCTCGTGCTGGTGAGCACGGCGGCGCACTGCCTCAACGACCTGCTGTTCCGCCAGCGCTCAGAGAACCTGCCGATCGACATCGTCGGCGTGGTGGGCAACCACCGCGACCTCGAGCCGCTCACGGAGTTCTACGGCAAGGAGTTCCACCACATCCCCGTCACCAAGGACACGAAGGCCGAGGCGGAGGCCCGCCTGCTCGCGCTGGTCCGGGAGCTCGACGTGGAGCTCGTGGTGCTCGCCCGCTACATGCAGATCCTGTCGGACGACCTGTGCCGCGACCTCGAGGGCCAGGTCATCAACATCCACCACTCGTTCCTGCCGAGCTTCAAGGGCGCCAAGCCGTACCACCAGGCGCACGACCGCGGCGTGAAGCTCATCGGCGCGACGTCGCACTTCGTCACCGGCGACCTCGACGAGGGCCCGATCATCGAGCAGGACGTCGAGCGTGTGGACCACACCCGCAAGGTCGAGGACCTCGTGGCCCTCGGCCAGGACGTCGAGCGCCGGGTCCTGGCCCGCGCCGTCCGCTGGCACGCCGAGCACCGCGTCCTGCTCAACGGGCACCGGACGGTCATCTTCCGCTGAGCCGCTGAGGCTGAGGAGCGCTGACCAGCAGCCCCGCGGTGGGACGACAGAGGGCCGGACAGATACCTGTCCGGCCCTCTGTGCGTCTGGTCGCTGCTAGCCGACGCCGTCCCGGCGGCGACGCGCGACGACCGTGGCCACCCCCGCCGCCAGCAGCAGCAGCGCCAGGGCCGCGGCCAGGAGCGGCGCGGCTCCCGTGAGGCTCAGCTGGCCCACGGGACCAGACGCGCCGTCACCGTCAGCACCGCTGCCGTCAGCCGCGAGCACGGTGAGCGCCGCGGACCCGTCGATCCCCGACGCGAGCCCGACGGCTCGCACCGTGTGGTCACCGGGCGCCGTGCTCAGCGGCACGGTCACCTGGACCGAGAGCGCACCGTCGTCACCGGCTGCCCGGGCGACGAGCAGCTGCGGCTCGGAGTTGAGCCACACCTGGACGGTCTCCCCCGGCGCGAAGCCGGAGGCGTCGACGGTGAGGTTCTCCCCTGCCCGGACGGTCCCGGCCGAGAGCGTGACGACGGCGTCACCCGCACCGTCGGTCGGCTGCTCCGTCGGCTCGTCCGTCGGCGACACCGTCGGCTCCTCCGTGGGCGGCACCGTCGGCTCCTCCGTCGGAGGCTCCGTGGGCTCGGTCGGGCCGCCGACCTGCGCCTCGGTGAGGACCGCGACCGTGCGCGCCGGCACGGTGACCTGCCCGGAGGCCGCGTCCCACGCGGTCTCGCGGACCACGGCGTCGGCTCCCTCGGCCTGGACGGTCGAGAGCGCGAGGTCACGTCCGACGAGTCCGTCGAGCGTCTCGGTGACGGCGTCCGGGCTCGCGTTGAAGACGACGAGCATCCCGTCGAGCGCGGGGTCGACGTCCTCGCCCACGGTGTCGTCGACGTGCATGACGATCACGCCGGGGGTCGCGTCGGCTCCCGACCCGGGGAAGGTGACCTTCTCGGTGATGAGGCTGGCCTCGCCGAGGCGGAACAGCGGCGTCGAGTACCGCAGCGCCAGCAGCTCGGTCGCGGCGGCGTGCGCCGCGGCCATGTCGTCCGGTCCGGGCTTGAGCGCCGGGTCGGCGAGCAGCGGGCGCATGTAGTCCCACTTGTCGCCGTTCTTCTCCTCGGGCGGCAGGCCCGAGCCGAAGGTGCTCTCCTGGCCCGTCCAGTCCACCCGGTTGAAGTGGTCACCCGAGTTGTAGCTGTCCCGGTCGAGCGACTTGCTGCGCAGCAGGTCGGTCCCGGCGTGCCAGAACGACGGTGTCTGCGAGAGGGTCGCCGTCGCGAGGGACAGCGTGTTCATCCGCACCCGGTCGGCCATCGAGGTCTCGACGGGCAGCTTGAGGGTGAGGATGTCGAAGAGCGTCTCGTTGTCGTGCGCGTCGACGTAGGTGACGACCTCCTCGGGCGAGTCGGCGTACCCGGCCGGCTGGCCGTTGTAGTCGATCTCGTCACCGCGCTGGACGGTGCCCGTGGACGTCTCGAAGGTGAGGTCGCGCAGGTTGCCGGCGAGGCCGAGGCGGACGAGGTCGGCGCTGTGCGCGAGGCTCGCGTACTCCTCGGCCGAGCCGTCGTTGACGACCGACGGGTCGGCCGTGCTGGTCGGTCGGCCGTTCGGGTCGGTGCCGAGCCCGGTGCCGAAGCCCTGCTGGAAGATGCTCTCCCCCGAGACGGGGCTGCCGCCGTGGACGGCGTCGCGCAGGCGGTCGGAGAAGGTCCCGATGCCGGTGCCGCCGAGCTGTCCCTGGGTGGCCTGCTCGAAGAGCGCGTTGTCGGCGACCTCCCCGAAGTTCCAGCCCTCTCCGTAGAGGTACACCGCGGACCCGTCGACACCGTCCTTCTCGAGCGTCAGGGCGTCGAGCCCGGCCCGCACGGCCAGCATGGTGTCGCGGGAGTGGTGGCCCATGAGGTCGAAGCGGAAGCCGTCGACCTTGTAGTCGCGGGCCCAGGTGACGACCGAGTCGACCATGAGGCGCTCGGCCATGGCGTTCTCCGTGGCGACGTTCTCGCAGCACGTCGAGGTCTCGACCTCGCCTGTCGCGGAGAGCCGCTGGTAGTAGCCGGGGACCACACGGTCGAGCACGGAATTCGCCGACTGCCCGCTGGCCGCGGTGTGGTTGAACACCTGGTCGAGGACCACCTGCAGGTCGCTCGCGTGCAGGCCGCCGACCATCGAGCGGAACTCGGCGACGCGGGCGCCGCCGTCCTGGTTGCCCTCGGTCGCGTAGGAGCCCTCCGGGGCGGTGAAGTGCAGCGGGTCGTAGCCCCAGTTGAAGGCGTCTGTGTCTGCGACGGCGGCCACGGCGGCCTGCTGCTCGGTCGAGTCGGGCGCGAACCCGCTGAGGTCATCGGTGGTGTCCTGCAGCGCGCGGTCCTCCTCGATCGTGGCGATGTCGAAGGTGGGCAGCAGGTGCACGGTGTTGAGGCCTGCGGCCGCGAGGGTCCGCAGGTGCTTCATGCCGTCCGACTCTCGCGTGAACGCCATGTAGGTGCCACGCTCCGCCTCCGGGACGGACTCGTCGCTGATCGAGAAGTCACGGACGTGCAGCTCGTAGATGCTGCGGTCGACGTCGCGCTCGACGACCGGCGCCGGGGTGTCGGCCCACACGCTCGGCATGTACGCCGGGTCGCTGAGGTCGACCAGCACGGACTGCTCGGAGTTGAGCGTGAGCGCCACCGACGCGGGGTCGGTGACGACGTTGTGCTCGACGGCGCCCGTCGAGTGCACGTACACCTCGACGTCGTAGACGTAGGCCGCGTCCTTCCAGCCGGCTGCACCCTGGGTGACCCAGGTGCCGTCGGCCTGACGCTCGGCCGGGACGTCGGTCGGGTTGCCCGCGGCGACCCCGTCGCCGTCGAGCCACACGCGGGTGGTCACCGACCTCGCGGTCGGGGCCCACAGCGCGAGGGTGGGCACGTCGCCGTCCCACGTGGCCCCGAGCGTGACGTCCGAGGCGACGGTGAAGAGGTCGTCGACGACCCCGGCGACCTGCACGCCGGTCGAGTACTCGAGACCCGTGGGTCCGGACTGCGTGAGACGCAGCTCCCCGGTGAGCAGCTCGGCGACCTGCTCGTCGGTCACGGCCTCGTCGAGGGAGACGGCCAGGTAGCCGTCCACCAGCGGGTGCCGGGCCTGGAGGTCCTCGGGGACACCGTCCGGGAGGAGCGTGAGCGGGAGGTCGGAGCCTCCCGGCGTCGTGACGACGCCGTCGGCCACGGTGATCCCGCCGGTCGGCGCGCCGTGCAGCGTCCAGGTGCGGGCGGCGGGGTCCCCACCGTCCGGCACGGCCGCGGCCGGGAGCGCGAGGGTCCTGGCGTCGAGCCAGAACGCGCGGTCGCCGTCCCCGGGGACGCTCTGGTCAGCAGCCACCGTCATCTCTCCCGTCGTCGCGTCGAGCGTGAAGACCATCGTGGCCCAGTCGACGGGAACCTCGAAACCGAGGTTCTGCGCCGGCAGAGCACCGTCCCAGCCGCGACCGAAGGCCGTCTTGGTCTCGTAGAGCCCGGCCGGGATGCGGTTGGTGGTCAGCGTGTAGGTGTCGTCACCGTCCGGCGCCATCCACGAGCCGAGGCAGGTGGGGTCCCAGTCGCCCGCGCAGCCGAGGTGCGTCTGGAAGCTCCCGGCGGCGACGGCGAGGCGCCCGTCGGGGCTGCCCTCGAAGAAGTGCGCCACCCGGTGGGTGAGGTCGTCGTAGACGAAGGTGACCTCCTGCTCGGCCGGGAGGGTGAACGTGACGTTCTCACCGTCCCGCCCGTAGCTCTCGGTCCAGGCCTGGTCGATGGCGACCTTGTACTCGTAGTCCCCGGCGGGGAGCGTCCAGGTCCCGGAGAAGACCGACCCGGCACGCTCGGAGAGCACCGCGTCGTCGCAGGCGGGCATCCAGGCGGCCGAGCAGCCCATCGCCGGGTTCATGGTCCCGGCCACCGAGACGGTGACGTCGCGGAGCGGCGGCGGGCCGTCGGTGGGCAGCGGTGCACCGGTGCCGTGGTCGTCACCGACGCTCGCCGACACGACGGTCTGCGTGAGACGGTCGTCGGCGTCGCGCACGACGGCGCGGTACTCCATCACCGTGCCGGGCGGGACGTCGGCGACGTCCTGGAACAGGCGCGGGGCACCGTCGTCGATCGTGCCGAGCAGCTCCCACTCCGAGGCCCCGACCACGCGGGAGGAGATGGTCGTCTCCGCGTAGCGCTCGGTGCCGAGGTCGACCGCGATCTCCTGGAGCCCCTCGAGGCCCTGGCCGAGCACCGGGGTGCTGAAGGTCGGTGCCACGGGGTCTGCGTCGGCGGTCAGCGGCGACTGCGCCTGCAGGACGACGGCGCCGAGGGCCGGGACGGTCACCGCGACGGTGCCGTCGGCCCCGGAGGTCGCGGTGGCGTCGGTGCCGTAGAGCGGCGCGAAGGTCGCGTCCGGGGTGAGGGCGGTCAGCTCGACCGTCGACTCCGTCGTCGCGTTGTTGACGGCCACGAGGTACTCGGCCGGGGCGTCGGCCGCGGTGTCGACGCGGGAGAAGGCGTAGACGCCTGCTCCCGCGGCGACGTGCTGCTCGACCTGCGCACCGTCGGACAGCGCGGGGTGCGCGCTGCGCAGCGCCGCGAGGCCCGCGATGTGCGTGTAGAGCGCGCCGTCGGTGCCGTAGTGGTCACCGGCGCCGGAGGACCCGTCGAGCAGGGCCTGGTCCCGGAACTCGGCGACCTGCGAGTCGAAGAGCGACTGCCGGGAGTTCTTGTCCTTGCCGTCGCCGACGCTCCCCACGAAGCCCTGCTCGTCGCCGTAGTAGACGACGGGCTGGCCGCGGGTGAGGTACATGAGCGAGTGCGCGAGCTCGGAGCGCTGGAGCGCGTCCTCGCGCCCCTTGACGACGTAGCCGAGGCGGCCCATGTCGTGGTTGCCGAGGAAGGTCGGCAGGGCGTGCGCGTTCTTGGTCGGCGTCGTGTAGTACGCGTCGCCGTCGAAGAGCCGCTGGAGGACGCGAGGGCCGCTGCCGTCGGCGAAGGCCGCCGCGGCCGACTGGTAGGTGAAGTCGAGGACGGAGTCCATGTCGGTGTCGCGCACGTACGGCGACAGCTTGGTCGGGTCGGCGTCGTAGACCTCGCCGAACATGAAGAACTCGGGGTTGTCCGTGGCCTCCTTGATGGCGGTGGTCCACTGCTCCCAGAACGAGAAGTCCACGTGCTTGACGGTGTCGATCCGGAAGCCGTCGATCCCGGCGTCAGCCCAGTGCTGGTAGATGTCGACGAAGCCGTCGACCACGGCCTGCTGCGAGGTGTCGAGGTCGTCAAGCCCGTCGAAGTCGCCGAGGATCACCGACTCCCCCGCCCAGGTGGAGTTCCCGCGGTTGTTGTAGAACGCCGGGTCGTTGAGCCAGGCGGGGTTCTTGACGTCCTCGAGGCCGATCGGCACGAAGGGCGTGTACGGCTCCGTCGTGGTCGGGCGGTAGGTGTACTCGCCCTCCTCGTAGTCGATGATGTCGGCCGTGTGGTTGGTGATGATGTCGAAGTAGACCTTGATGTCGCGGGCGTGCGCCTCCGCGATGAGGCCGTCGAGCTCTTCGTTGGTCCCGAGGTGCGGGTCGATCGACAGGAAGTCGGTGATCCAGTAGCCGTGGTAGCCGGCCGACGCGTCGGCGCCGGTGCCCTGGACAGGGCGGTTCTCGAAGGACGGCGTGAGCCAGATCGCGGTGGTGCCGAGCCCCTCGATGTAGTCGAGGTTCTGGCGCAGCCCGGCGATGTCGCCACCGTGGTAGAAGCCCTTGTCCGTCGGGTCGAAGCCGTGCTCGAGCCGGTCGGTCGCCGGCACGCCGTCGACCGTCACGTAGCCCGTGTCGTTGGCGGTGTCGCCGTTGGCGAACCGGTCGGTGAGGACGAAGTAGAACTGCTCGTCGCCGCCCGGCTGGCGCACCGGCGCGGGCGCGTCGGCCTCGGTCGGCTCGGGGACGTCCGCCGTGGGCACGAAGCTCGTGCGGCCGGTCTCGGTGTCGAAGAAGACCTCGAGCTCGGCCTCGCCGGCGGTGTGCAGGCGGATGTTGGCGGCGTCGGCACCGGTCGCCCCGGCGCGGCCCCACGACGGGTCGTCCCAGGTGGTCCCGGCGAGCACCTTGAGCTCGTAGTCGCCGCCGGGGAGCGTGACGGTGGTCGAGAAGAGGCCGTCGGTGGCCGTGGGCGAGAGCGCCCCGGCGTCGCAGGCGGGCGCCCAGTCCTCGGCGCAGCCGAGCTCGGTCTGGAGCGAGCCGACGAGGCGCGGAGCAGCGGGCTCGGCGGCGGACGGCGCGGCCGTCACGGTGCCGGCCACCCCGGCGAGGCTGGCCCCCAGCATCGCCACGGCGGTGAGGACGGCAGGGAACCTTCGAGAGGGGCCTCTCAGCAGAGGTAGCTGGCGCGATGCAGCGGGGGTCATCCACGACTCCTTCGTCGAGGGCACGCCACGGTGCGCGCCCAGGTCTGTGGGCCAGACTGTACGCGTTGCAGAAAGTTGCAGCAAGGGACCGGGTGAGGTTTGCAGCGGTGTCGGCCTGCGCCCGTTATTACCGGCTGATACCGGGGCTTTCCGGGCGCGCTTCTTGCAGAGATTCATCCCATGGGTGATGACCGCGGACGCCTGGACGCAGCAGAGCCCGGCCGCACTGGCGACCGGGCTCTGGTGGAGGTGGAGGTGGTGCCGGGAGCTAGATCAGCCCGAGGCTGCGCACCGCGTCGCGCTCCTCGACGAGCTCCTTGACCGAGGCGTCGATGCGCTCGCGCGAGAAGTCACCGACCTCGAGACCCTGGACGATCTCCCAGCGGCCGTCGCGAGAGACCACCGGGAAGGACGACACGAGCCCCTCGGGGACGCCGTAGGAGCCGTCGGACACGATGCCCGCGGACGTCCAGTCGCCCTTCGGGGTGCCGTGGACCCAGTCGCGCACGTGGTCGACGGCCGCGTTGGCCGCCGACGCCGCCGACGAGGCCCCGCGCGCCTCGATGATGGCAGCGCCCCGCGTCGCGACGGTGGGGATGAAGTCGTCCGTCAACCAGGTCGAGTCGTCGGTGAGAGCCGTCGCGGGCGCCCCGTCGATCTCGGCGTGGAAGAGGTCGGGGTACTGGGTGGCCGAGTGGTTGCCCCAGATGGTCAGGCGGCGGACCTGCGAGACCGGCACACCGGCCTTGGTCGCCGCCTGGCTGAGCGCACGGTTGTGGTCGAGCCGCGTCATGGCGGTGAACCGGTCGGACGGGACGTCCGGGGCGTGCGAGGCGGCGATGAGGGCGTTGGTGTTCGCCGGGTTGCCGACCACCAGGATGCGCACGTCGTCGGCTGCACCGGCGTTGATGGCCGCGCCCTGCGGGCCGAAGATCCCGCCGTTGGCCTCGAGCAGGTCACCGCGCTCCATGCCCTTGGTCCGCGGGCGCGCGCCGACGAGCAGCCCGATGTTGGTGCCGGCGAAGCCGTCGGTCGGGTTGTCGAAGATGTCGATCCCGGCGAGCAGCGGGAAGGCGCAGTCCTCGAGCTCCATCGCGGTGCCCTCGGCGGCCTTGACCCCCTGCGGGATCTCGAGCAGGCGCAGCCGCACGGGCACGTCGGGCCCGAGGAGCTGGCCAGAGGCGATGCGGAACAGGAGGGCGTAGCCGATCTGTCCGGCGGCTCCTGTCACGGTGACGTTCACAGGGGTGGGGCTCATGTCACAACTCCTTCGTCCGGCACGGTCCGCCGGATGCGGTTCGGCGTCGAGGGCGAGGCGGCCGTCGACCACTCCTGCGTGGTCGGGTGACCGTCGTCGCCACGCTACTAGACTCCTCGACGTCGAGATACTTCTGGCCGGCCGCGTCGGCACGTCCGACCGAGGCCGCAGACCCGGCTCGACCTGCACCGACGCCGCGTGCAGCCCGTGGTCAGGCCTCTCCCAGGGTCGTCTGCCACCATGCACGACGTAGACCTGCAGCCAGGGGGCCAGCACGTCCGACGACCACGCGCCCGTCTCACGACCACGCCGCTGTGCCTCGTCCCGGCCCCACCGCACCGACCCACGACAGGACCCACATGTCACACGACGCCCACGCACCGACGACGATCACGGAGACCGTGACCGTCCAGACCGCGGTCGACGACCCCGCGGCGACGACGACCACGACGACCGCCCCACGCACGTCGCTCCTCGCCGTCGCCGGCGCCGAGCTCTTCGGCACCTTCCTGTTCGTCTTCGTCGGTCTCGGCGCGGCGCTCTACGCGACGACGCAGGGGCTGAGCACCTTCGAGGTCGCCCTCGCCTACGGCATCGCCCTCATGGGTGCGCTCGCCGCCGTCGGGCACGTCTCCGGCGGGCACTTCAACCCGGCCGTCACCCTCGGGTCCACCCTGGCCGGACGCACCTCCTGGAAGCGCCTGCCCGCGTACTGGGGAGCCCAGCTCGTCGGTGCGGTGGCCGGTGCCGCCGCGCTGTTCGCCGCCCTCCCCGCGAGCTTCGCGTCCGAGTCCTCGGGCTTCGCGACGCTCCGTGACTTCTTCTCGACGACCGCGAACGGCTACGGCGTCCACTCCGCCGCGTACCGGTCCGCCGAGACGGCCTTCTACGCCCCGTACCTCGCCCAGGGCTTCCCGCGCGACCAGGTCGACGAGGCCATCGCCGCCGGGCAGCTCGCCGCGCCGACGCTGCCGACCTTCGACACCGTCGAGGTCGTCATCTTCGAGGTCGTGCTGACCGCGCTGTTCGTCGGCGTGTTCCTGGCCGTCACGGACCGCCGCGTGCGCTCGCGCATGGTCCCCGTGGTCCTCGGCCTGAGCTTCGCCGCGCTGCTCCTGGTGGCGACACCCATGTCGAACGGCTCCCTCAACCCGGCCCGCTCCGTCGCGGCCGCCGTGTTCTCCGACGGCTGGGCCTTCAGCCAGCTCTGGGTGTTCCTCGTCGCCCCGCTCGCGGGCGCGGCGATCGCCGCGCTGTTCTACCGCGGCTTCGCCTCCGGCCCCAC
Source organism: Sanguibacter keddieii DSM 10542 (assembly GCF_000024925.1). NCBI lineage: Bacteria > Bacillati > Actinomycetota > Actinomycetes > Micrococcales > Sanguibacteraceae > Sanguibacter > Sanguibacter keddieii. The sequence continues at coordinate 3,137,379 of NC_013521.1, forward strand.
CGCGCTCAGCGTGGCCGTCGCGACCGGCATGCGTGACGAGATCGCCGTCGAGGAGGAGGCCGCTGACGCAGAGGCCCGCGACGAGCTCTTCGACCGCTCGGCGCGCACGGCCGGCACGACCAGCACGACCGGCACGACCGGCAAGGACGACGCCGACCAGGTCGGCAGCACGGACGAGGACGACGAGGTCGCAGGATCGGCTGAGACGGCTGAGTCGTCTGAGACCCGCTCCGACGACGTGGCGCCCCCGGCTGCCACCGAGAAGTTCGCGCCGAAGACGACGGCGAAGGGCTCGGCGAAGGACTCGAGCACGACCTCGGACAAGGCTGAGGCCGACGGTCCGGAGGACGCCGCTGACGCTGCTGGCACCGACAGCACCGACGACACCCGTCCCACCGGTGGTTCCCCGAAGACCACCTGACCCGCAGCACCCGCAGCACCCGCGGCACCCGCGGGAGCACGGCGGCTCCCGGCCGCACGCTCTCGCACACGACCCCGGACCTCCTGGAGACGACTCTCTAGACGTCCGGGGTCGTCTGCGTGAGCACGGCGACGGCGGCCGCGAGGAAGAGGTAGAAGAGCACGTCGAAGGTCCGCGACCGCACCGCGAGGCCGACGACCGCGCCGGGTGTGACGGCGCGGCAGACCCCGGCGACGGCGAGCACGCCGGAGAGCGCGAGCGCACCCGCGTGCGCCCCGACGGTCACGACGAGGACGAGGACCCCGACGAGCGCCACCACGATCGCCCAGATGGCCGGGCTGCGTCGGGGCTGGACGGGGAGCGGGTGCAGGACCTGGCTCGAGGGCGGGAGGGACGCCACGGGCGGGTCGCCCGCAGGGACCCCGTCGGCTCCCGCGTCCAGGGTCGCCGGACCCGGGGTCGTCACGTCGTGGGTGCGGTCCGTCTCGTCCCGCTCGCCCGTCTCGTCGTCCACCGTCACCTTGTCTGCCGCTGTCGGTCTGCCGACCACCGTCACGAGAGCATCACCCGACCGAGACTACCGTTGGCAGCATGCATCGAGCGCCTTCCTCCCCCGCGTCGCCGCACCTGCCGTCCGAGCTCGACGACACAGATCCCCTCCCCGGACCCGCGACGGGCCCCTCGGTGGTCGTCGTGGGTGCCGGTCTCGCCGGGGCGCAGACCGTGGCCGCGCTGCGGGCGGGCGGCTCGCTGGGCAGGATCACCGTGGTGGGCGCCGAGGGCGTCGCCCCGTACGACCGCCCACCCCTGTCGAAGGAGCTCTTCACCCGGCCCGCGCCCGCGTGGGTCGGGGACGAGACCGGTGCCGACGTCGAGGCCCTCGCCGACGAGACGGTGCTCGACGACCCGGCGGTCTCCCTGGTCCCGGGCCGCGACGGCGGCCCGAGCGTCGTGACCACGGCGTCCGGACGGCGGCTCATTGCGGACGTGGTGGTCCTGGCCTGCGGGTCGGAGCCGGTGCGGCCTGCCGGGTGGGAGTCGGCCCGGACGCTGCACACCCTGGCCGACGCCGCGGTCCTGCGCGACGAGCTCACGGCGGGTCGCCGACTGGTGTGCGTGGGGGCGGGCTGGATCGGGGCGGAGCTCGCCGGTGCGGCGGCCGCGGTCGGCGTCGAGGTCACCGTGGTCGAGGCGGCGGCGGTGCCGCTGCACCGTCAGCTCGGCCCCGAGGTCGGCGCGCTGCTGCGCACCTGGTACGGCACGGCGGACGTCACCCTCGTCACCGGGGTCACCGTGACGTCGGTGGGCCCCGAGGGCGTCCACGTCGACCACGGGACCCACCGGGAGATGCTCGGCGCGGACGTCGTCGTCGCGGCCGTCGGCGCGCGACCGGCCACGTCGTGGCTGGACGGCGCGGTGCCCCGCGGCCCCCGCGGAGAGGTGCTCACCGACGCGCACGGCCGCGTGCTCGCGGACGCTGCGGCGCAGGACGTCCCCGACGCTCCGCAGCCCGCCGTCTGGGCCGTCGGCGACTGCGCGACCCGCACCGACCCCGCATGGGGTCACGTGCACGGCGGTCACTGGTCTGCGGCGCTGCTCGACCCCGGGACGGTGGCCCGGTCGGTCCTCGGGCAGGACGCCGTCCCTGTCCCGGCGCCCTACGTGTTCTCGAAGCAGCTGGGGCACGACCTCGCGCTCTTCGGCCTCCCCGACGCCGGCAGGGACCGCGTCGTGCTGCGCGGCGACCCCGCTGCCGGAGGGTGGGTCGCCTGCTACGTGTCGGACGGGGGGCTCGTCACCGGGATCCTCGTGGTCGACTCCCCGCGGGAGGTGGCGGCCGCCCGCCGCCTCATGGCGCACGGGCCGGCCCGGCTCGACCTGGGCCTGGTCGCCGACCCCGGGGTCCCGCTCAAGACGACCGCGGTGGCCCTGCCCGCCTGAGCAGGACCACCGTGGGACGTCGTGGTGCTCGTCGCCTCAGTGCGCGAAGTGGCGCGTCCCGGTGAGGTAGAGCGTCACACCGGCGGCCTCGGCCGCGGCGACGACCTCGGCGTCACGGACGGACCCGCCCGGCTGCACGACGGCGCGGACACCGGCGTCGAGGAGCACCTGGAGGCCGTCGGCGAAGGGGAAGAACGCGTCGGAGGCCGCGACGGCGCCACGAGCACGCTCGACGTCACCGGAGTTGGCACGCTCGACCGCGAGACGGCAGGAGTCCACGCGGTTGACCTGACCCATGCCGACGCCCACGGACGCCCCGCCGTCGGCGAGGAGGATGGCGTTGGACTTCACGGCGCGGACCGCGCGCCAGGCGAACTCGAGGTCGGCGAGCGTCTGCGCGTCGGCGGCCTCGCCGGTCGCGAGGGTCCAGCTCTCGGGTGCGTCGCCACCGGTCTCGGAGGCGGCGTCGACGAGGTCGACCTCCTGGACGAGGAGACCGCCGCTGATCGGGCGGGTCTCGACCGTCGTCGACGGCGCGCCGTCGACCTGGAGCAGGCGGATGTTCTTCTTGGCGCTGAGGATCTCGACGGCCTCGGGCTCGAAGCCGGGGGCGACGACCACCTCGGTGAAGATCGGCGCGATCTGCTCCGCGGCAGCCTTGGTGATGATGCCGTTGGCGGCGATGACCCCACCGAAGGCGCTCAGCGGGTCGCAGGCGTGGGCCTTGGCGTGCGCGTCGGCGATGTCGGTGCCGACGGCGATGCCGCAGGGGTTGGCGTGCTTGATGATCGCGACGGTCGCGCCGTCGTGGTCGTGGGCGGCGCGCCATGCGGCGTCGGCGTCGACGTAGTTGTTGTAGCTCATGGCCTTGCCGTGCAGCTGGACGGCCTGGGCGAGTCCGCCGGTGGCCCCCTCGGCGACGTAGATCGCGGCACCCTGGTGCGGGTTCTCGCCGTAGCGGAGCACGTCGGAGCGGGTCCACGTGGCCCCGCGCCAGGACGGGAACCCGGTCGAGACGCCGAGGCCGTCGGTCCCCTCGGTGAGCACGACGTCGGTGGGCGACACGACCTCGCTCATCCACGTGGCGACGGCGACGTCGTAGCTCGCGGTGTGCACGAAGGCCTGGGCGGCGAGCGCCTTGCGCTGGGCGTAGGTGAACCCGCCGTCCTGGACGGCGGCGACGACCTCGGGGTACGCGGCGGGGTCGACGACGACGGCGACGCTCGGGTGGTTCTTGGCGGCGGCGCGCACCATCGACGGTCCGCCGATGTCGATCTGCTCGACGCACTCGTCGGGGGTGGCGCCCGAGGCGACGGTCGCGGTGAAGGGGTACAGGTTGACGACCACGAGCTCGAAGGGCGTGATGCCGAGCTCGTCGAGCTGGGCGAGGTGGTCGGCCTTGCGGGTGTCGGCGAGGATGCCTGCGTGCACGCGCGGGTGCAGCGTCTTGACGCGGCCCTCGAGGCACTCGGGGAACCCGGTGAGCTCCTCGACGCCGGTGACGGGCACTCCCGCGGCGGCGATGGTCGAGGCGGTCGACCCGGTCGAGACGATCTCGACGCCGGCAGCGTGCAGCGCCTGGGCGAGCTCGGCGAGGCCCGTCTTGTCGTAGACGCTGACCAGGGCGCGGCGCACGGGGCGCTGCGAGTCGTCGTCGAGCTGGGCGACAGGGACGGACGGGTGTGCTGCGGACATCAGGGGTCTCCTCCGGGCTGCGGTTCTCGTGAGACCGTCCGTCCAGGTGCGACGGAGCGGTGACGTGGACCCAGGCGCCCAGGCGGGCGGCGCAGCTGCGGGGGCGTTCCGGTCGCTCCCCGGTGGTGAACCCCACCCTCGCCAGTCGCGACCAGCATCCAGCCTAACCGAGATCGGTCGAGGGCTGAAGGGGCAGACGACGGCTGTCGCCGGCAGGCGAGGCGGGTCGGCCGCCGGCGACGGCTGGGCTCAGCCCTCGGGCGTCCCGACGACGACCCGACGGCCGTCGACCGTCAGCCCGCCGCGCGCGACGCGCCCGACCCACTCGACGAGCAGGGACCGCTCGACGGTCTTGATGCGCTCGTGCAGGGTCGCCTCGTCGTCGCCGTCCTCGACGGCGACCACGGCCTGCGCGACGATCGGCCCGGTGTCGACCCCTGCGTCGATGAGGTGCACCGTGCAGCCCGTGACCCTCACCCCGTAGGCGAGGGCGTCACGGACACCGTGCGCGCCGGGGAAGGACGGCAGCAGCGCCGGGTGCGTGTTAAGGGTGCGGCCGCCGAACACCGAGAGGAAGCCGGCACCGAGGATCCGCATGAAGCCCGCGCTCACGACGTAGTCCGCGTGGAACACGGCGACCGTCTCGGCGAGCGCCCGGTCCCAGCCCTCGCGCGTCTCGAAGTCCTGGGGCTCGACGACGGCGCACGCGACCCCGGCGGTACGCGCGTGCTCGAGGGCACCGGCGTCGGGCTTGTCGGTGACGACGGCGACGACGCGCGCGCCGTAGGCGGGGTCGTCGTGGGCCGCGAGCAGCGCCGCGAGGTTGCTGCCGGCACCCGAGGCCAGCACGACCACGCGGGCCGTCGCGCTGTCGCCGCGACCGACGACGGGGACGGTGCTGCCGGACGGGGTACGGACGGAGTCTGCAGGAGTCACGGTCGGAACACTAGCGTGCTGGCCCGCCGGGCGCGGCGGGGTCCCGGGCACAGGACCGCCCCCGGGTACGGGATGATGGTCCGATGGGAAACCCGTACGCCCCCAAGCCTCCGGGCAGTCCTGCCCCGCCGCCTGCCGCTCCCCCGGTCGAGCACCCGGGGCAGCCCGTCTCAGGACCGCCGCCGGGCGGACCCGACGGTCTGGGTCCCGAAGGCACCCGCCCTGAGAGCCCCGGCCCGGCCGGTCCCCCGCCTCGTCCTCCCGTCGACCCGGAGCAGGCCCGCCGGGCGAGCCGCGCCGTGATGGGCTTCGGCCTGGTGATGCTCGCGTCGCTGCTGCTCTCGTCCGTCGACCTGCCGTGGCGGATGCTCAGCGTCGTCGTCGGCGTGGTCGCCCTCGTGGTCGGGGTCCGCGCGCTGCGGACCGTGTGGCGTGCCGGGGTGCGCGGCCTCCTCGTCGCGGTGCTGGCGGCGGGGATGACCATGACCGTGGTGCTCGCCGTGTCGACCCTCGCGGTGATCCCGGTGTGGCAGATCGAGATGGACCGCCAGCACTGCCTCGGGCAGGCCATCACCGTGGCCGCGGAGTCGTCGTGCCAGACCGCCTACGAGACCGCGATCGACGACTACACGTCGTCGCTCGCCCGCTGAGCGTCGTCGGAGGGCGTGGCGGTGGTCGACGCGCCTGACGCCTTCGGGACGGAGCTGGTCGCGGTGGTCTTGCTGGCGCTGCCAGGCTCGGAGACCGTCCCCGACGTCGACGGTGCGCCCGCACGAGACGGCGCAGGCGTGCCCCCGGCGGTCTCTGCCGCTGCTGACGAGTCTGCCGGTGCCGTGCACGCTCCGGCCTTGTCGGCTCCGGCCTTGTCTGCTCCAGCCTTGTCTGCTCCAGCCTTGTCAGCCCCGGCCTTGTCAGGTGAGCCGTCCCCCGCTGCGGCGCGCTCGCCACCCGCGCCCTCTCTCCGGCGCGACCGCATCGACCGCCAGGCCGAGGCGAGTGCCGCGTGCACCTCGGCGCGGGTGACGAGCAGGACGAGCAGCGCACCGGCACCCACCTGGGCTGCGACGCAGGCTCCGAGGTAGACCGGCGAGGCCCCGACGTCGGCCAGCCGCCCAGGGCCGGCGACGCCCGAGGCGAGCGCGACCATGGTCCCGGCGGCCACGCCCGCCCCCGTACCGACCAGCCCGGCGACGACGACCGTGTGCCACCACAGCATGTGCTCGGTCCGACGGCTGGCGACCCAGCCGCCGACCACACCGGCGACCCCGACGAGGACCGGCGCCCAGACACCGACCCCGCCGCCGGCGGACGGCGCGGGGAGCGCTCCGAGCAGCGGGATGGCGGGCAGCGGCGCCGAGGTGACGAGATCGGGCCCGAAGTGCGTGCCGGAGCCCACGGCGAACCCGGGACCGGCGATCCAGGTCCCGGCGAAGACGGCGAGGTTGGGCAGCAGCGCGAGCTGGGCGATGCCCAGGGAGATGCTGCTGGCGGCGTCGAGCCGCAGGTCGCTCAGGACGTCTCCGACCGTCGACCAGCCGATCATCACCCAGAGCAGGGTGAGCAGGCCCGAGAGCAGCGCGACGACCGCAGCAGCGGTGGCGGCGCCGCGGGCACCGTCACGGACGACCTGGGGCAGCCGTGCGGCGAGCACCGCCGCGCGGTCGGCGAGCGGCCCCGGCTCTGGTCCGGTGAGCAGCCCCCAGCACAGCCCGACGAGCGCGACCGCGAGCCCACCCAGGGCTGCCGAGGTGAGCTGGAGCCCGCTCGTCGACCCGGTCGAGACGGCGACGAGCAGCGTGCCGACGGTGTAGGTCGCCGCGGCCGACCAGAAGGCGGACCGGGTGGGGACGATCGTCCGTCGGGCCGACACGAAGACGGCGAACACCGCGGCTGCGGTGATCCCGAGCGGGACGATGGTGACGGTCGCGATCCCGGTCACCAGCGGGACGCCGTGCCCGAGGAGCCAGAGCCGCGACGCGACGGGCACCGCTGCGGTCCAGCCCGACGTGCTGGCGCTCAGCTGTGCGTTGGCCGCGACGGCCATCGCGATCGCGGGGACGACGACGACGGCGAGGGAGAACACGACCGCCTGGATCGCGCCGAGGACGCCCGACACCCAGGGGCCACCGAGCGACGAGGGCCCGTCGGAGCGGGTCGTGGTGTCCTGCTCGAGCGTCCGACGCACGCCGACGGGGCGGCCGCTGGTCGGGTCGTCGCTGCGAGGTCCACGGTTCACACCGACCATGGTCCACCGTGCCGAGGCCCAGTCGAGGGATGCCGGGCGGTGAGCCGGACGAAACCGCCGTGAAAGTTCTGCGCAGACGCGCCAGGGCGCACCAGCAGGCACCTGCGAGCGGCGGGTGACTGCCACCGGCACCGACGACAGCAGGCCCGCCCCGGTCGAGCCGGGACGGGCCTGCGTCTGCGCTGCTGGGTGCTGCTGGTCGTGCTGGGTGCTGCTGGGTCGTGCCAGGTGCAGCCAGGTGCTGCTCGAGCCCGGTGCGTCAGGCGGAGAGGATCTCGCGCATGAGCGACGCGGTCTCGGACGGCGTCTTGCCGACCTTGACCCCGGCGGCCTCGAGGGCCTCCTTCTTGGCCTGAGCGGTGCCCGAGGAGCCGGAGACGATGGCGCCGGCGTGGCCCATGGTCTTGCCCTCGGGTGCCGTGAAGCCGGCGACGTAGCCGACGACGGGCTTGGTGACGTGCTCGGCGATGTACGCCGCGGCACGCTCCTCGGCGTCCCCGCCGATCTCGCCGATCATGACGATCGCGGCGGTCTCGGGGTCGGCCTCGAAGGCCTCGAGGGCGTCGATGTGCGTCGTCCCGATGATGGGGTCTCCGCCGATGCCGATCGCGGTCGAGAAGCCGAAGTCACGGAGCTCGTACATCATCTGGTACGTGAGCGTGCCCGACTTGGACACGAGCCCGATCTTGCCGGCGCCCGTGATGTTCGCGGGGATGATGCCGACGTTCGACAGCCCGGGGCTGATGAGCCCGGGGCAGTTCGGGCCGATGAGCCGCACGCCACGCTCCTGCGCGAGCGTGAAGAACTCGGCGGTGTCCTTGACGGGGACACCCTCGGTGATGATGACGACGAGCGGGATGCCCGCCTCGATGGCCTCGACGACGGCGGCCTTGGTGAAGGCCGGCGGCACGAAGATCACGGAGACGTCGGCGCCGGTCTCGGTCATCGCGTCGGCGACGGAGCCGAACACGGGGACGTCGACGCTCGACTCGCCCTTCGGGAAGGTGACGGACGTGCCGGCCTTGCGCGGGTTCACGCCGCCGACGATGTTCGTGCCCGACGCCAGCATGCGCGTGGTGTGCTTCTGGCCCTCGGAACCGGTCATGCCCTGAACGATGACCTTGGAGTCCTCAGTGATGAAGATTGCCATAGTTGTGTCGCTTCTTCTCTCGTTCGGGTGCGGTCAGACCGACGCGTGGGCGAGCTCGGCAGCCTTGTCGGCGCCGCCGTCCATGGTGTCGGCGAGGGTCACGAGCGGGTGAGCGGCCTCGATGAGGATCGCGCGTCCCTCCTCGACGTTGTTGCCGTCGAGACGGACGACGAGCGGCTTGGTCGCAGCGTCGCCGAGGACCTTGAGGGCTCCGACGATGCCGTTCGCGACGGCGTCGCACGCGGTGATGCCACCGAAGACGTTGACGAAGACGCTCTTGACCTGCTCGTCGCCGAGGATGACGTCGAGACCCGCGGCCATGACCTCGGCCGAGGCGCCGCCGCCGATGTCGAGGAAGTTGGCGGGCTTGACCCCACCGTGCGCCTCGCCGGCGTACGCGACGACGTCGAGGGTGCTCATGACGAGCCCTGCGCCGTTGCCGATGATGCCGACCTCGCCGTCGAGCTTGACGTAGTTGAGGTCGTTCTCCTTGGCCTTGGCCTCGAGCGGGTCGGCCGCGGCCTTGTCCTCGAGGTCGGCGTGCTCCGCGTGGCGGAACCCGGCGTTCTCGTCGAGGGTGACCTTGCCGTCGAGGGCGACGATCGAGCCGTCTTCCGTGCGGACGAGGGGGTTGACCTCGACGAGCGTCGCGTCCTCCTCCTTGTACACGGTCCAGAGCTTCTGGAACGCGTCGACGACCTGCGCCTTGATGTCGTCCGCGAAGCCTGCGGCCTCGGCGATCTCGACGGCCTTGGCCTCGTCGATCCCGACGATCGGGTCCACGGCGACCTTGGCGAGGGCCTCGGGCCGCTCGACCGCGAGCTGCTCGATCTCCATGCCACCTTCGACGCTCGCCATGGCGAGGTACGAGCGGTTGGCCCGGTCGAGGAGCACCGAGAAGTAGAACTCCTCGGCGATCTTCGCACCGGCCGCGATCATGACGCGGTGGACGGTGTGCCCCTTGATGTCCATGCCGAGGATCTCTTCGGCCCTGGCGGCTGCCTCGTCGGGGGTGTGGGCGAGCTTGACGCCGCCCGCCTTCCCGCGGCCTCCGACCTTGACCTGCGCCTTGACGACGACAGTTCCTCCGCCGAGCTCTTCTGCGCCTGAGCGAGCCTCTTCAGGAGTGGTCGCGACCACTCCACCCAGCACGGGGACGCCGTGCTTCTCGAAGATGTCGCGCGCCTGGTATTCGAACAGGTCCACCCTGCTGCGTCCTTCCGTCGACCGGTACACAGATGTCTCGACATCGAGACACTTCCTCACACAGTAGTGCCGATCACCCTCTCGGCGCTCCTGACGGTGTGTCAGGTAGGCCACAGTGCGGGACGCGAGGGTCGGTCCGGAAGGACCCGTCTGTCCACAGGCTCGAGAACCTCTTGACCCATATGTGCAGAATCTGCGATGGTCTCTCTCGAAACTGGCATATCGCCTGTTCGTCACGAAAGGATCGCGTGATCACATGAACAGCACCAGGAAGACCCTCTCCGGAGTCGTGGTCGCCGCCACGCTCGCCGCCGCGGCAGTCGCCGTGCCGATGACGTCAGCGCAGGCATCGACGGCGTGCTCCGCCTCCTCGATCCGCATCAACGCCACCCCGGGGGCCGAGAACCCCTCGACCGTCAGCGGCCACTCGCACGTCACCGGAAAGCACTATGTCCGGTCCATCACGAACCGGGTCTGGTACTGGAACGCGGACAACGACAACGGGCGTACGGACCAGTGGGACACCTACCACGGCATGCAGCAGTGCTGACGGCTCCCGACCGGTGGGGTCGCCTCACCCTGGTGCTCGCCCTCGCCGCCGTCGCGCTGGCAGCGTGCAGCGACGGTCCGGGGGCTGCCGACGGTTCGAATCCTCTCGGGGTCGACGAGGGCACGATCTCGCTCGTCCCCTTCGACGAGATCACCACCACGCACTGCCTCGGGAGCTCGTACCCGGTCGACGGGATGGCCCAGACGGTCGCGTGCGGTGAGCCGGGAGCTGTCGAGATCTCCGCGGTGACGGTCTTCGGACCCGACGCACCTCCTGCCGGCAGCACTCCGCCGACCGCGGTGGTCGGCGGGTACGCCGAGGCGGCATGCGACGAGCACCACTCGGAGTGGCTCGTGTCGAAGGGCCTGGAGGGCTCCTCGCTGCTGCGCGTCGCCACCTACCCCGACGAGTGGAGCGGCCCTGGGACGCCGCTCGTCTGCGGGGCCCGCGCGTGATGCCTCCCGGCTCGGCCCTGACCTTCGAGTCGGTCAGGGTCGAGCGGGGAGGGCGCCGGCTCGTCGACGACGTGACCTTCGACGTACGAGAGCGGACCGTCCACGCGCTCCTGGGGCACAACGGAGCGGGCAAGACCAGCCTCCTGCGCGCGGTCGCAGGGCTCGTCCCGACGCGCGGCGGGACGATACGTGCCGCCAGCACCCCTGCGGTGCTCTTCGTCGGCGACCGGTACCCACCAGACCTCACCGCGGCGCAGGTCATCGATCACCGGTCGCGCCTGGTCGGCGCGACCGAGACGGCAGAGGTGGTCCGCTCGACCGGTGTCGACGAGTTCCTCACCACCCGAGGCGCAGCCCTCTCGACCGGGATGGCCCAGCGGCTCTCGATCGCCACGGCGCTCCTCTCGGGCGCCAGGGTTCTCGTCCTCGACGAACCGACGAGCGGTCTCGACCCCCAGGGCGTCGAGCACCTCCGGGCGACCCTGCTCGCGATCCGTGACCGCGGACGCACCGTCCTCGTGTGCTCGCACGACCTCGCCCAGCTCGAGCTCGTCTGCGACGACGTGACCTGCCTGCGCCAGGGACGCGTCACCAGCACGGGCCCGGTGGCAGAGGCCGCGTCCGGCTTGCCGAGCCCTCGGCAGATCCTCCGGACGTCGGACGACGCCCGCGCCGCCGAGATCCTCGACCAGCACGCCGTCCCCACCTCGCGGTCGGCCCGCGGCGTGTGTCTCCCCGCGGGCGCGAGCCTCCCTGCAGCGCTCGCCGCTCTGACCGGTCAGGTCGAGGTCCTGGAGGCGACCGTCGACCGCGGTCTCTTCGTCCGTCTCTACGACCGCGACGCGTCGGCACCACCTCGACGCACTACGCGTGCACGGCGGCGGCGATGATCCGTCTGCTCGTCGCGGAGCACCTCTGGCTGGTCCGACGTCGCCCGCTCCGCCTGGCGGTACTGCTGGCGGTCGTCTGCGCGACCGCCCTCCCGGTGGTGCGGCAGGTGCACAGCTCGACCGACGTCTCGCGGGCTCTCGCCGATGCCGAGCGAGACGCGGCCGTCGCGCTGGCCCAGGGTGTCGACATCCCGCTCGAGCACCTGTATCTCGAGCCGCGGTACCAGCTCGCGGTCCAGCTGCCCGTCGACGTCGCTGCCCTCGCTCTCGGGGTGGCAGTCATGATGCTGGTGACCTCTGCCGTCGCGGTGGGGAGCGAGTGGCGGAGCGGGACCGTGCGGCTCTCGTGGGTGACCCCGGAAGCGCGCTCCGTCCCAGCCGCTGTGCGAGTCACGGTGTGGTGGGCCGCAGGAACGGTCGTCGGAGCAGCCTCGCTCCTTCTGTGCTGCGCGGGTCTGATGATCGTCGGCCATCTCGGCGGGTTGTCGGACGGGGTGTCGGCCGTCGCGGCTGCCGGCGTCGTCGTGCGCGGCGCCCTGCTCGTCGGGGCTGCGAGCGCGGTGGGAGCGGCGACCGCAACCGTCTGCCGCTCCGACGTCGCAGTACTCACCGTCGTGCTCACCTACGTGATCGTCGTCGAGATGCTCGTCGTAGGGCTGCGCACAGGGCAGGGCTACCAGAGCCCTGGAGCACAGGCGTTCACCCTGGTCGGCGGGGTGCGCCCCGGCGTTTCTCCTGAGGTCGAGACCGTCTGCAGCCCCGCACCTCGATGCTCGGTCGTGCTCGAGCCTCTCTGGGGAGAGCCACGGACCTACTGGGCGGTCGGGCTGACCCTCGCGTGCCTCGTGCTGGTCGCCGCGCGGTCTGCCCGGAGGCCGTGGTGGAGATGACCGTGGTGGTGACGCATCGTCGTCAGACAGGCACCCTGAGGCGGTCGGACAGCCTGGGAGGCAGCCCGTCCGGCACTGGCCTGCTCGTCCCTACATCCACCGCTTGCGCTTGAACACCAGGTACAGCCCGGCTCCGAGGGCCACCATGGCCGAGACCGCAAGGGGGTACCCGAAGGTCCAGTGGAGCTCGGGCATGCTGTCGAAGTTCATGCCGTAGACCGCGCCGATGAGCGTCGGCGCGAAGAGGATCGCCGCCCACCCGGAGATCTTCTTCATGTCCTCGTTCTGGCGCTGGCTGACCAGGGTCGCGTTGACCGTGAGGATCTGGGCGAGGGCCTCGCGCAGCTCGCTGACCCGGATGTCGACACGCGTCAGGTGGTCGGTGACGTCCTGGAGGTAGGCGCGCAGCGCGTCGGGGATCCCGTACCGGTCGAAGCCGCGGCCCAGGGCGTCGAGGACCTCGGTGAGCGACGAGGTCGCGTGCTGGAGGTCGATGACCTCCTGGCTGAGCCGGTAGATCCGTTCGGTCACGGCCGGGTCGCCGCTGAACACCTGGCGCTCGATCTGCTCCTTGTCGACCGCCAGCCCGCGCAGCACCGGCAGGTACCCGTCGACGATCGCGTCGAGCAGCCGGTACAGCACGGCCTCGGGTCCGAGGGCCAGCAGGCGCTCGTCGTCGAGGAGGGTGTGGTCGGCGATCTCGGTGGAGCTGCCGGGGAGGGTGGTCTCGTCGGAGCCGTCGATCCACCGCCCGTCCTGGCAGAGCACCGCGATGGCGTGCGGGCGCACGAGCACGTGGAACTCGGAGAAGTCGACGTCCTCGATGTCGTCGAGGTAGCGGGCCGAGCGCACCACGAGGAAGAGGACGTCCCCGTAGCGCTCGAGCTTGGGGCGCTGCCCGGCGTGGTGCAGGTCCTCGACGAGGAGCGGGTGGAGTCCCCATGCCTGCGCCAGCTCGTCGACGTCCTCCGCGGTCGGTGCGGGGAACAGCGAGAGCGTCATGGTGCCGGGCTCGTCCTGCGCGTAGCGCAGCGCCTCGGAGATGCTCACCTCGGGCGGCGCCGGGGTGAGCCGACCGTCGACGACGTACCGGGTCCGGCGGGTCGACACGGCCGCCTCGGCCGGCCCGCTGGGGACGGCGGGGACGGACCGGCGGAACATGTTCCCGCGACGGTGGCCTGACCCGTCGGCGTGGCGCTGCGTCATCGTGCGTCCCCTCCTCCGCCGGCCGGCCGCAGGTCCTTGACCATCTCGACCTCCCGCTCTTCGGGGACCAACGGGTACGGGACCGTCCGCCCGGTGGCGACGAACCCTCGCCGTGCGTAGAAGGCCTGCGCACGCGGGTTGTCCTCGTGGACGTGCAAGGTGAACTGGTCTCCCTCGTGGCGGGCCCAGTCCTCGACGGCGGTGAGCATCGCGTCGGCGAGCCCGACCTCTCGCCCGCGGACGTCGGGGGCGACGTAGACGCCGACGAGCAGCGGGCCGGGGCCGACGTCGAGAGAAGCAGCCTGCTGGGCGTCGGGGACGAAGCCGCCCATCGTGGCGACCCAGCGTCCTGACGCGTCGATGCCGGCGAGCGAGATGCCGTGCTCGGCGGTGCCGCGCGCACCTCGTGCCCGCCACTCGGCCTCGCTCACGGTCTCCGCCTGCTCGAGGGACTCGACGTACGCCTGCGGCGTGTCGCGGATCATCTCGAGGCGGAGGTCGCGGACCTCGCGCCAGTCGTCGGCCGTCGTCCGACGGATCAAGAACCTGTGTGCACTCACCCGCGACAGCGTAGACCGTGCGGGTTGACACGGTCGGACCGGTCGAGACGTCGGTGCGGCGGGGCCGCCGGGTACGGGTGCCAGCTCGGTCCCCGCCGCCCCGGACCCCTCAGAGCTTGGTGACCGGCGCGAACCTCAGGAGCAGCCGCTTGGTGCCGTCGCCGCCGAAGTCGATCTTGGCGACGGCCTTGGTGCCGACCCCCTCGACGGCGAGCACGGTGCCGAGGCCGAAGGAGTCGTGGGTGACGCGGTCCCCGACGGCGAGGGACGGGATGTCCCCCTCGGCCTTGCCGCCGCCCGACCCGAAGCTGGGGGCGGCGTCCTCGGGCTGCTTCTTCCACGCCGGGATGGTGGTGGTCTTGCTGCTGCGGTAGCCGCTGCCACCGATCGGGGGCGCGAAGTCGTCGTCGTCCGACGACCGGCGGCGCTGGCCGGAGCCGTACCCACCGGAGCCGTAGCCACCCGAGTAGCCGCCCGGCCCGCGGAGCGCGGACATGCTCGACTCACGACGTCGCCAGTCCCACAGCTCCTCGGGGACCTCGTCGAGGAACCGGCTGGCCGGGAACTCGTTGGCCATGCCCCAGGCGGACCGCACCGCGGACCGTGAGATGTAGAGCCGCTCGCGGGCACGGGTGATCCCCACGTAGGCGAGACGGCGCTCCTCGGCGAGCTCCACCTCGTCGTGCAGGGAGCGCATGTGCGGGAACGTGCCGTCCTCCATGCCCGTGAGGAACACGACCGGGAACTCGAGGCCCTTGGCCGTGTGCAGCGTCATGAGGGTGACGACCCCGGGGTCGACGACGGGCGTGCCCTCGTGGCCGGAGTCGTCGGCGCTGGGGATCTGGTCGGAGTCGGCGACGAGCGAGACCCGCTCGAGGAAGTCCGCGAGCGTGCCCTCGGGCTCCGACTCCTCGAACTCGGCCGCGACGGCGTGCAGCTCGGCGAGGTTCTCGACGCGCGACTCGTCCTGCGGGTCGTCGCTGGCCCGGAGGTCCTTGAGGTAGCCGGTGCGGTCGAGCACCTCGCCGATGACCTCGGCGGGGCCCGCGCCGCCCTCGGCGAGCTCGCGGAGCCCGTCCATGAGGTCGCGGAAGGCCTTGAGCGGGGTGCGGGACCGGGCGGTGAGCCCGGGGATCTCGTCGAGTCGGTCGAGGGCCTCCCCGAAGGAGGACCTGTCGCGCTCTGCCTGGGCCACGATCATCGACTCGGCGCGCTCCCCGAGCCCGCGCTTGGGGACGTTGAGGATGCGGCGGAGGTTGACGTCGTCGTCCGGGTTGGCGACGGCACGCAGGTACGCGATGACGTCCTTGATCTCGCGGCGCTCGTAGAACCGGGTGCCGCCGACCACCTTGTACGGCAGGCCGACCCGGATGAGCACCTCCTCGAGGGCTCGGGACTGGGCGTTCGTGCGGTAGAAGATCGCGACGTCGCCCGGGCGGACCTTCTCGGCGTCGCCGAGCCGGTCGATCTCCTGCGCGATGAACCGGGCTTCCTCGTGCTCGTTGTCGGCCACGTAGCCGATGATCTTGGCGCCCTCGCCCGCGTCCGTCCACAGCCGCTTGGGCTTGCGGTCGGTGTTCCGCGAGATGACCGCGTTGGCTGCGGTGAGGATGTTCTGCGTCGAGCGGTAGTTCTGCTCGAGCAGGATGGTGCGGGCGTCGGGGTAGTCCGCCTCGAACTCGAGGATGTTGCGGATCGTCGCGCCGCGGAAGGCGTAGATCGACTGGTCGGCGTCACCGACGACGGTGAGCTCGCCCGGCGGCAGCGTCGGCGCCGCGGCCGGCTCGGTGGGCGCGGGGGCTGCGTCGCCGTCGTGCGGGGAGCTCTCGTCGTGCGGGGAGCTCTCGTCGTGCGCGGAGGCGCTGCGGGCTGGGGAACCGGCGAGCTCGCGCACCAGGATGTACTGCGCGTGGTTGGTGTCCTGGTACTCGTCGACAAGCACGTGGCGGAAGCGCCGCCGGTAGTGCTCGGCGACCGGCGGGTGCTCCTGGAGGAGCGTGACGGTCGACATGATGAGGTCGTCGAAGTCGAGGGCGTGCGCCTGGCGCAGCCGCGCCTGGTACCGCGAGTAGACGTCCGAGAGCACCTGGTCGACCTCGTTCGCGCTCGACCCCTGCGGCGACGACGCACCCGACTCCGCGGCGTAGCGCTCCGGCGTGACGAGCTCGTCCTTGAGCGAGGAGATCTTGTTCTGCAGCTGCTTGGCCGGGAACTTCTTGGGATCGAGGTCCAGCTCGCGCAGCACCATGGTGATGAGCCGCTGCGAGTCGGCCGAGTCGTAGATCGAGAAGCTCTGGCGCAGCCCGAGCGACTTCGCCTCCCGGCGCAGGATCCGTACGCACGCGGAGTGGAAGGTCGACACCCACATGCGGCCGGCGGCCGGGCCGACGATCGCTGCGACGCGCTCGCGCATCTCGGCGGCGGCCTTGTTGGTGAAGGTGATCGCGAGGATCTCGGAGGGCCGAGCGCGGCCCGTCGCGAGCAGGTGTGCGATGCGGTGCGTGAGCACACGCGTCTTGCCCGACCCAGCACCCGCGACGATGAGCAGCGGGCTCCCCCCGTGCTCGACGGCCTCCCGCTGCTGGGGGTTGAGCCCCTCGACGAGCTCGGCGGCGACACGCGACGCACGGTCGCGCGCCTGCTCGGCCGAGGCCTCCCAGTCCTGCGGGTGCGCCGCAGCCACGCGCGCGAGGGCGTCGCTCGCGTGACCTGCTGAGCCGGAGCCCGACGAGGTGCCCGACGCAGCGCTCGTCGACGCGCCCGACGGGCCCGAGGAGGCGCCTGTCGCCGACGATGTGGGGGCGCGGCCGGCGTCGTCGAAACCAGGGAGGTGATCAAAGAGAGAAGTCATAGCGGCACCAGCCTAAGCGCCAGGGCTGACACGCGGAGCCCTCGGCGTACGGGCTGGGGACGACGCCCGCTGTCACGTCACGAGGAGACCGACGACCCACGCACCGGTCGCGACGAGCGAGCCGGCGAGCTCGATGAGCACCGTCAGCGCGGTCGCGGTGAGCGCAGCCCGCGTCGCGGTCCAGGCGAGCGCCGCGTCACGGCGCCGCACCAGCTCGCAGAGGAAGATCCCGCCGACGAACCCCACGAACAGGCCGACGACCGGGATGACGAAGAACAGCACGATGCCGGCGACCGCGCCGACCACGACGGTGAACCCCGGGACCTGTGCCCGGGTCATGTGCCGTCCGGCGACGACGTACTTGACGACGGCCGACACCGCGACGGCCACGACGGCGATTGCGAGCACCGCCCAGGCCGCGGCCCCTCCGGTCATCACCGCCCACACCAGGACCGCACCGACGATGACGAGGCCGCCGGGGATCAGCTGCGTGGTGCCGCCGACCAGGCCGACGACGATGACGAGCCCGACGACGAGCTCCTGGATCCCTGACATGAGGGTCACCCTAGGCGGAAGGCGGCGTGGGAACGCACCGTGGCAGGCTGGTCACCATGGAGATCCGATACCCGCGCCCGCTGCGTCCCGGCGACACCGTCGGGGTGACGGCCCCCTCGAGCGGCGTCGGCGAGCAGCACCGCGGACGCCTCGACCACGCCGTCGCCTGGCTGCGGGCCCAGGGGTACGAGGTCGAGCTCGGCGCCTGCCTGGACGGGGCGTCGCACGTCAGCGCGCCGGTGCACGAGCGGGCGGCCGAGCTCCAGCGGATGCTCACCGACCCGCGGGTCCGTGCGGTGGTCCCGCCATGGGGCGGGGAGACCGCGATCGACCTGCTCCCCCACCTCGACCTCGACGCCATCGCCGCCGCCGAGCCGACCTGGGTGGTGGGGTTCTCCGACATCTCGACGATCCTCACGCCGCTGACACTGCTGACCGGCTGGGCCACCGTGCACGGCACCAACCTCATGGACAGCCCCTACGAGGTGCCCGCTCCCCTGCTGTCGTGGCTCGACGTGGTCACCGCGCCGGCGGGGTCGACGCTGCGGCAGTCGAGCCCGGGCGTGCACCGCGCGACGGGCTGGGACGACTGGACCGTCGACCCGACCGTGTCCCAGCACACCTGGGACGGGACCGGGGGTTGGCGGCGGATCGACGCGGGCGGTGCTGCTGGTGGCAGTGGTGAGGCTGGGGCTGGGGTTGGTGAAGCTCGTGACGGGGCTGAGGTGAGGAGCGGGGGCGAGGGCGAGGCGTTCGAGGTCACCGGGCGGATCGTCGGGGGCTGCATCGAGACGCAGTCGGGGATCGCCGGGTCGCGGTACGGGCGCACCGGGGCGCTCCGCGGGGCTGGCGGAGCGGGTGGCGCGACGGACGACCTGATCGTCTACGTGGAGGCTGCTGGCGACGACGCGCTGTCGATCTGCCGGCGCCTGCACGGCATGCGGCTCGCGGGGTACTTCGACGGTGCGGTCGCCGTGCTCGTCGGCCGGACGAAGGCACCGGACTCCCCCACCCTCACCCAGACCGAGGCGGTGCTCGACGCTCTCGGGACGCTCGGCGTCCCGATCGTCGCCGACGTGGAGTGCGGTCACGTGCCGCCGTACCTGCTGCTGGTCAACGGTGCCCTGGGGCGGCTGGTGTGGAGCGAGAGCGAACGGTTCCTGGAGCAGGCGCTGGTCTGACGGTGTCGCTGGTCGGGGCGGGCCGGGGCGGTCCGGGTCGAGGCCGGTCGGGCTGGCTGGCCGGGTCTGGGCCGGTCGGGCTGGCCGGCCGGGTCTGAGCCGGGCGGGTGGGCCGGGTGTCAGCCGGTCGGTCGGGCGGAGCGGGCTTCGGTCGACCGGACGGCAAAGGAGCTGCTGGGCTGGACGGCATGGTCTCTGGCGAGAGTCGGGTGGCACGGCGAGACACAGGGTGCGTGTCGGTGGTGATCCGTAGAATTGGGATATGTCGACGGAAACTCCGAAATCTCGCGGATCGCACGGTCTCGGCCGTGCTGTGCCGGCGGGCTCAGAGTCGGTCGTGTCCTCGGGATCTGGCCTCGGCCCACGCGCGCTGGGCGACGAGCGGGCGGCGCTTGACGAGCGAGCAGCGGTCGACGAGCGGGCGGCGCTCGACGAGCGGGCAGCGAGGGCGACGACCGCGATAGGGTCGCCGGCCGAGCACCTGGGTGTCATGACGATCGAGCAGGCGAACGACCGCCTGGGTGACCTGATCGACGCGGTGGTGGCGGGGTTCGCCGAGGTCGCCGCTTCGCAGGCGAGGGCTGCCGAGCGTGTGGAGGAGCTGCGCCGGTGGTCCCTGGTGGCCGCCGACATCTCTGCGCGGCACCAGGGCAAGGAGCAGGCCAATGGTGTGGACCACACTTTCGCCGAGCGTTCCCTGACCGCCGAGCTCGGGTGCGCACTGCGCTTACCGGAGCGGTCGGCGGGCGTCCTGCTGTTGGAGTCGAAGGCCCTGGTGCACGAGCACCCCGCCACGATGGCTGCGCTGCGCAAGGGCGTGGTGTCCTACCGGCACGCGCAGACGGTCCTGGACGCGACCATGGGCCTGGACGAACCTTCGGTCCTCGAGCTGGACGCGTTGCTGGCCCTCAAGGCGCAGACGTTGACGGTCTCTCGCCTCAAGACCGTCGCCCGGCGTGAGCGTGAGCGCCGCGACTCGCGCCCGCTGGTCGAGCGACACCAGGTCGCAGCCCAAGACCGTCACGTCGAGCTGCACCCGTGCGGGGACGGCATGGCGTGGCTGCACCATCTCCTCCCAGCGGTCCAGGCCACCGCGATCTTCCACCGGTTGACCGACATCGCTGTCGCCGTCCAGGGCCCCGACGAGCCCCGCACCTTGGCCCAGTTGCGCGCCGACGCGAGCGTGGACTTGCTCCTCGACGACGACGCACGGACCGCCCTGACTGCCGCCACAGGCACGGACGCGGACGGCAACAGCGAGGACCGTGGCGTCGCGGCTAGCGAGGCCGCGCCTCACTCCGCCGGAGAGCCGACTCAGTCGATCGCCGGCGTCGCCGACCGCGTCTCCCTGGGCGGCATCAAGCCCCAGGTCGCCGTCACCATCCCCGTCATGACGCTCCTCGGCCACTCCGAGGAGCCCGGCGATCTCGCAGGCCACGGACCCATCGACGCACACACCGCCCGACGCCTCGCAGCCCAGGCACCGAGCTTCCTGCGGATCCTCACCCACCCCGAGACCGGCACCGTCCTCTCAGTAGGACGCGACCGCTACGCCGTCCCCGCAGACCTCAAGACCTGGCTACGCATCCGCGACGAGACCTGCCGCTTCCCCGGATGCTCACGCAGAGCCCAACGCTGCGACATCGACCACATCACCGACTGGGCCCACGGCGGAACCACCGACCACCACAACCTCATCCACCTCTGCCGACACCACCACCGCCTCAAGCACACCACCACCTGGACCGTCCGCACCGAACCACCCGACAGACCAACGACCGCGCCACCAGACAGCAACCCACCTCACAGCAGCCCACCACACAGCGACCCGCCGCACACAGTCACGCTGAACAGCAACAGGGGCCGCCGCACCCCACGGCACAGCGACTCGGCACCGACCGCCGACGTCGTGCGCTGGACCGCGCCCACCGGGCGCGACTACCTCGACCACGCTGCCCTGGAGCTCGTGGACCGCCAGGCAGAGAAGCGCGACGCGACCGGAATCACGTCCGTCGATGGTGACCACTCTGACTTCCCCGACGAACCGCCCTTCTGACCGGACAGGACAGGCCTCCTGGCCGACCAGGACAAGCCTGCGTCGTCCGTCGACGAGCGGGCGACCTGGTGGAGAGAGCCCCTCACCAGCCAGCGGCGCGGAGCACCTCCAGCGCGACATCTCTCGCGGTCGTGCCGTCCGTGGGCACGCGTACCGTCCCGGCCGGCGCACGCTCCGCGAGCAGCAGCGCGGCACGTCGGCTGCGGTCGACGTGCACCGCGACGAGGTCGCCGGTCTCCCGGCGGGCGAGCCGGTCGGCGACGGTGCGCGGCTCGGCGGTGAGGACCACCCGGACGACCTCGACTGCGGTCGAGCGCGCCGACCCGAGGATCGCCCTGGTGACCATGTCCGCCTCGAGCACGCTCACCGTGTTCGTGTAGACGAGACGGGAGTGGCCGAGGTCGGCGTAGCCCGACCAGACCGCCGCCAGGTTCCGCTCGACGATCGCGGACCGCTGAGGGTCTCCCTCCGGGGCCGGAAAGACGTGACCGAGGTTGTCGCCGTCGATCACGCAGTGGGCGACACCCCGGGCCTCGAGCGCGGCTGACGCCTCCCACCCGACCGACGTCTTGCCTGTCCCCGATGCTCCGCCGAGGAGCAGGAGCTGCACTGTGCTCATGCCCCGGACGCTAGTGCGGCCGGGTGGTCACGACCAGCGAATATCTGGCTCGCGACCACCCGGCCGGGACCTTGGGCCCAGAAGTCAGACGAAGACGGCGATGACGATGTTGACCAGCGTGAGTCCACCGATCGCGTGCTTGACGCCAGGTGCCACCTGGTCGCCCTTCTTCTTGGCGACGAGGGCCAGGACCGTCACCGCGAGAGCGACGACGAGCTTGATCCCGATCTTCACCATGGACGGGTCCTTGCCGAGAGAGTCGACAGACTCGGCGAGCCCGACGAGGAGGATCCCGGTGACGAGTGCGGTCGCCGCACCGTGGAAGGTCCCGCGGTAGACGCCCGGCTGGCGGACGGTGGCGATGTAGCCGCCGAGCACGATGGCCCAGCCGACCAGGTGGAGCACGACGATGGCGTTGTAGAGGAAGTCCATACCCTCACCGTAATGACAGATCGTCAGAAAACCAAAAGGCGTCGATCGCGGGAATCAGTCGTCGCCTTCCGCACTCAGCCGTTGCTCCCGGGACGAGTCGTCACTTTCCGCGATCAGCCGTCACCTTCCGGGATCTGCCGTCGCCTTCCGCGATCAGCCGTCGACTTCCGCGATCAGCCGTCACCTTCCGCGATCAGCCGTCACCTTCCGGGATCAATCGTCGACTTCCAGGATCAGCCGACCTCCACCGGCAGCGACCGGTCAGCAGTCCACTCGCTGAGGGACCCGTCGTACACGGCGACTTCAGCTCCGGCCACGAGGTAGGCCGCGAAGGCGGGGAGCGTCGCAGCGATGCCACCACCGCAATAGGTCACCGCACGATCAGCGTCGAGCACCCCCTGCGCCTGGAGCAGGCTGAAGAGGTCTTCCACCGGGAGGAACCGCCCTGTCGACGGGTCGAGGAGCGTGTACAGCGGCAGGTTCACGCTTCCGGGGATCCTCCCGCGGCGCGCGTACGGGCTCAGGTCGGGGCTCCCCACGAAGGTCGCCGGGTCGAGGGCGTTGACGACCACGGTGCCGCGGGACGACCCGGCTCCCTGGTCAGACGTCGCACCGGGGAGCGTCCCGACGACCTCCGCCTTCGTGGCCAGGAGGTGGGGCCTGAGCTCGGCGACGAACGCCGGGGTCGACACTCCCGCCAGCCCGTCGACGTCCGTCGTACCGCTCGCGACAGGTAACCCCTCCGCCTTCCACGCCCCGAGCCCACCGTCGAGCACCGACACCGCGTCGTGCCCGAACAGCCGGAAGAGCCACCAGACCCGCGTCGCCCAGGCGCTGCCGACGGTGTCGTACACCACCACGTGGGTCGCAGGGCCGACTCCCAGGTCGTGCGCCGCCCGGGCGAAGGCCTCAGCCGACGGCACCGTGAAGAGCTGCTCCGCCTCCGGGTCCGACAGCGCGCCGGCCACGTCGGCGAACACCGCCCCCGGGACGTGCTCCGCCAGGTACCCGTCGCGACCGGCCGACGCCGTGTACGGCGCGCCCTCCACGGTGGTGGGCAAGAAGGTCGTCGCGTCGAGGACACGGACCTCCTCCGGACGGTCGCGCAGGGCTTCGTGGAGCTGAGGGCTCGTCACGAGGGAAGGGAGGGCAGGTCGGGTCGACATGAAGTGCAGCCTCTCGAGAGCAGTGCGGACAGAGCCCGGCCGGGCTCGGTCGGCACGCTACGTCTCGTCCCCCGCAGGCCCAGGGGTCCGGCCGAAAATCTCACTCCCTGACCGGACTGCGCCATCTCAGTCCGCGTGACCTCGCGAGGTCCTGTTGGCCTTGACCGAGCTGCGGTTCTTCTTCGCGGTGAGCCGGCGCTCCACCGAGCCCCGGGTCGGCCTCGTCGCGCGACGGGCACGGGGCGGCGGCGCGAGCGCCTCGCGGACGGTCTGCGCCAGCCGCTCGCGCGCGGTCGCGCGGTTGCGGAGCTGGGCGCGGTTCTCAGAGACCACCACAGAGAGCGACCCGTTGACCAGCGACCCGCGGACCCTGGTGAGCAGCCGCTCGCGGAGCGTCTCGGACAGGTCGGCGACGGCCGCCGACGCGGTCGGGTCCCAGAGCAGCTCCACACGGCTGTCTGCGGTGTTGACACCCTGCCCTCCCGGCCCGGACGAGCGCGAGAAACGCCACGAGAGCTCGCTCGCGGGGATGCTCAGCGCGTCGGTGACGCGGACCGGGGTGTCCATGCGTCCAGCATGCCCTCTCCGCCAGCGGTCCGCACACAGTTTTCGACCACCCCGGCGGTCGCTCCTGACCAGACCCGCCGGTCCGACGTGCCGACGCCTCCCGGGCGGCGATCCTGCTGTGCGCCGACCTGCGCCGACCTGCCGCACACCAGAGCACCGCCCGCCGGCTCTGGACCAACGAGAAACACTCTCAGACTGTCAACCGGCTCCGCAGGGTCTCGAGCGCTGCGGCGTACCTGTCGACCACGATCTGCGCGACGAGCGGGTGCGCACCGAGGGGCTCCGCGACGATCTCGGCACCGGCACCTGCGAGTCGCCGCTGGAAGAAACCCGGCGCCAGGAGGTACGACGCGATCACCACACGACCGTGCTCCGGCCCGCCCAGCGAGGCCCGCGCCAGGTCTGCGGCGACGTCGACGCGCGGTGCGGCCGCCGAGCAGTAGCCGACCGTGACGGGGCCGTCCCAGGCGAGGTCGACGTCCGCGGCCACCGCGTCGACGTCGACCGTCGCGGCGGCGACGCTCGAGCCGGCGGCCGCCACCACCACAGAGTCGCCCGCGAGCGCACCGGCCTCGTCGAGCCGGTCCACGAGGATCGTCGCGAGACGCGGGTCCGGGCCGAGCGCCCCCGCGGCGATGGTCGGGGCGCCTGTCGCAACGCGGGTCTCGACGGCCTGCCGGATGTCGACGGTCACGTGGAATCCGCCGGAGAGCAGGAGCGGCACGATCACCACGGGGCGCGATCCGGCGACCGAGGCGACGACCTCGTCCACCTGCGGGTACTGCACGTCGACGTAGGTCTCGAGGACCTCCACGTCCGGGAGCAGCGCCCGCACCTGACCGACGAGGTGGCTGATGACGGCGCGGCCGTAGGGGTCGTCGGTGCCGTGCGAGCAGGCGACGAGGACGGGACGGTCGTCGAGCAGGTCGGTCGCCGTGAGGACTCCGTCGACCGGGCGTGCGAGGTCCACCGCGAGCGCGTCGTCGCCGGAGGGTGCGACGTCCTCTGGGTGCGCGGAGCCCACCGGGCGCGCGTCGTCGACCGGGTCCGCCGAGAGACCGTCGGAGGGCTCGCGGTGGTCGAGGTCGTCGGGTGGAGTCGCGCGCGTCATCGGACCATCGTGCCTGACGTCCGGGCGCCCGCGCACGTCTCCCCCGGCAGGAGGGTCCCCGGCAGACGTCGCCGGAGCGCTCCGCTCGGGCGACGGCCTGACGCTCAGAGGAGGCGGCGGGCAGCGGCCCACCGGGTGAGCTCGTGGCGCGACGACAGCTGGAGCTTGCGCAGCACGGCCGACACGTGGGTCTCGACCGTCTTGATGGAGATGAATAGCTCGCTCGCCACCTCGCGGTAGGAGTAGCCGCGGGCGATGAGCCGCATGACCTCCTGCTCACGGGCCGACAGGCGGTCGAGCTCGTCGTCGGCGACCGCGACGTCGGCCGCCTGGGTGCCGAAGGAGTCGAGGACGAACCCGGCGAGCCGCGGCGAGAACACCGCGTCCCCGCCGGACACCCGGTCGATCGCGTCCCCCAGCTCCTGGCCGGAGATCGCCTTGGTGACGTAGCCGCGCGCCCCCGCCCGGATGACCGCCACCACGTCTTCGGCGGCGTCGGAGACCGAGAGCGCGAGGAACCGCGTCCCGGCGAGCAGGTCGGCGCACCGGGTGATCACCTCTGCCCCTCCGCCACCGCCACCGCCGGGCAGGTGGACGTCGAGCAGGACCACCGCGGGCATGGTCTCGCGGATCACGGCGACGGCCGCGTCGACGTCGGCGGCCTCGCCTACCACCTGCACGTGCGCGTCGAGGCTCGCGCGGACACCCGCGCGGAACATGTCGTGGTCGTCGACCAGGACTGCGGTCGTCTGCGGCGCGCTGCTCATCGGGGGCTCTCCTGGGTGGGGCTGGGGGTGCTGGGGGAACTCGAGGTGCTGGGTGTGCTGGGTGTGCTGGGTGTGCTGGGTGTGCTTGGTGTGTTCAGGGTGCTGGGCGTGCTCAGGGTGCTGGGCTCGGGTGCGGTGCCGACAGGGTCGCCAGCACCTTGCGGGTGGACGCTCGTCGGTGCCGGGCCAGAGTCTGGCACGCTGTGGCCGTGCTGCTCCACGAGCGGGACGCGCAGGCGCACCTCGGTCCCCCCACCGGGGCCGGACCGGACGCTCGCCCGACCACCTCGGCGCTGGACCCGGCCGAGGATCGACTCCCGCACGCCGAACCTGTCGTGCGGGATGGCGTCGAGGTCGAAGCCCTCGCCCCGGTCCCGGATGAACACCTCGGCCGCGGCGTCGCTGACCTCGAGGTAGACCGAGACCGGCGGACGCCCGTGCACGACGGCGTTGACGGTCGCCTCCCGGGCCGCCTGGAGGAGAGCACGGGTCGCGTCGTTCGGGGGGCAGTCGCCCACCACCACGACATCGACAGAGACCGCCGCGTCGCCGCCGAGCCGCTCGGTCATCCTGTTCTCGACGTCGGCCACGAGGGCCCGCAGGTCTGCCGCGAGGGAGGTGCCGTCGGCCGGCCGGTCGTCGTACAGCCACTCGCGCAGCTCACGCTCCTGGTTGCGGGCGAGACGCGTGACCTCCCCGGGGCGGTCAGCGCTGCGCTGGATGAGCGCGAGGGTCTGGAGCACCGAGTCGTGCAGGTGCGCCGCGATGTCGGCGCGCTCGTTGGCGCGCTCACGTGCTGCCCGCTCCTCGCCGAGCTCGCGGCCGAGGCGCAACCACCAGGGCGCCAGCACGAGCGCAGCGCCGGCGAGGACCGCGAGCGCCGACGCCACCGCCGGCAGCATGGCGCTCGAGGGCATGTCCTGGCTCACGAGCGCCAGCACCCCCATGAGCACCAGGACCAGGCCCCCGACCAGGCGCAGCACACCGTTGGGGGTGCGGCCCCCGGCACGGCTCAGCAGGTCGCCGCGCTGGCTCGCGTCGAGCTGGCTCCACGCGAGTCCCGTCCCGGCGAGGGCGATCACCACGGGCAGCACCCACGACCACTCGATGGTCACGCCGAAGCGGCTCGCGATGAGCGCGCTCGCACCGGCGAGCAGCACCAGGCCGACGAGGATGTCACGCACCGGGAGCCGGACGAGCAGCCGGCTCAGCGGGCTCGTGGCGTCGAGCGCGGGAGCGTGCTCCTGCCGCGGGGCCAGGCGCGCGAGGGCAGGGTCTCGGAGCTCGGCCGCCGCCCGCGCCGGGTCTCCCGGCGGGACCGTGGTCCAGAGGAAGACGTACACGACGACGCCAGCCCCGCCGACGAGCGCGAGGAGCAGGAGCAGGATCCGCACCGTCTTGACCGGGACGTCGAGGTGCGCGGCGACCCCGAGGCACACTCCCCCGAGGACGCGACCGCCCTGTGGCCGTCGCAGCGGCAGGCGCGCGGGACGGGAGCGGGCCTGAGAGGCGGATGCGGCGGCGGAGGCCGAAGCCGAACCAGTGGGCGTCACGGGCGCCGCGGGGACCGGCGGCACCCCGTGCGCGACGGGCGCAGCCGGGACCGGTGGTGCTGCGGGGACCGGTGGTGCTGCGGGCACGCCGAGCGCAGCACGCGGCGGCGGCACGTCACCTGCTGCCGGCTCGGGGCCCGGGGTGGTCGTCGTGGGAGTCACACCCTGATCGTGGCACGCGACGGCCGCGGTCGACGCACCTCCGGCCACCAGACAGGGGACAACCAGGGGAAGACCAGGGCTGTGGACACCGGGACGCCACCTGGAGGGCCCCCGACCCCCGGTGAGGATCAGGGTCGGATCAGGGACACACCCGATGGCCCTGACCACCCCCGACGGGACAGGATCGAGGCATGAGCACCGCAGACTCCTCACACCAGGGCCCCGAGGCTCCCGGTCCGGCGACGGGCCCCTCCGGGCCGGCCCCTGACCCGTCGCCGTCGACCGACCACGTGGCCACCTTCTTCGCGTCGATCCGCCGTGCCGGTCTCGTGCGCACCCCTGACCGCTGGATCGGCGGCGTGGCCTCCGGTGTCGCGCTGCGCCTCGGTGTCGACGCGCTCCTCGTCCGGGCCGCGTTCGGCGTCCTCGCCCTCGTGTCGGGCGCCGGTCTCGTCCTCTACGCCCTCGCGTGGGCCCTGCTGCCCGAGCAGACGGACGGGCGCATCCACCTCGAGGAGACCATCCGTGGTCGTTTCGACTCGGCCATCGCCGGAGCCGGCGTCATGCTCGTCGTCGGGCTCAGCTGGCACCCCGGCAGGTTCGGCTGGTGGGGCTCGTGGAGCTCCGGCTGGTTCGGCGACCTCTTCGGCATCGCGCTGCTCGGGTTCGTCGTCTACCTCTTCGTGACGATCCGCCGTCGCCGGGACGGCGCGGCCTCCGACCCGAGCACCACGGGGTACCGGGCCCCCGGCCCCGGCGAAGGTCCAGGCTCGGCCGCCCCGACGGCAGGCACCACCACCGGGACCGCCCCGGGCACCACCTGGGCGCGTCCGACCTCCGAGGGGTACGTCCCCTACGGCCCGGCGGCACCGACAGTCCCGGCGAGCACCTGGCCGGTCGCACCCACCGCCAGCGCGACGACGACGCCGGTCGGTCAGGGCTGGCAGGGCTCGCAGCACGGGCAGAGCGGGCAGGGTCGGCAGGGTGGTTCGACGTCGGCGCCCAGCCTCGTCAAGGGTGCGCCCGGGGTCTCCGGCGGTGCAGGCGGGACCGGTGGCGGCAGCACCACTCCCCCGGCAGGACCGGTGCCAGCGCCTGGCCCCACACCCTCGTGGGCACCGGCCGAGAGCTCACGGGTCGCGGGCCCCGGGCGCGCCGTCGTCGGGCTGGTCGCCGGGCTCGCGCTCCTCGGCTTCGCAGCGCTGCTCCTCACCGAGCGGACCGGCGGGTTCACCGGCGACGTCGCCGTGACCTCGCTCGGCGCGGTCGCGGTCTTCGCCGGCCTCGGCGTGGTCGTCTCAGGTCTGCGCGGCCGCCGGTCGGGGACGCTCGGGTTCTTCGCGATCATGGCGCTCCTCGCCGCCGGGCCGGCGCTCGCGCTGCAGGGCGTCGGGACTGGGCTCGGCTCCGGCACCGCCACCTTCATCGGCGACAGCACCTTCCGGCCCACGTCCTCCGAGGTCGCCTCGCAGGGGTACTCCGTCGGCATGGGCACCACCACCGTCGACCTCAGCGCCATGGACCTCCCGCGCGGGCAGACCGTCGAGGTCCCCGTGCACGTCGGGGCGGGCGACCTCACCATCCTGGTCCCCGAGGACACCGCGGTGTCCGCCCGCGTGAACCTCGGCGCCGGTCGCATCGACTGGCTCGTCGACGGCGACACCCGGTCCGCCGAGGGCGTCGGCCGCTCGACCAGCTTCGAGAGCACCGCGGTGCGCGACGGCGACGACGCCCGCATCCACGTCAGCATCGCGTCCGGTGCCGGCACCATCACCATCGAGGAGGCACCATGACCACGCCGCACCCCCACGAGGACGCCGCCGACAGCACAGCGCAGGACGGCGCCGAAGAGGTGCGCCAGGAGGCTGCGCAGGGCGCGCCCGAGACCCAGGAGGACACGGAGGTGCTCCAGGTCGGGTCGACCGACACCAAGACCCTCCCGGCTGGCTCCACCAACACCGAGACCCTCCCGGCTGGTTCCACCAACACCAAGACCCTCCCAGTTGGCTCCACCGACACCGCGGTAGCTCCGGAAGGTTCAGTCGGCAGCACCACGGACACCACGGTGCTGCAGAGCACCGTGACCGACCCGGCCACCGGTGACGCGACGCACGTCTCCCCGAGCAGCCAGCAGCAGACCACCGCACTCCCGACCACGCCTCCGGCGCCCGGACCCTGGTCTGCGGGGGACGCGCCGGGCCAGGCCCCGCCCGGTGCACCGACGCCAGGCGGCCCCACGCACGACGTCCCGGCCGCGGCAGCGCCGTCCGCGACGGTGCCCTCCGCGACAGCGCCCTCCCCGGCGGTGCCCTCCGCGTCAGTGCCCTCCCCGACCGCGGCCGTCGTCGCCGCACCACCCGCGAAGCAGCGGGGCGCCCGTATGGGCACCGTGGTGTGGGGGATGCTGCTCGCCGCCTTCGGCGCTGCGATCGTCGCCCGGGGCCTCGGGGTCACCTTCGACGTCGAGCTCGCCCTCATCGTCCTGCTGTGCGTCATGGGCGGCGCGCTGCTCCTGGGGTCGATCGTCGCCGTGGTCCGCCGGGGCTGACCCGCCGCAGGTCACCTACCCCGGGCGTCGTCCCACCGGCGGACGCCGCCCGGCAGGCACGACGCCGCCCGGCAGGCACGACGCCGCCCGGCAGGCACGACGGCGGCCTGCAGACACGACAGAGGCGGGACCCCACCCGGGGTCCCGCCGCTGTCGTACCGCTGCTTCTCGCTCTAGCTCTGGCTCTGCGAGCCCTGAGGCCGCACCGCTCGCTGCGGCACCGCCGTCAGACCGTCAGCCCCTCAGGCCTTGCCGTCACCCTCGGGCGTGCCCGTCCGGTCGGCGGGCGGGGTGACGCGGTCGGCGGGCGAGGCCCAGCCGCCGAGCCTGTCGTCCTTCGCCGGCGTCGTGGGCTCGGCAGTGGTGCCCTCGTCGCCCGACGCCACGACAGGGGTGGTCCCCGTGACGGCCGGGGTCGCGCCGGTGGCCGGACGCTCGCCAGCAGGCGCGGGCGAGGGGCTCGCCGCACGGTCCGAGCGGCTCTTGCGCACGGGGTCCTGGACGGGCGTGGTCGGGGTCGACGCCGTCCGCGTGCTGCCGGTCGCGGGGACCGGCTCTGCGGCGACGGTCGACGCACCGGTCGGTGTCGTCTTCTCGGTCGCGACGCGACGGCCGGCGCTCTCCTCGGAGGTCGCCTGGTGCGCTCCTGCGGTCCGCGCTCCACCCGAGGTCTCGACGACCACGGGAGGCCCGCCGGCCACACGGCGCAGCGCCCACCCGACGAGGATGAACAGCACGCCCAGCCCGGCGACGAGTGCCGCGATCCCGAAGGACACGACCGACGTGAACAGCGAGGCCCGCAGGAACGACGCGTTCATCACGGTGTCGCGGAGGGGGTCGTCCTGCTCCAGCTCGGCGTAGGTCTTGCCGTCGGACATCTCGAGCGCGTGCTTGTTGATGACCTCGGCCTGCGCGAACGCGGAGAACGGGTCGTTGACCTTCTTGCCGGCGAGGAACGAGGCGTCCTGCGACACGACGATGCCCTCCTGGGAGAGCTTGTCGGCCACCGCCCACCACGTGGCTCCCCCGGCGACGATCATCAGGACACCAGCGATGATGCTGATGAGACCGACGACCCCGACACCTCGACTCTGCCTGATCGTGACTGTGCTCGACATCAGAATCTCCCTCAAGATTGGCCCTGCACGACTGGACTGCTGGGATCACCGTAACGAACCCGACGCCCTCACGCAGGGACGTCGCACCTCGTCGGGGCGGCGAGAGACGCAGCCCACAGGACAGAGGACGGGGCAGCGACCGCGCGCCGACAGCAGAGCGGGCGGTGACGGGAGACCCCGTCACCGCCCGCTCGACGTCCCGGCTACCGCCGGTCCGTCACTCCCACTCGATGGTGCCCGGCGGCTTGCTCGTCACGTCGAGCACCACGCGGTTGACGTCCTTGACCTCGTTGGTGATGCGCGTCGAGATGATCGACAGCACGTCGTAGGGCAGGCGCGTCCAGTCCGCGGTCATCGCGTCCTCTGACGACACCGGGCGCAGCACGATCGGGTGCCCGTAGGTGCGGCCGTCGCCCTGGACGCCGACCGAGCGGACGTCGGCCAGCAGCACGACCGGGCACTGCCAGATCTCGCGGTCCAGGCCGGCGCGGGTGAGCTCCTCGCGGGCGATCGAGTCTGCGGCGCGCAGGATCTCGAGGCGCTCCGCGGTGACGTCGCCGACGATCCGGATGCCGAGACCCGGTCCGGGGAACGGCTGGCGCCACACGATGCCCTCGGGCACGCCGAGCTCGAGGCCGACCGCACGGACCTCGTCCTTGAACAGGGTGCGCAGCGGCTCCACGAGCGAGAACTGCAGGTCGTCGGGCAGGCCACCCACGTTGTGGTGGCTCTTGATGTTGGCCGCACCCTCGCCGCCGCCGGACTCGACGACGTCGGGGTAGAGCGTGCCCTGCACCAGGAACTTGACCTCGGAGCCGACCTCGCCGGCCTCCTCGACGACCTCACGGGCCGCGTCCTCGAACACGCGGATGAACTCGCGGCCGATGATCTTGCGCTTGGTCTCCGGGTCGCTCACGCCGGCCAGCGCCGACAGGAAGCGCTCGCGCGCGTCGACGACCTTGAGCTTGACGCCGGTCGACTCGACGAAGTCGACCTCGACCTGCTCGGCCTCGCCCTCGCGGAGCAGGCCGTGGTCGACGAACACGCAGGTGAGCTGCGAGCCGACGGCCTTCTGCACGAGCGCGGCCGCGACCGAGGAGTCGACGCCGCCGGAGAGACCGCAGATGACGCGCGCGTCGCCGACCTGCTCGCGGATGATCGCGACCTGGTCGTCGACGACGTTCGCGGCGGTCCAGGTGGGCTCGAGCCCGGCGCCCACGTAGAGGAAGTTCTCGAGAGCCTGCTGGCCGAGCGGTGAGTGCTTGACCTCGGGGTGCCACTGCACGCCGTACAGGCGACGCTCGGTGTTCTCGAAGGCGGCGACGGGCGAGCCGGCCGAGGTCGCCAGGACCTCGAAGCCCTCGGGAGCGGTGTGGACCGCGTCGCCGTGGCTCATCCAGGTGGTCTGCTGCTCGGGCGAGCCGTGCAGCAGCGCGCCGGCCTGGCAGACCTCGACGGCGGTGCCGCCGTACTCGGAGACGCCCGTCTGGGCGACGTCCCCGCCGAGGGCCTTGGCCATCGCCTGGAACCCGTAGCAGATGCCGAGCACGGGCACGCCCGCGTCGAACAGCGCCGGGTCCACGAACGGGGCGCCGTGGGCGTACACGGACGACGGCCCGCCCGACAGGATGATGGCCGCGGGGTCCTTCGCGAGCATCTGCTCGACCGTCGCCGTGTGCGGGACGATCTCGGAGTAGACGTTGGCCTCACGGACGCGGCGGGCGATCAGCTGCGCGTACTGCGCACCGAAGTCGACGACCAGGACCGGGCGGGGCAGAGAGGTGGGGGTGTGCGTCACGCGGTCCAGGATAGTCGTCTCGCGGCGCGGGCGGTGTCACCGACTAGGACCTGGTCCTGGGCCCCGCCCGAGACCTGAGGACCTCTGAGGCGCCACGGACCTGGACGACGTGGCCTCAGGGCCACAGGCGGTCGGTCGTCCACCCGCCGCCCTCGGGCCTCGGCTGGTAGCGCAGCCGCACGTGGGCCCTGGCGTGGTCGGCCTGCCAGAACTCGACCGAGCGCGGACGGACAGACCACAGGGTCCACCCGGGCGACGCGTCGTCCGGGTGGGCGGCGGCCTCGTGCTCGGCCGCGACGAGCGCCTCGCCGAGGTCGTCGGTCGGCGACATCGGGGCGCTCTGCTCCCCCGCGAGGTAGGCGGCACGCGCCGCCGGCGGGCGCGCGAGGAAGTCCGCGGCGGCCTCGTCGGCCGGGCGTCTGACCACGTCGCCGACCACCCGGACCTGCCGGCCGACCACGGGCCAGAAGAACGTGAGCGCCGCCTGCGGGTTCTCGTCGAGGTCGCGGCCCTTGGGGCTCGTCGCCTGACCGGCGAAGACCCAGCCCTGGTCGGTCACGTCCTTGAGGATCACCACCCGTCCGGAGACCTCGCCCGACGGGCCGGACGTCGACACGGTCACGGCGTGCGGGGCGAGGACGCCGGCGGCCACCGCGTGCTCGAGCCACTCGAGGAAGAGCGCCTCGGGCGTCGCCGGGGCGGCTGCCGTGTCGAAGGTCGGCAGGTGCTCACCGAAGCTCGCCAGGCCGCGGAGCCGGGCACGCACCGAGCCGGGGCCCCCGGGGGTACCCCGCCCGCCGCTCACGCCGCTCACGCCTCCTCCAGGCCGCAGAGCGTCCGGACGCCGCGCAGGGCCCGCTCGAGGGCCGCGTCGTCGCCGAGGGCGCGGGCCAGGACGTAGCCGCCCTGGACGGTCGCGACGACCGTGAAGGCCCGGTCGTGCGCCTGAGCCTCGGTGTAGCCCTGCTCCCAGAGCACGACGGTCACGAGGTCGACGAGCCCGGTGAAGTACTCCGCCAAGGGCTCCCGCAAGGACGGGTCGGCCATGACGACGGGGTCGCTGGTCATCCGGCCGACGGCGCTCCCCGCGAGCGCGTCCCGCGGCGCGGCGAGGTAGGCACGCAGCCGTCCGCTCGAGCTCCCGCCGTTGGCGAGGGTCGACCGGGCCTCGTCGAGGGACTCCTGGGCCGTGCGGCGCAGCGCCGTCCGTGCCAGGTCGGTCTTGCTCGGGAAGTGGTGGTAGAGGCTGCCCTGCCCGACCCCGCTGCGCTCGAGGACCTCGCGGGGCGTGGTCGCGTCGACGCCCTGCTCGCCGTAGAGCTCCTGCGCCGCGCGGACGAGGCGCTCGCGCGCCGGCCGGGTGGTCTCGGTGGGGGCGTCGGGCACGGTCGTCGTCATCCCAGGACGGTAGCAGCCCTACCGGCAGGTATGCCGGGCGGGAGGGTCGTCGCGGGCACCCGATCGCGCCCCGTCACGGGCAGTCGTAGCCGCCCGGCTCGAGGCCGGCCTGCTGCTCGAAGTAGTTGCCGCAGGCGTCGACCCCCTCGCGCAGGTACAGCAGCGAGAAGTCGGGGCCGAACAGCCGCCACTGGCGCACGTGCTCGGCCTCGTGGGCCAGCAGGGCTGGGGCGAGGTCGCGTCGCGCGTCGGGGGTGAGGAAGGTGTCGCCGTACGTCGTGCCACCGCGCTGCACCAGCAGCGACCGCACCTCGAAGCACACCCAGAGGCCGGACTGCACCTCGCAGGTGGCCCCCGCGGCGACCGCCCGCTCTCGCTGCGCGGCCCCCTGCTCTGCTGCGAGGACCGTCCGCCCGACGCCGCAGGCCACCCCGGCCGCCGGTGTGGTGGGGCAGAGGCGGTCGGCGTACGGGCCGGAGGTGTAGTCGACGGGGGCGTCGGTGGTGACCTGGACGTCGGTGGTGATGCGGCCGTCGACGTGCACGGTCGCGGAGGCCGCGGCGAGCGGCGCGCCGGCCAGCAGGGTGACGAGAGCAGCCGCTGCGGCGAGCCTGCGGCTCCACCGTGCAGCCCTCCTCCCCAGTGCAGCCCGCCGCGGCGCAGCGCGCGTCGGGCTGCCCGTCATCCCGGTCCTCAGACAGTCCTCGCGGCGGCGACCCGGGCCTCGGCGTCGGCGTGGACGCGCTTCTCGACGACGAACGACATCACCGGCACGACACCCCCGAGCACCATGACGACGAGACGGGAGACCGTCCAGCGCATCTTCGACCAGAGGTCGACGACGGTCACGAGGTACACGACGTAGATCCAGCCGTGCGCGTACGGGATCCAGGTCACGTACCGCATGATGTCGTCGTCGACCTTGAACACGTACTTCATGGCCATCTCGACGACGAGCACGAGGAGCATCACGCCGGTCACGTAGGCCATCACGCGGTACCGCTTGAGGGAGCCCTGAGCAGCGCGGATGATCGTGTCGCGCGCCGCGAGCGCGGCCTCCGAGGTGGTGGCCTCGTCCGCGGTGGGTTCTGTGGGGGACGTCATCTGAAGCCTTCCGGATAATCTCTGGCCCGGTGTCGGTGCCAGACCCTAATGTTAATGATCGTGCGTTCCCTTCCCCTCACCGACATCGGTACCCCTCCGCTCACCTCTCCCGGCGCCTTCCTCCTCTGGCAGGGCCGCCGACAGATCGACGTGCTGTCGATGTCGGTCTTCCTCGGGATCCTCACCTTCCTGTCCCAGGCGGTGACACCCTTCGTCCTCGGGCGAGCCCTCGACG
This sequence comes from Sanguibacter keddieii DSM 10542, assembly GCF_000024925.1. Lineage (NCBI taxonomy): Bacteria > Bacillati > Actinomycetota > Actinomycetes > Micrococcales > Sanguibacteraceae > Sanguibacter > Sanguibacter keddieii. The sequence continues at coordinate 3,172,745 of NC_013521.1, forward strand.
AAGGCCTGCAGCAGGGACTGAGCACGGCGCTGCTCGGGTGGGCCGCGATCATGCTCGGGGCCGGGGTCGTGCAGGTGGTCGCCGGAGGCCTCGGGCACCGCTACGACGTCCAGAACTGGCTGCGCTCGGCCTTCGCCGTGTCGCAGCTCGTCGGCGACAAGATCAGCCGCAGCGGAGACGCCGTCACCGAGGACATCCCCACGGGCGAGGTCGTCTCGACCGTCGCGACCGACTCCGGCCGGGTGGGCGAGTTCTACTTCAACCTCGCGCGCTTCATCGGCTCGGTCGTCGCGTACGCGGTCGTCGCGGTGCTCATGCTCAGCACCTCGCTGCAGCTCGGGCTCGTCGTGGCGGTCGGGCTCCCCGCCGTGGCGGCGATCCTCGGCCTGCTCGTGAAGCCGCTGCAGGCTCGTCAGTCCGCCCAGCGCGAGGCGTCGGGCCGGCTCACCACGCTCGGCGCAGACACCGTCTCGGGCCTGCGCATCCTGCGCGGCATCGGCGGTGAGGCGGCGTTCACCGACAGGTACCGCGCCCAGTCCCAGCGTGTCCGCCAGGCGGCGGTCCGGGTCGCCACCACGCAGTCGTACCTCGACGCGCTCCAGGTCCTCCTGCCCGGTCTCTTCGTCGCGCTCGTGCTGTGGCTCAGCGCCACCAAGGCGATCGAGGGCGAGATCACCGCCGGTCAGCTCGTGACCTTCTACGGCTACGCCGCGTTCCTCACGTGGCCCATGCAGAACCTCACCCAGACCCTGCAGATCACCACGCGCGCCTTCGTGTCGGTCCGCAAGATCATCACGGTGCTGAAGGTCGAGGCGGCTGCGGGCGCGGACGAGGCGACGGGCACCGCCCCGACCACCACCGAGGCCCTGCACGACGTCACCACCGGCGTCACCCTCGAGCCCGGCCGGATCGTCGCCCTCGTGAGCGCCGACCCGGACGACTCCGCGAAGGTCGCGACCCGCATGGGCCGCTTCAACGACACGCTCGAGGAGGGCACACCGGTGCTCCTCGGCGGCGTGCCGCTCCGCGACGTCGACAAGACGGCGCTGCGCGAGCGCGTGGTCGTCGCCGAGGCCACGTCGCACCTGTTCTCGGGTGTGCTGCGCGACGAGCTCGACGTGCGGGACCGGGCCACGGACGCGGAGATCCACGCCGCGATCACGGTCGCCGACGCGCACGACGTCCTCGAGTCCACCCCGGGAGGACTCACGGGCGAGCTCCCCGAGAAGGGCCGGTCGCTCTCGGGCGGCCAGCGTCAGCGCGTGGCCCTCGCCCGTGCGCTGCTCACCGAGGCCGAGTACCTGCTGCTCGTCGAGCCGACGAGCGCGGTCGACGCCCACACCGAGGCGCGCATCGCCGAGCGGCTGGTCGCCGCCCGGTCCGGACGCTCCACCCTCGTGGTCACGGCGAGCCCGCTCGTGCTGGACCACGTGGACGAGATCCTCGTCCTGCACGAGGACGCGGTCATCGTCCGCGGGACGCACCGTGACCTGCTCGACGGCGTCGGACCCGAGTACGACCACTACCGGTCGGTCGTCGGCAGGTCGCTGGCCGAAGAGCCCGCGGCCAGCAGCACGGGGACCGCGACCACCGAGAGCACGCCCCCCGGCAACCCCGACACCACCCAGGAGGTGACCCGATGACCAGCACCACGCTCCCGATCGCCGACGGCACGACCGTCCGGCGCCACACCGCCATGCTGCTGCGCCAGAACAAGGGCCCCCTCGCCGGGGTCGTCAGCCTGCACACGGTCGCGGCCCTCGTCGGCCTCGTCGGCCCGCTGCTCCTCGGACGGCTGGTCGACGAGGTCACGAACGGCGCGACGCAGTCCTTCGTGAACAACACCGTCCTGTTCCTCGTGGTCGCCGTCGTCGTGCAGAGCGTCGTCATCCGGTTCGCCCAGCGCAACGCGATGATCTTCGGCGAGACGGTGTTCGCCGACCTCCGCGAGGACTTCCTCGCGACGGTCACCGAGCTGCCGCTGTCGACCGTCGAGCGCTCGGGGACCGGCGACCTCGTGGGTCGCACCACCAACGACGTCGACCGCATCCAGCACTCCGTGCGCTTCGGCGTGCCGCGGATCCTCGTGGCCAGCGTGACGATCCTCCTCACCATCGTCGCGGCCTTCTTCACGGCGCCGCTGGTCGCGATCGCGATGCTCGTCGGCTTCCCGATCATCTTCTTCATCGGGCGCTGGTACCTGGCCCGCGCGACGCCCGCGTACCAGCGGGAGTCGGCGGCCTACGCCACCCTCAACGGCACCATCACGGAGTCCGTCGAGGGCACCCGGACGGTCGACGCGCTCGGCCTCGGCCAGCGCCGCCGGGACAAGGTCCGCAAGGACCTCCAGGAGGCCTTCGCCGCGGAGAAGCGCACGCTCAACCTCCGTACCGTGCTCATCCCGGGCATGGACGCGGCCTTCGTCATCGGGCCGATCGCCGTCCTCCTGTGGGGCGCGTACCTGCTCGAGCAGGGCCATGTCACCCTCGGCGCCGTCACGACGGTGGTGCTGTACTCCACGCAGCTGGTCGGGCCCGTCTGGGAGCTCATCTTCTGGCTCGACGAGATCCAGGTGGCAGCCGCCTCGCTCGCCCGCATCATCGGTGTCGGCCTGGTCGAGCGAGACCGTGAGCAGGGCGAGCGCGTGCCGAAGGACGAGCACATCGTCGCGAGCGGCGTCGAGTACGCCTACCGGCCAGGGCACAACGTGCTGCACGGCATCGACCTCGACCTCGCGGTCGGCGAGCGGCTCGCCGTGGTCGGCCCCTCGGGCGCCGGCAAGTCGACCCTGGGCCGCATGCTCGCCGGCATCCACCCGCCCACCGGCGGGACCGTGCGCGTCGGCGGCGTGCCGCTCGTCGAGCTCCCGCTCGAAGACCTGCGCAGCCACGTCGCGCTCGTCACCCAGGAGCACCACGTGTTCGTCGGCACCCTCGCCGAGAACCTGCGCCTGGCCGACGCGGAGGCCGACGACGCCACGCTCCTCGAGGCGCTCGCCGCGGTGGACGCCCAGTCGTGGGTCGGCGCGCTCGAGCTCGGGCTCGAGACCGAGGTCGGGTCCGGCGGGCACGTGCTCACCCCGGCGCAGGCCCAGCAGGTCGCGCTCGCGCGGCTCGTGCTGCTCGACCCGCACACGCTGATCCTCGACGAGGCGACCAGCCTCCTCGACCCGCGTGCTGCACGGCACCTCGAGCGCTCGCTCAACGCCGTGCTCACCGGTCGGACGGTGGTGGCCATCGCGCACCGCCTGCACACCGCCCACGACGCCGACCGCGTCGCCGTGGTCGACGGCGGGCTCATCACCGAGATCGGCCCGCACGACGAGCTCGTCGCCGCCGGCGGCGAGTACGCCAGGCTCTGGCACAGCTGGCAGCAGGCCTGAGCGCGCGGGTGTCGTCGCTGGTCACCGACTGAGGGCCGTCCTGGGATCTCCTGGGGCGGCCCTCAGGGGTTTCCCAGGGTGGTCTGGGTTACTTGAAGGGTCATTCACTTCCGCCGCACCCCTCACGACGGGAATCCCCCATGAACAAGAAGCTCATCATCGCGATCGTCGCCGTGGTGGTCGTCGTCGCCGCCGTCTTCGGCGGGACCGCGCTCTACGCCAAGATCCAGAACGACAGGGCACCTGAGGAGCTCGGCCTCTCGACCCCGACCACCGAGGCCTCCACCGAGCCGGGCACGAGCACCACCACCGAGGCCGCCGACCTCGCGGGCGACTGGACCGTCTCCGACGGCTCCCAGGCCGGCTACCGGGTCGACGAGGTCCTCAACGGCCAGGACGTCACGGTCGTCGGACGCACCGACGACGTCGACGGGACGCTCACCATCGACGGGACCGAGCTCACGACAGCCGACGTCACCGTCTCGATGACCACGGTAGCGACCGACAACAGCAACCGCGACAGCCAGTTCCTCAGCATCCTCAAGACGGACCAGAACCCGACGTCGACCTTCACGCTCACCGAGCCCGTCGACATCTCCGCCATCACCTCCGGCGTGGCCTCGGTCGAGGCCGTCGGAGACCTCACCATCGCCGGCGTGACGCAGAGCGTCACCGTCGCCCTCGAGGCGCAGACCACCGCGGACGGCGTCGAGGTCTCCGGGAGCATCCCCGTCACCTTCTCCGACTTCGACGTCGACGCCCCCGACCTCGGCTTCGTCAAGGTCGAGGACACCGGCACCGTCGAGATGCTGCTCGAGCTCACGAAGTAGCAGGCTGAGAAGCAGCAGGCTCGGCAGCAGCAGCAGAGATCAGACGAGGCGTCAGGCCTCGGCGCGGGCGAGGGCTCCGAAGGGGTCCTCGTCCGCGCTCTTCTCTCCCCCGCGCGTCTCGTCGCGCACCAGGCGCAGCCACAGCAGGACGGCGAACCCGCCGAAGATCCACCACTGGAGCGCGTAGAACAGGTTCTGCAGGTTGAGGCCGTCCCCGCCCTCGATGCTCGGACGGTCGAGCAGCTCGATGCCCGCGGGCTGGGCCGGGTCGGAGGTCGAGACGACCACGTAGCCCGAGTAGATCGGGCCGCCCCACACGTTCGCGAGAGACGCCGAGCTGATCGAGTCGGTGCGACCCGGGACGTCCGAGCCCTGGCCCAGGGCCTCGGAGGCCTGGAGGTAGCCGGAGAGCCGGACCGGGCCCGTCGGCTCGGCGAGGACGGTGGCAGCGACCTCCGGCTCTGCGCCGTCGGCCGTGGCCGGCACCCAGCCGCGCACCACGGGCAGGACGGGGGGACCCGAGAGGTCCGCCCAAGACGCGCCACCGGTGCCGTCGTCGGACACCCGCAGCGCCGTGAGCACGAGGAAGCCCTGCGCGCCGTCGTGGGCGCGGCCCTCGACGAGCATCTGCGTGCCCGGCACGTACTCGCCCTCGACCCACGCCTGTCGACCGACGAGGTCACCGGGGAAGGTCGACTGCGGCTCGAGGAGCGCGCCCAGGCCCTCGGGGCCCTGGCTCTGCGCCTCGGCGGCCGCCTGCCTGTCCGCGAGGTCCCCGCGCTCGTGCGCACGGTCCAGCTGCCACACGCCGAGGCGCGCGCACACGGCGGCGGCGAGCAGGAACAGGAGGAGCAGACCGATCATCCGCGGCTGCCGTGCGACGGAGAGCATCGAGGCTCGAGCAGGGGGGTGGGACGGGTTCGGCACGCGCCCAGGCTACCTCGGGCCCCTGGGAGTCCTGAGCCCTGAGTGCTGGGACCTGAGACCGCGCCCCGTCACCCGTCCGCCCTCCGCGGCGCGCCCGGCTACCCCCGGCGCCGCAGCGCGGCTCCGGCGAGCGCGACGCAGCCTGCGCACCAGGCGATCAGGACGAGCAGCGGTCCGGTCTCGACGGCGAAGGTCGACCCGGCCAGCCCGGCACGGACGAGCTCGGCCATCGGCGCGATCGGCAGCACCTCGTGCAGCGAGGCGAGCCACGACGGGAACTGGTCGGCCGGGACGGAGACGGGCGAGAAGAGCAGGATCACGAAGACGACGAGCTGGGTGAACAGCATCGCGAGCGACGGGGGAAGCAGCGCGGCCACCGTGTAGCCGATGGCTGCGGCCGCGAGCGAGACGAGGAGCGCGGCAGGGAGCACCCACCAGGAGACGTCGAGAGAGACGTCGTAGCGCAGCACCCCGACGAAGACCGCGAGCACGGTGCCCGGGAGCGCCACGAGAGTCCACACGGTGAGGTCCGCCGCGAGGAACACGAGACGAGGGACCGGGAGCGTCATCATCCACTGCGCGCTCCCCTCGGTCTTCGCCTGGGCGAGCATCTGCGGCGCCATGACAAGACCGATGACGATGAGCGTGATGGTCGGTGCCCCGGTGGCCAGGTAGAGCGCAGCCTGCCCCTCGATGTCACCCATGAGGATGCCGAAGCCCAGCACGGTCCCGACGGCGAGGGCGCCCTGGACGACGACGAGGAGCGGGAGGAGCACAGACTGCCGTCGGAGCTGCCACTGGGTGAGCAGACCGTACTGCTGGAGGGCGGTGGTCATCGGACGGTTCCTTCGCTGGTGGAGGTGGAGGTGGTGGTGCTGGAGGAGGATGAGGTCCCTACCGCGGCGGTGGTCCCGGCGGCGTGGGCTTCGGACGCGGCTCCGACGAGGTCGACGTACACGTCCTCGAGCGATGCCGGGGTCACCGAGTAGCGGTCCAGGTCGCCGCGGTCGACGGCGTCCTGCGCCCAGGCGACAGCCTCTGCGGCACGCCCTGCGGGCACGGCGGCCCGGGCGCGGAGCCCGTCGCGGCTCGACCCGGTCGCGCACGACGGCCACGCCAGGCTCCGTCCTGGTGAGACCTCGACGTCCAGCTGGAGCGTGGAGCGCAGCGGGTGGGTGAGCTCGGCGACGGTCCCGTGAGCGATGACCCGCCCGCGGTCGAGGACGACGAGGTCGTCGACGGCGTGCTCTGCCTCGCGCACGTTGTGCGTCACGAGGAGGACACCGGCGCCGTCGTCCGCCAGCGCCTTGATCTGGGTCCACAGGAGCCGGCGCCGGACGGGGTCGACGTCGTTGGTGGGCTCGTCGAGGATGACGAGGCGCCCGGGGACGACGGCCGTCATCGCGAAGGCCGTGAGCCGGGCTACTCCCCCGGAGACCTTGTGCGCGGGGGTCGAGGCCCACTGGCCGAGGTCGAGCGACTCGATGAGCGCTGTGGTGCGACGGGCGACGTCACGTCGCGCCCCTCCCCGGATCCGACCGACGAGCTCGATCGCCGTCCGCGGCGTGAGCCCGGTGATAGGGACGTTCGCCTGGGCCTGGACGCTGATCTCCCGGCGTGCACGCTCGGGGTGGGCGACGGCGTCGTGGCCGACCACCCGCAGCGAGCCGGAGTCAGGCCGCAGCAGGCCGGCGACCTGGTTGACCAGCGTCGACTTGCCCGCCCCGTTGTGGCCGAGCAGCCCGACGACGGACCCCTCCGCCACCGTGAGGCTGATGCCGTCGTTGGCCCGGAGGGGCGGTCGGCCCCCGAAGGTCTTGGTGACGTCTGCGACGTCCAGTGCGGGTCCTGCGGTCATGATCGGCCTCTCGTGGGATCCAGTGCGGATGCGGGTCGGTATCGTGAATACCGAGCCGTATGTACCGGACAGTATCAGGACTTCGGACGGTCGAGTACTCGTCGGTATACTCAGGAGATGGCATCCCAGGAGACCCCTCGCAAGCGCACGTCCCGGTCCACACGGGCAGACGACGGCGCAGGCGCCCGCGACGCGGGGGCGGCGGGCACGACCTCCCCGGGCAGCGGTTCCGGCCCCCGGACGACCAGCCCGAACGCCGCGGTCGCCCTGGCCGCACAGGCTCTCGCCGAGGCCACCTCCGTCCTCGGCGAGGCGCTGCGCTCGGCGACCTCCGACGCGGTCGGAGCAGTCGAGGACGACCTGGCGAAGACCCTGCGCTCAGCGGCCGCGAACGTGGAGGACGTCGCGGCGAGGTTCACCCGGCGGTCCGGCCGGTCAGACCGCACACGCGCCGACCTCCTCGCGGCCGCCGTCGCCATGTTCGCGAGCCGCGGCTACGGGGCCACCTCGGTCGAGGACGTCGCCGCGGCCGCGGGGTACACCAAGGGCGCCGTCTACTCCCGCTTCCCCTCGAAGTCCGACCTGTTCCTCGCGATCTTCCGAGACCACCTGGACCGCGGGCCGGACAACCCCGGCCCTCTCGACGTCCCCTCCGAGGCGCAGTACGGGGAGGACCACCTCGCCGCCCTCCACGCCTCGCGCGCCGACCCCCGGCTCACGCTCAGCTCCGAGCTCGTGACCTTCGGGCTGCGTCATCCCGAGCACCGGGCCGAGGCCGGTGAGCTGTACTCCCGCCTGCTCGACGAGTCGATCGACTCGCTGATGACCGAGGAGGCCCGTCTCGCCGGAGAGGCCGGAGAGCCGCGCCCTGCCGGCACCGCCGAGGAGCGCCAGGACGCCCGCGAGCGCCTGCTGGTCAGCAGCGCGGTGACCCACCACCTGAGCATCCTCACCACGCTGGGCGTCGAGGGCGTCGACGACGACACGTGGCTCCGTCTGGTCCGTGCGGCCTGGCCCGTGCAAGGACCAAGGTCCGGGTCGGGGCAGGGCGGCAGGCCGACCGGTGACGGAACTCACGGCACAGACGAAAGCCGCTAGCACGTACTGAACTCCCGATCTCACACCAAAGACCTAGTGCGCCCAGACCCCGGATGTGGTGACATGAAAACGTTCACTCGTCACCCCTCGGTTGGAGATCGTCATGTCACGCTCTGCTCACGGTGAGACCACTCGGACGAACACCCACGCTCTCTCGGACGCCTGGCGCCCGCGGCCCGACGAGCCTCTCGACGACGAGACGCTCCGTCGCATCGACGGGTGGTGGCGCGCTGCCAACTACCTGTCCATCGGCCAGATCTACCTGCTGTCCAACCCGCTGCTGCGCACCGAGCTCACGCGCGACGACGTCAAGCCCCGCCTGCTCGGCCACTGGGGCACGACCCCCGGCCTCAACTTCCTCTACGCGCACCTCAACCGCGCCATCCGCGAGCGCAGCCTCTCGACGATGTACATCACCGGCCCGGGCCACGGCGGCCCGGGCCTCGTCGCGAACTCCTACCTCGAGGGCACCTACACCGAGACGTACCCGGACATCACCCAGGACGACGAGGGCCTGCGCCGCCTGTTCCGGCAGTTCTCGTTCCCGGGCGGGATCCCCAGCCACGTGGCGCCGGAGACCCCCGGGTCGATCCACGAGGGCGGCGAGCTCGGCTACGCGCTGTCGCACGCCTACGGCGCGGCCTTCGACAACCCGGACCTGCTCGTGGCCACGGTGGTCGGCGACGGAGAGGCCGAGACCGGCCCGCTCGCGACGAGCTGGCACTCGAACAAGTTCGTCAACCCGGTGAAGGACGGCGTCGTCCTGCCGATCCTGCACCTCAACGGGTACAAGATCGCCAACCCGACGGTGCTGGCACGGATCTCGGACGACGAGCTCGAGTCGCTCATGGTCGGGTACGGCCACAAGCCGCACGTGTTCGTCGGCGGCTTCGACGACGAGGACCACGTCTCGGTCCACCGGCGGTTCGCGGTGCTCCTCGACGAGGTGCTCGACGAGATCGCCGCGATCAAGGCCCGGGCCGCGGACGGCGACGACTCGCGCCCGATGTGGCCCATGATCGTCTTCCGCACCCCCAAGGGCTGGACCTGCCCGCCCGAGATCGACGGCAAGAAGACCGAGGGGTCGTGGCGCGCCCACCAGGTGCCGCTCGCGAGCGCGCGGGACACGCCCGAGCACCTCGAGGTGCTGCGCGGCTGGCTCGAGACCTACCGGGCGCACGAGCTCTTCGACGAGGACGGACGCCTCGTCGACGACGTCGCGGCGCTCGCCCCCGAGGGCGCGCTGCGGATGAGCGCGAACCCGCACACCAACGGCGGGCTGCTCCTCAAGGACCTGCGCCTGCCGGACTTCCGCGACTTCGCGGTCGAGGTCGAGAACCCCGGCGGCTCGATCACCGAGGCCACCAAGGTGCTCGGCCAGTGGCTCACGGAGGTCGTGCGGCTCAACCCGGACAACTTCCGGATCTTCGGACCCGACGAGACCGCGTCCAACCGCCTCCAGCCGGTGTTCGAGGTGACGGACAAGCAGTGGAACGCCGACTACCTCCCCGAGGACCTCGACGACCACCTGGCCCGCGCCGGACGCGTCATGGAGATGCTGTCGGAGCACCAGTGCCAGGGCTGGCTCGAGGGCTACCTGCTCACCGGTCGCCACGGCCTGTTCAGCTGCTACGAGGCGTTCATCCACATCATCGACTCGATGTTCAACCAGCACGCCAAGTGGCTGAAGATCACGCGCGAGATCCCGTGGCGCCAGCCGGTCGCCTCGCTCAACTACCTGCTGTCCAGCCACGTGTGGCGCCAGGACCACAACGGGTTCTCGCACCAGGACCCGGGGTTCATCGACCACGTGGTCAACAAGAAGGCCGAGATCGTCCGCGTGTACCTGCCGCCGGACGCCAACACCCTCCTGTCGACGTACGACCACTGCCTGCGCAGCCGCGACTACGTCAACGTGGTCGTCGCGGGCAAGCAGCCGGCCCCGACCTTCCTCACCATGGACCAGGCGATCGCGCACTGCACCCGTGGTCTGGGGATCTGGGAGTGGGCGGGCAGCGAGGTCGAGGGCGAGGACCCGGACGTGGTCCTCGGCTGCGCGGGTGACGTCCCGACGCTCGAGGTCCTCGCCGCGGCCGACCTGCTCCGCCAGCACCTGCCCGAGCTCAAGGTGCGCGTCGTCAACGTGGTCGACCTCATGCGTCTGCAGGACGAGAAGGAGCACCCGCACGGGCTCTCCGACCGTGACTTCGACACCCTCTTCACCACGACCAAGCCGGTCGTCTTCGCCTACCACGGGTACCCGTGGCTCATCCACCGCCTCACCTACCGCCGCGCCGGACACAGCAACATCCACGTGCGCGGCTACAAGGAGGAGGGCACCACGACCACACCGTTCGACATGGTCATGCTCAACGACCTCGACCGGTTCCACCTCGTCATCGACGTCATCGACCAGGTCCCGCACCTGGGCAGCCGGGCCGCCGTGCTCCGGCAGCAGATGGTTGACGCGCGCCTGCGGGCGCGGCAGTACACCAGAGACCACGGGGAAGACCTCCCCGAGGTCCGCGACTGGGTGTGGCCCGACGCGGGCGACACCGCGACCCAGGTGGGCGGGCCACAGGCCGCCACCGCAGCCACTGGAGGCGACAACGAGTGAGCTCCACCGCTCGCAGCATCTTCATCACGTCCCCCGAGGGTGAGACCGGCAAGTCCACCGTCGCCCTCGGGGTCCTCGACCTCCTCACGCGCCGCGTGCAGCGTGTCGGTGTGTTCCGTCCGGTCACCCGGACGGGGCACACCGCCCGCGGCACGGCCGCCTCGGCCGAAGGGTCAGAACGCGACTACGTCGTCGAGCTGCTCCTGGCGCACGACGGCGTGGACCTCACGTACGAGGACTGCGTCGGCGTCACCTACGACGACCTGCACGCCGACCCCGAGGCCGCCCTCTCGCAGATCCTCACCAAGTACCACGAGGTCGAGAAGAAGTGCGACCTCGTGGTCATCGTCGGCACCGACTACACCGACGTGACCGGCCCCACCGAGCTGGCCTTCAACGCGCGGATCGCCGCGAACCTCGGCGCCCCGGTGCTCCTGGTGCTCTCCGGCCGCGACCGCTCCCCCGCGGGCATCCGGCAGATGAGCGAGGTGTCGGTCTCCGAGCTGCAGTCCAACCACGCCCAGGTGATCGGCGTCGTGGCGAACCGCTGCTTCCCCGACGACCTCGAGGCCATCCGTGCCGAGTTCGCCGGCGACGACCTCCCCGTGTGGACCATGCCGGACGACCCGTACCTCATGGCGCCGACCGTCAAGCAGCTGATGGGCGCCGTCGGCGGCCGCCTGCTGCTCGGCGAGGAAGAGCTCCTCGGCCGCGAGGTCCTCGACGTCCTCGTCGGCGCGATGAACTTCGAGCACCTGCTCGACCGGCTGGCCGACGGTGCCGTGGTCATCACCCCGGGCGACCGGACCGACGTCCTGCTCGGGCTGCTCACCGCGCAGACCGCCAAGAACTTCCCGTCGCTCGCCGGCATCATCCTCAACGGCGGGTTCCTCCCGCACGAGTCGGTGAGCCGGCTCATCGCCGACCTCGCACCGAGCGTCCCGATCATCCAGACGGACCTCGGGACCTTCCGGTCGGCGAGCGCCGCGGCCTCTGCCCGCGGGCGGGTCACCAAGGACTCTCAGCGCAAGATCGACACCGCCCTCGCGCTGTTCGAGCAGAACGTGGACTCCACCTCGCTGCTCGCGAGCCTCGACGTCGAGCGCACCGGGGTCGTCACCCCGCTGATGTTCGAGTACGAGCTCCTCAACCGGGCCCGCGCCGACCGCAAGCACATCGTCCTGCCCGAGGGCACCGACGACCGGATCCTGCGCGCGGCGTCCACGCTGCTGCAGCGCCAGGTGGCGCACCTGACGCTCCTCGGCGACGAGGAGTCGATCCGCGCCCGCGCCGTCGAGCTCGGCCTGGACATCTCCGAGGCGAAGGTCCTCGACCCGCACTCCGGCGAGATGCACGAGGAGTTCGCGCAGGCCTACACGACGATGCGCGCCCACAAGGGCATGACCGTCGACCGTGCGCGGGAGATCGTCAGCTCGGTGTCGTACTTCGGCACCATGATGGTCCAGCTCGGGTACGCCGACGGCATGGTCTCGGGAGCGGCGCACACCACCGCCCACACGATCCGCCCGGCCTTCGAGATCATCAAGACGGTCCCGAACACGTCGGTCGTCTCGTCGGTGTTCCTCATGTGCCTCGAGGACCGCGTGCTCGTCTACGGCGACTGCGCCGTCAACCCGGACCCGACCGCAGAGCAGCTCGCGGACATCGCGATCTCCTCCGCGGCGACGGCCGCCCAGTTCGGCGTGGAGCCGCGCATCGCGATGCTCTCGTACTCGACCGGCGAGTCCGGCACCGGTGCCGACGTCGACAAGGTGCGGGCTGCCACCGCCCTGGTCCGCGAGCGCCGCCCCGACCTGTCCGTCGAGGGCCCCATCCAGTACGACGCGGCCGTCGACGCCTCGGTCGCCGCCTCGAAGATGCCCGACTCGGCCGTCGCAGGCCGCGCGACGGTGTTCGTGTTCCCCGACCTCAACACCGGGAACAACACGTACAAGGCCGTCCAGCGGTCCGCCGGTGCGGTCGCCGTCGGACCCGTCCTGCAGGGTCTGCGCATGCCGGTCAACGACCTGTCGCGCGGCGCCCTCGTCCAGGACATCGTCAACACCGTCGCCATCACCGCCATCCAGGCGCAGGCGCTCTCGGCCGAGAAGGCCCGCGTCGCCGGAGCGCACGCAGAGCCCGCGGCAGTCCCCGCCGCAGGTACCCACGGAGCAGGAGCACACACCGCATGAACCCGACGTCAGACGGGCGCCACGGCGCCACCGCGAGCGTCCTCGTCATCAACGCCGGCTCCTCGTCGGTCAAGTACCAGCTGGTCGACCCCGTCGGCGGCGAGGCCATGGCCTCGGGCATCGTCGAGAAGATCGGCTCGTCCGAGGGCTCGGTGACCCACAAGGTCGCGGGCGGCAAGACGCAGCGCACGGTCGACGTGCCGGACCACGGTGCGGCGCTGCGCGTCGTGCTCGACCTGTTCTCCGAGCAGGGGCCGAGCCTCGAGGACGCGAACGTCGTGGCCGTCGGCCACCGCGTCGTCCAGGGCGGCAGCCTGTTCTCGGGCCCCGTCGTGATCGACGACGCCGTCGTCGAGGACATCCGCGGGCTCATCCCGCTCGCACCGCTGCACAACCCGGGTCACGTGCGCGGCATCGAGGTGGCGCGGGCGCTGTTCCCCGACGTCCCCCACGTGGCCGTCTTCGACACCGCGTTCTTCCAGACGCTCCCCGAGGCCGCGTACACCTACGCGATCGACGCCGAGGTGGCGCGTGAGCACGGCGTCCGCCGCTACGGGTTCCACGGGACCAGCCACGAGTACGTGTCGCAGGAGGTCGCGCGCGTCCTCGACCGGCCCCTCGAGGACCTCAACACCATCGTGCTGCACCTCGGCAACGGCGCCTCGGCGTCGGCCGTCCGCGGCGGCGTGGCCGTCGAGACCTCGATGGGCCTGACGCCCCTCGAAGGACTGGTCATGGGCACCCGCTCCGGGGACATCGACCCGGCCATCGTGTTCCACCTGCACCGCAACGCCGGGATGTCGATCGACGAGATCGACGACCTCCTCAACAAGCGCTCCGGCATCCTCGGGCTCGCGGGCGACAACGACTTCCGCACCCTGCACGAGCTCGTCGAGGCAGGCCACGAGGGCGCGCGGCTCGCGCTCGACGTCTACGTGCACCGCCTCAAGAAGTACATCGGCTCGTACCTCGCCGTCCTCGGCCGGGTCGACGTCATCGCCTTCACCGCGGGCGTCGGGGAGAACGACGAGATCGTGCGTCGCCTGGTGATGCGCGGCCTCACCGACCTCGGCATCGAGATCGACGAGGTCGTCAACGACGTCCGCTCGCCCGAGGCGCGCACCATCTCGCCCGAGGGCACCAAGGTCCGGGTGATGATCGTCCCGACGAACGAGGAGCTCGCCATCGCCCGGCAGAGCCTCGAGCTCGTCGGCCAGCAGGGCTGAGCTGAGCGGAGCTGGGCTGGGCTGAGCAGGCACGCGCCTCGCTACCGCTCCGCGACACCACGACAGGTGCGTCCCCTCTCGCAGGGGGCGCACCTGTCGTCGTCTCAGGCCGGCGTGCCAGGCTGGCGCGTCAGGCCGCCGTCTCAGACCAGCGTCTCAGGCCGGCGACCTCCCTCAGCAGGGCAGGTCGGCCGACTTGTCGAGCGTCGCCAGAACCGACTCCGAGCGGTTGCTCACCGGGACCGGGGCGGTGTGCGGGCGACCCAGGGCCCAGTAGTCCCAGCCGGCGGCGCGGTACCTGTCGGGGTTGAGCGCGTTGCGGGTGTCGACGACGGTACGGCTCCGCACGCGAGCCCCCATCTCGACCGGGTCCGCGGTGCGGAACTCCTCCCACTCGGTGAGCAGCACCGTGACGTCGGCGTCGGCGAGCGCCTGGTCGAGGCTCGACGCGTACTCGAGGTCCGGGTACACGCGGTGCGCGTTGACGGCGGCCTCGGGGTCGTACACGGACACGACCGCCCCCTCGAGATAGAGCATCCGCGCGACGTCGAGCGCCGGGGCGTCCCGGACGTCGTCGGAGTCAGGCTTGAACGCCGCGCCGAGGGCCGCGACGCGCACCCCCGTGAGGTCGCCGCCGACGACCTGCCGGATCAGCGCCACGGTCCGCAGGCGACGCCGGATGTTGATCGCGTCGACCTCGCCGAGGAACGCCACGGCCGCGCCGATGCCGAGCTCCTCGGCGCGGTGCTTGAAGGACCGGATGTCCTTGGGCAGGCACCCGCCGCCGAAGCCGAGGCCCGGCTTGAGGAACCTCGAGCCGATGCGCTCGTCGAGCCCGAGCGCCTCGGCCAGCTGGGTGACGTCGGCACCGGTGGCCTCGCACACCTCCGACATGGCGTTGATGTACGAGATCTTCGTGGCGAGGAACGAGTTCGCCGCCGACTTCACGAGCTCGGCCGTGGCCAGGTCCGTGACGATCAGCGGGGTGCCCTCGGCGAGGATCGGCTCGAATGCCGCACGCAGGCGGTCCTCGGCCCACGGCGAGGAGACGCCGAACACGAGCCTGTCGGGGTGCAGGGTGTCCTGGACCGCGAAGCCCTCGCGGAGGAACTCCGGGTTCCAGGCCACCTCGAGCTCGGCGCCCAGCGGCGAGATCTGCTGGACCAGGGCCGTGAGCCGCTCGGCGGTGCCGATGGGGACCGTCGACTTGCCGACCAGCAGGACCTTGCGGGTGATGCGTGAGGCCAGCTCGGTGAAGGCCGAGTCGACGAAGCGCAGGTCTGCCGCCTCCGACCCGAGCTTCTGGGGCGTGCCGACGCACACGAAGTGCACGTCGCCGAACTCCGCGGCCTCGTCGAGGTCCGTGGTGAAGCGCAGACGCCCGCTCGCGAGCGCCTCCTCGAGCTTCTCGGGCAGCCCGGGCTCGTAGAAGGGCACGGTGCCCTGGTTGAGCAGGGCGATCTTGTGCGGGTCGATGTCGACCCCGAGGACCTCGTAGCCGAGGAAGGCCATCGAGACGGCATGGGTCGCACCGAGGTACCCCGTGCCGATCACGGTCAGCCGCGGGGCGCGCTCGGGGCTGGGTGAGGGGTCGGACGACGGGCTGGGCGACGGGTGGAACGACGGGTTGGACGACGTCGGGGGGAGGGTGAAGGTCATGACGTGCTCCGGTTCTCGGTAGGTACCGCAGGCTTGGCGGGGGGAGGGCCGAGCTCAGGGACGACGGGCAGCCTCGTCTCTCCGTGGCGCGCCCGTCGGGGCGTGCCACGGCGCAGGGGGTGGGACGGGGAGGGAGGGGATGTCTGGGGAGGGGATGTCTGGGGAGGGGAAGACTGGGTGGGGAGGGGAAGAGTGGGTGGGGAGGGAAGACTGGGAAGGTGATGCCTGGGCGGGGAGGTCCAGGAGACCGTGCTGCTAGGGCGTCACGCACTCGACGTTGGTCATGCCCTCGGCGGCGTCGGTCGCGGTGTTGTCGCACTCGACGACGTTCGAGAGCTCTGGGGTGAGGGAGTACCCGAAGCCGGACCCGCCGACGTCCGCGACGTTGGCGCGGAACACGTTGCGGTCGCCCCAGCCCTCGAGGATCTCGTGGGTCTGGAACCCGTCGGTCGGTGACGAGGTGCCGGTGTTGCCCTCGACGAGCCACCCGTTGCCCTTGACGTCGACCCAGGAGTCGGCCGCGGAGATCGACGACCCGTCGAAGGTGTTGCCCCGGACGATGCCGTCCGAGGTCCCCTCCTTGATGTCGATGCTCTCCGAGGTCGTCCCGCTGATCGTGTTGCGCTCGACGACGTTGCGGTCGGACGGGTCGGGCTCGCACGCGGTGATGTCGCACCAGTTGCTCTCGGCCGTGCCGATGTAGACGCCCTCGCCGAACTTGGGCTTGCGCAGACCGGTGTCGCTGATGACGTTGCCGGACACCACGTTGTCCGTGCTGGCCTTGCGCAGGTGGATGGCCTCGTCGCCGATGGAGGTGACGGTCAGGCCCGAGATCACCGAGCCGACCGTCCCGTCGGCCATCACGCCCTTCTGGCCGTTCGTCACCGTGAAGCCGCCGAGGCGCCAGTGGCTCGCCCCGTCGAGGTGCACCACGTAGCCGCCCTCGGTGCCGCCGCCGTCGAGCACGGCGTCGGCCGGCCCGCAGAGCGTGATCGGCTCCTCGGTGGTACCCGAGGTGGTCGCCACGAACAGACCGTCGTACGTGCCCGGCGCGAGGACGATCGTCTCGCCCGGCTCGACCACGTCGAGGCTCTCCGTGAGCTCGTCCGTCGTCGCGACCGTCGGCTCGGCCGGGCACTCGACCGTGCTGGACGGGAGAGCGGTCCCGGGCTCCTCGGCGGTCGGTTCCGGTGTCGGCTCCGCCGTCGAGGTGGAGGGCTCCGCCGACGGCTCGGGCGTCTCCGGCGACGAGGTGCCCGGCGAGGTGCACCCCGCGAGGATCAGCCCCCCGACGAGCACCTCGCGCAGCCGTCGGCCGAGGCCGCGGACGAGGCGGCTCACGGCGCGCACCGCAGGTCGGCCGGGGGCCGGCCCGCCGAGGCGGTCCGCGGGCGAGACGGCAGGGAGCCGGCCGTGGCCAGGTCGCCTGGGTCCGCGGGGGCGCCCGGGTCGCCGTCGCCGGTCTCCCTCTGACGAGGGACGTCCGGCCGGACGTCGGCACGGCGCGCTCGGGAGGGTCCCGGGTCGCGCTCTGCTCCGCCAGGCGCAGCTGCTGGCCGGACCGCCGTCCCGAAGATCTCCGCGGGGTCGGCGACGCCGCGGGTCAGCGAGGTGAGCGGCGCACGGTTCGCGTAGGGGTGGCGGACCCCGGCGTTGCGGTGCCGGATGCTCGTGAGCGCCGTGACGAGCACGAGCAGGGCGAGCAGCAGCCAGACCACGGTGAGCGGCTGGAAGATCTGCCGCAGCACCGTCGAGAGCGGCTTGGTGCTGTCCCAGCCGTCCGTCGAGTTGTCCGACACCGTCACGCCGGTGGTGCGGGCCACGTCGATCGCGCTGGGTCCGCGCCCGCCGACGGTGTTGTCCGAGACCACCGAGCCCCCGGTCGCGCCGACCAGCGTGATCGCGTGGTTCGTCACGTCGTCGACGGTGTTGCGCTCGAAGGTGCCGCCGGCATCCCGGGCGTAGATCCCGATCTCCCCGCCGAGCACCGTGTTCCCGGTGACCTGGGCGTCTGTCCCGGCCGACCGCAGCGAGATCCCCTGCTGGCCGGCGCCCTCGACCGTGTTGTCCGTGAGCGTGACAGCCGTCGCGCCCTCGCTCACCACGATGCCCGCGGGGTTGTCCGTCACCGTGTTCGCGTCGACCTCGATGGTCGTCCCGCCGACCACGTCGATCCCGTAGCGGCCGTTGCCCGTCACGGTGCTCTCGGAGACGCTGTTGGCCCCCGACATCGCCGTGCCGGTGCCGGTGGCGCTCGGGCCGTCGGCGAGGGGGGTCCCCTCGATCGAGATGCCGTTGCGACCGTTGCCCGTCGACGTGAGCCGCTCGAGGACGATGCCGCTCGTGGACCGGGCGAGCCGGAAGCCGTCGACCGCGTTGCCCGTCGACGTCGTCGACACCACGGTGCTCGCGGTGACGTCGCGGTGCATCACCAGACCGTCGACGAGCGAGTCCTCGATGCGCGAGCCGCTCACCACGACCCCCTCGGCGTTCATGACGAACAGCCCGAAGGCGTTGTCCGAGAAGGTCACGTCCTGGATCTGCGCCGACACGAAGCTGTAGCCGCTGAGGTCGGCGCCGAGCCCGAGGGTCGGAGCCCCGGCGCCGGTGGGCAGCAGCTCCTTGCCGAAGACGGTCGCCGGTGGCACGACGGCCGGGGAGGAGACCGTGCCGGTGGTGGGTGCTGGGTCTGCAGGGTCGGCAGCGGCCGGGTCGGCGGTGCCTGCCGTCGCGTCCTCGGGGGCGGGGACCGTCCCCTCCGTGAGCGCCTGCGAGCCCGGTGCGGTGTGCGGAAGGTCGGTCCCGGTGAGGGACACTCCCCCGGTGGTGCCGCTCCAGAACCCGAGGTGGTCGAAGGTCGCGTGGCGCAGGTCGGCGTACCCGCCGATGACCCGCACGTAGGCGCGACCGTCCGAGGTGTCGGTGTCGACGGTCCCGGTCCGCGGGTCCCACGCGCTCACCACGGTCGGGTTCTCCGCGGTGCCGGCGACCGTGAGGTCGCCGCCGAGCGTGACGATCGAGACGAAGGCGTCGTCGGTCGACGTGAGGTTCAGCCGCAGCCCGTCGTCGCTGGTGAGGTCGAGGGTCGCCCCCTCCTCCACGACGATGTTCTCGCCCAGCAGGTACGAGCCGTCAGGCTGACGCACGAGGGTCTGCGGGGCCAGCTCGAGCAGGTCGTCGAAGCTGTAGGGAGCCTCGCGCTCGACGAGCACCAGCGTGTAGGTGGTGCCCGTCTCGAGCCGGTAGGGGCGCCACTGCGAGGCACCGGTCCACTGGGCGCCGTTGGCGATCGAGCGCACCTCGACGAGACGGCGGTCCTCGGCTGCCACGAGGGCGGCCTCGGCGTCGGGGTCGCCGGGGTAGACGGACGGGAGGGCCGGGGCGGGAGCGGGAGTGGCGGCTCCGGCCGAGGTCGCCGCGGCTGCGGACCCGACGAGGGTGCAGACGATCGCGACCGCCAGGACGCCGGCGGTGCGGGTCGCGCCGCGTGAGGCCGCCCACGCGGTCGTCTGAGCTGACCGCTGCGCTGTTCTTCGTGCTGTCCTCCGCGCGCTCACCGTGCCACCTCGGAAGCCTGAGCTGCCTCGACGGCGCGTCCCGTGAGCGCTCTCTCGGCTCGGACCGGCTGCTCTGCGGCGGGCGCGAGGGTCTTGGCGCTCTGGCCGTCGCCGCCGACCTGGTCGGCGTGGCGGGTGAGCCAGCCCTGCTTGTTCATGGTGACGAAGGCGTAGAGCTTCACGGGCAGGGCGACGAAGATCACCACGAGGGCGAGCAGCGGCAGCAGGACGATCTCCTGCGGGTGGCGACGCAGGTGCGAGAAGCCGCGGATGCCGCGTCCGAGGAGCAACCAGCCGACGGCGGCCGCGATGCCCAGGGTGGTGAGCTCGAGGCGGGAGAAGGCCAGGTACCAGAGGGTCAGGCCCATGGTGAGCGGCGTGAGCAGGATCTGCAGGACCGTCACCTTCGTGACGAAGGGGGTCCGCCACAGCCAGCCCTTCGACACGGCCGTGAGGTAGCACCGGTAGGAGTTGCGGCTCCAGCGCACCCGCTGCTTGACGAAGGCGCTGAAGGTGTCGGGGAACATCGAGATCGCCCGGGCCGACGACTGGTGCACCGTCCGGTACCCCGAGGCGAGGACCAGCCAGGTGAGCCGGCCGTCGTCACCCGCGATGCAGCGGCGCCCGAGGAAGAACTCGTTCTCGAGGTCGTCGAGGACCGGGACCACGGCGTCGCGCCGGTAGGCCGCGGTCCGCCCGGACAGGCACGGCACCGCGCCGGCGCTGCCCATGGCCGGGACGTAGTCGTAGTAGCGCAGGTTGACCAGCCAGTCGGCGATACGGCGCCACACGCTCGACGTGCGCTGGTACACGTTCTGCTGCGTCCCTACCCCGCCGACCCGCGGGTCGACGAAGGGCATCTGCACGGACTCGAGCAGCCCGGGCTCCCACGACGTGTCGGAGTCGGTCAGGACGAGGACCTCGTAGCGGGACGCCCGGATGCCGGCGCCGAGGGCAGAGCGCTTCCCGGCGTGGTGGAACAGGATCGGCCGGACCCGCTCGTCGCCCCGGGCGACGATCCGCGAGTAGGCCTCGAGGTCGGCGACGTCGAGCACCACGATCACCTCGGTCGGGTCCTGCGACAGCCAGGAGTCGAGGCACCGCAGGAGGATGTCGGGGTCCTCGTGGAAGGACGGCACGACGACCGAGGTGGTCGTGCGGTGGTCGGACACGACCGGACGGGCCCGTCGAGACAGGACCACGCGGTAGATCCAGAGCGACCAGACGATGATGCCGGCGACGGCGAGCGGGAAGAGGTGGACGGCCTGGTCAGCCAGGTCGGAGACGTCGAGCTGTCCGACCGAGAAGGCCGAGGCAGGGTACGCCAGAGGGATCGCTGAAGGCATGGGGCACTCTCCGGAGTCGGAAGAAGGCGCGCGAAAGTGGTGCGGGAGGGGAGGAGGACGTCGTCGTCCGGTAGACGCGAGAGCGTCGTTCTGGCCTGCATCCTGCGGGCTGCCGGGGGGAGGGGGGAGGGTGGCTGCCCGAGTGAGGCTCAAGGTATGCGGACGGTTCTCGGGACGTCAACGGTCCTGCAGACGGCGGGTCGCGACGGTGCCGTCAGTTCACACGACGGAAACACGGTGAAGACCGGACACCGCGTCGACCCGACGCGTGCGGTGCCGCTCGACTGTGCGCGGTCCCACTCCCCCGACCTGGCCAGACGCCTCACGCTCCTCGGCGCACTCCCAGGCAGGTCCCAGCAGACTCCCAGGCGCTGTCGGCGATCGTCCCAGCAGGCGGACGACAACTTTCACCCGTCGGAAACCCTCATGCCCCGGGTGAGCGGCGGGCCGGAGAGCACTCGCCGGTGACCGGGCGCCGTCGACCAGCGACCGTCAGCGCAGGCGCAACGTGCGCAGCAGACGCAGACCGCCGGTGAGCAGACGCTGCCCCTGGCCGTCGGGGAGCGCGAAGAGCTCGTCGAGCGACGCGCCGCTCATCACCCCGCGCTGCACGGAGACGGTCTGCGCCTCGGTGCAGGCCTCGATGCCCTCGCGGCCGTGACGACGGCCCTGGCCCGAGGCACCGAAGCCTCCCATCGGGGCTGCGACCGAGCCCCACGCGGCCGCGTAGCCGTCGTTGACGTTCACGGTCCCGGCCCGCACGCGCGCGGCCAGCGCGCGCGCCCGCCGGGTGTCGCGGCTCCAGATGCTCGCGTTGAGCCCGTGCTCGGTCTCGTTCATCACCGTGACGGCCTCGTCGTCCGACGACACGAGCACGACGCTCACCACGGGGCCGAAGGTCTCCTCCTGGGCGCAGAGCGCGTGCGGCGGCACGTCGGCCAGGACCGTCGGCGAGTAGAACAGCGGACCCACGTCGGTGCGGTGCACGCCCCCGGCGAGGATGCGGGCGCCCCGGGCGATCGCGTCGTGCACGTGCGTCTCGACGCGCGCGAGCTGCGCGGACGAGGTGAGCGACCCGACGTCGGCCGTGTAGTCGAGCGCGGGCGAGAGCCGGAGCGCGAGGACGCGCGCGAGGAACAGCTCGAGGAACTCCTCGGCGACGTCCTCGTGGAGGACCAGCCGCTCGATCGACATGCACAGCTGGCCGCTGTTGGAGAAGCACGCGCGGACCGCGCCGAGCGCTGCGACCTCGAGGTCCGCGTCGGCCGCCACGTAGAGCGGGTTCTTGCCCCCGAGCTCGAGCGTCGCACCGATGAGCCGCTCCCCTGCCCGGGAGGCGATGACGCGTCCGGTCGCGGTCGAGCCGGTGAAGGCGATGTGGTCCACCTCGTCGACCAGCGCAGCGCCGACCTCTCCCCCGCCCGCGACCACCTGCAGGACGTCGTCGGGGAGCCCGGCCTCCTCGAGGGCCGCGGCAGCCCACAGCGCGGTGAGCGTGGTCTGCGGGTCGGGCTTGAGGACCACGGCGTTCCCCGCGACGAGGGCCGGGAGCACGTCGGCCAGCGCCAGGGTCAGCGGGTAGTTCCACGGGGAGATGACACCGACGACGCCGACCGGCAGGCGCGCGACGGTCGTGCGGGTGAGCAGCGGGAGCATGCCGCGGACCGTCCGCGGCTCGAGGTACGCCGCGGCCCTGCGTCCGTAGTGCCGGGCGACCTGGGCGACGTCGGCGACCTCCTCGAAGGCGCTCGCCCGGGACTTCCCCGACTCGCGCTGGATGAGGTCGAGGACCTCCGACTGGTGGTCGAGCACGTGGTCGTGCAGGCGCAGCAGCACCGCCGCACGCTCGCGGACGTCCGTCGCCGCCCACGCCACCTGGGCGTCCCGGGCCCGGTCGACGGCGCGGGTGACGTCGTCGGGCCCGGACAGCGGCAGGTCGACGAGCACGTGACCGGTCGCGGGAGCCACGACCCGACGGGTGCCCTCCTCGTGCGAGGTGACGATGCGGGCGAGCAGCGGGGCGGTCTCCTCGGGCTCGAGGAGGTAGGTCGCGGCGGCGTCGACCTCGGGGTCGAGCGGGCCGGGGACGGCGTGCGCGCCAGGTTCGTATCCCATGCTCCGAGCCTACGCGGTGAGGGGTCACCGGGGACCTGAGCAAGACCCGGGTCGAACCCCGGTCAGGCCCTGGTCAGGCCCTGGTCAGGCCCTGGGCCGGCAGGCCCACGGCACGCTGCAGACGCAGCGAGGCCCGACCGCAGACGGTCGGGCCTCGCTGGGACGTGCCGCTCTCAGGCTCCGGTCTCAGGCTCCGAGGAGCGCTGCCACCTCGGGGACGAGGGCCGCCACGGCGGCCGCGCGGGCCTGCTCGGCGGAGCGGGCACCGAGGGCAGCCTCGGCGACAGCACGCGCCTGCTCCTGGGTGTGCCGTGAGACCGCGAAGCGCACCGCCGGGACCGACCCCGACGACATCGACAGGGACGTGACGCCGAGACCGACGAGCACGACGGCCATCACGGGGTCGCCGGCGGACTCGCCGCAGACGCCGGCCGGCTTCCCGGCGCGGGCACCGGCACGGGCCGTGGCCGCGACGAGGTCGAGTACCGCCGGCTGCCACATCGAGATGAGGTCGCTCAGCTCGCCGCGCAGGCGGTCTGACGCCATGACGTACTGGGCGAGGTCGTTGGTGCCCATCGACACGAAGTCGACCTCGTCGAGGATCGCCTCGGCCCGCAGCGCCGCCGCGGGGACCTCGACCATGACGCCGACGGTCGTCAGGCCGTGGGCGCGGGCCGAGGTCGCGAAGTCGCGTGCCTCGTCGGGCGTCGAGATCATGGGCGCCATGACCCAGGGCTCGATGCCGGTCTCCCGCTGCGCGTCGGCCAGGGCCGCGAGCTGGGTCTCGAGGAGCTCCGGGGCCGTCCGGACGAGCCGGTAGCCGCGGACCCCGAGGGCAGGGTTCTCCTCGTCGGGCTGCGTGGCGAAGGCGAGCGGCTTGTCGGCACCGGCGTCGAGGGTCCGGACCACGACCTTGCGTCCCCCGAGGCTGCGCAGGACCTCGGCGTAGACCGCGGCCTGCTCCTCGCGGGTCGGCGCGGTGGTCCGGTCGAGGAACAGCACCTCGGTGCGGAACAGCCCGACGCCCTCGACGGCGGTCGCGGCGGCGCGCTCGGCGTCGGCCGCGGTGCCGATGTTGGCCAGCAGGCCGACGGGGACCCCGTCGGCCGTAGCACCGGCGGAGGTGTCCTCGGCCAGCTGGGCGGCGAGGCGCGCACGCTCGGCGAAGGCCTCGGCCACCGCGGGGCCCGGGTCGACCTCGAGGGTGCCGGCCGCGGCGTCGACCGCGACGACGGTCCCCGGGGCGAGGTCGAGCGCACCGGCCACCCGGACCAGGCACGGGATGCTGCGCTGCCCGGCGATGATCGCCGTGTGGCTGGTGGTGCCACCCTGCTCCGTGACGATCGCGACCACGTGCCGCAGGTCGAGCGCCGCGGTGTCGGCGGGCGCGAGGTCCTCGGCCACGACGACGGCCGGGCCGGTGAGCTGCGGGACGCCCGGGACGGGCACGCCCAGGAGGTGCGCGGCGACCCGGTCCCGGACGCTGCGCAGGTCGGTGACCCGCTCGAGCAGCAGGCCGCCCGCAGCGGTGAACATGTCCACGAAGGTCTGCACCACGCTGTCGAGGGCTGCGACCGGCGGCTCGCCGGCGGAGATCTTGGCGAGCACCTTGGTGCGCAGCGCACGGTCCTGCGCCATCTGCGCGGTGGCCTGGAGCACGGCCACCGCTGCCCCCTCGGCCCCGTCGGCCTGGGCGCGCAGCGCCGCAGCGACGTCGTCGAAGGCCGCCGTCGCCCGCGCGGCGGTCGCCTCGCGGTCGTCGGGCGCCTGCTCGTCGGACGGCGCCACGGGCGCCGGGCTGACCCGGACGACCGGGCCGATCCCGGCGCCGCGGCCGACGCCTGCACCGGTGAGCATCAGTGCTCCTCGTCGAGGTCCGTCGCGAGCAGCGTGACGAGCTCGTCGAGGACGCGGTCCGCGTCGTCACCCTCGGCGGCGAGGGTGACCTCGTCGCCGTGCGGGACGCCGAGGGACATGACGAACAGGATGCTCGCCGCGTCGACGGGCTCGCCGCCGGCGTGCGCGATCGTCACCTCGAGGCCGCTGTCGGCCGCCGCCTGCGTGAACAGGGACGCGGGACGGGCGTGCAGGCCGGAGCGGGAGGCGACGGCGACGGTGCGTGAGGGCATGGTTCTCTCCTTGCGGTGCGGGTCGGACCGGCTGGTCAGACCGTGGTGGTGGCGGGCTGAGCAGCGGCCTCGGCGGCCTGCTCAGCCTCGAGCGCCGGGTTGGACCCGATGCCCTTGAAGAGGATGACGAGCGCCGCGGAGACCACGGTGCCGATCGCGACGGCGAGCAGGAAGAACGCCCAGTTGTCGACGAGCGGCAGGACCCAGACGCCACCGTGCGGGGCGCGCTGCGACGCGTCGAAGGCCATGATGAGGCCACCGGTGACGCTCGACCCGACGACCGAGGCACCGAGCACACGGAGCGGGTCGGCGGCCGCGAACGGGATGGCACCCTCGGAGATGAACGAGAGACCGAGCAGCCAGGCGGCCTTGCCGTTCTCGCGCTCCTGACGGGTGAAGAGGCGCTTGCGGACCGTCGTGGCGAGCGCCATGGCGAGCGGTGCCACCATGCCGGCGCCCATGACCGTGGCCATGACGCGGAACTGCGTGGCACCGTCGGTCAGGCCGGCCGTCGAGAGACCGGTGACCGCGAAGGTGTAGGCCACCTTGTTGATCGGGCCACCGAGGTCGATCCCCATCATGGCTCCGAGGATGAGGCCGAGGAGGATGAGGTTCGAGCCGCTCAGGCCGCTGAGCCAGTCGGACAGCCCGTCCATGAGCGCGGCGAGCGGACGCCCGAGCACCACGAACATGAGCAGACCGGTGACGAAGGTCGACAGCAGCGGGATGACCACGACCGGCATGATGCCGCGGACGCCCTTCGGGACCTTCCAGCGGCTGATCCACAGGGCGAGGAACCCGGCGACGAAACCGGAGACCAGACCACCGAGGAACCCGGCGCCGACAGCGACCGAGATCGACCCGCCCACGAAGCCGGGGACCAG
This sequence comes from Sanguibacter keddieii DSM 10542, assembly GCF_000024925.1. NCBI lineage: Bacteria > Bacillati > Actinomycetota > Actinomycetes > Micrococcales > Sanguibacteraceae > Sanguibacter > Sanguibacter keddieii. The sequence continues at coordinate 3,198,565 of NC_013521.1, forward strand.
ACCGGGCCGGTCGGCGATCGCGAAGGCGATGAACCCGGAGAGCACGGCGACGAGGAACCCGAAGGCCACACCACCGGTGAGGTTCATGAGAGCCGCCCAGCTGGTCGCCGAGAGCACGTCGAAGTTGTTGATGACGTCGTCGGCCGGCACGTCGACGATCTGGTAGCCGCCGATCATGAAGCTCAGGGCGATGAGGATGCCGCCCGCGGCGACGAACGGAATCATGTACGACACGCCGGTCATGAGGTACTGACGGATGCGCGTGCCGACGCTCGAGTTCCGGTCGATCTTCGTCGCCGGGTCCGTGGACCCGCCACCGGCTGCCGCAGCGGGCGTCACGACGCCCGCCTCGACGGCGCTGACGGCCTGGCCGATGACACCGGGGGCGTCGTGGACGGCCTTCTTCACGCCGACGTCGATGGTCGGCTTCCCGGCGAAGCGCTCCTTGTCGCGGACCTCGAGGTCGGCGGCGAAGATCACGCCGTCAGCTGCCTCGATGATCGCGGGGTCGAGCGGGGTCGAGCCGGCCGAGCCCTGGGTCTCGACCTGCACCTGGTGCCCGGCGGCCTTGCCGGCCTGCTCGAGCGCCTCTGCTGCCATGTAGGTGTGCGCGATGCCCGTGGGGCACGACGTCACTGCGACGAACTTCATGAGGGGTTGACCTCTCGGGTGACGATCTCTGCCACGGTCGCGGCGTCGGGCGCCTCGCGCAGGGAGGTACGGAAGGACTCGTGGACCAGGCGGCGGGCGAGCGACGCGAGGATCTTGAGGTGGTCGCTGTCGCCGCTGGCGGGCGCCGCGATGAGGAAGATCAGGGTGGCGGGGCCGTCCGGCGCACCGAAGTCGACACCGGCCGGGACCCGCGCGAGGGCGAGCGACGGGACGGTGACGTGCTCGGAGCGTGCGTGCGGCAGGCCCACGCCGCCCGGCATGCCCGTCGCCATCTGGGCCTCGCGGGCGCGGACGTCGGCGTGGAAGCCGTCGGCGTCGGTCACGCGGCCCGAGGCGGCGAGCAGGTCGATGAGGACACGGGTGGCCTCGTCGCGGTCGGCTGCGACGACGTCGAGGGCGACGAGGTCGGCGGTGATGAGGGGGGCAGGCGTAGAAGTGCTCACTTCACAGCTCCTTCAGTGCGATGTGGCGGGATGGGTCGGTGATGATCTCGACGTCGTCGAGGTGGATGTCGTGAGGGTGCGGGACGGCTGAGCCGGGCAGCAGGACGGCAGCGCGGCCCCAGGCGACGGCCTGGCGCAGGGCGAGGGCCGCGGTGTCGGCGTCGAGGGTCACGGTGGGGGTGGGGCCGGCGGAGACCAGCGCAGCGAGGAACCCGGCGAGGGTCACGTCGCCGGCGCCGACGGTCGAGGCCGGCACGAGGGCCGGACCACCGGCCCACAGGACGGTGCCCTCGGTGACCAGGAGCGCACCGTGCGCGCCGAGCGAGACGAGCACCGCGGTGACGCCGGAATCCATGACCTGGCGGGCGGCGTCGACGACTGCGCCGACCGTCGTGAGGGGGCGACCGACGAGCTCGGCGAGCTCCTCCTCGTTCGGCTTCACCAGGGTGAGGCCACCGACCGCGACGGCCGCACGCAGCGGCGCGCCCGACGTGTCGAGGACGGTGCGCGCGCCGTGCGCGGCTGCGACCTCCGTGACCCGGACGTAGAAGTCGTCCCCAGCACCGGCCGGCAGGCTGCCGGCGCCGACGACGAGGGCGGTCTCGCCGGCCTCGGTCGCGAGCCGGATCTCCTCGGCGAGCGTGGTGAGCAGCAGCACCGCGGCCTCTTCGGTGAGAGGCGAGCCGGGTGCGTTGATCTTGGTCGTGGCTCCGCGCCCGTCGACCACCGTGATGTTGCTGCGGGTGTCCGTCCCGGTCTCGACGGGCCGCGCGACGACCCCGCCGTCGCGGAGGTCGGCGACCAGCCGCGCGCCGTCGGAGCCTCCCGACGGGAACACCGCGACGGAGGCGAGGCCGTTGGCCGTGAGCGCCCGGGTGACGTTGATGCCCTTGCCGCCGGCGTCGACGTGGGTGGCGTGCGCCCGGTTCACCTCGCCCGGCTCGAGCGCCTGGACCTCGAGGGTCCGGTCGAGGCTGGGGTTGGGGGTGATCGTGATGATCATGCTTGCACCACCGTGAGGTCGACCGACTCGAGCTCGGCCGCGAGGTCCGCGTCGATCCCGGAGTCGGTGATGAGCAGGTCTACGTCGTCGAGCCCGACGATGCGGGCGAAGTCCGAGCGGCCGACCTTGGTGTGGTCGGCGAGGAGCACGACGCGGCGCGCGGCCCGGGCGAGAGCCCGCTTGACCGCGGCCTCGCCCAGGTCAGGGGTGGTGGCGCCGTGGTCGGGCGTGATGCCGTTGGCGCCGAGGAACACGATGTCGGCGTGGATGTCGGCGAGGGCCCGCTCGGCCCAGGGGCCGACCGAGGCGAGGGTGCGGCCGCGGACGGCGCCGCCCACGAAGTGGAGGGTCACCGTCGGGCGCTCCGCGAGCAGCGCGGCGATCGGGAGCGAGTTCGTCACGACCTGGAGCTCGCGGTCGGTCGGCAGCACCTCCGCGAGGCGGAGCGTGGTGGTGCCGGAGTCCAGCACGATGGTGCCGGCGTCGGGGATCTCACGGAGGGCGGCCTGCGCGATGCGCCGCTTCTCGTCGGAGAGCATGCCCTCGCGGACGGAGACGGCGGGCTCGGTGCGCAGACGCTCGACGGGGATCGCTCCCCCGTGCACCCGGCGGACGAGCCCGTGGCGCTCGAGGACCGAGAGGTCTCGGCGGACCGTCTCGGGCGTCACGTCGAAGGTGCGGGCCAGGCCCGCGACCTCGACGCGCCCCTCGGCGCGTGCTGTCGCCAGGATCGCCTGGTGTCTCTCGGGTGCGTACACGTCAACTCCGTCGTCGTCCGCGTCTGCGACGACGCGGAATATCTGTATGCACTTGTATACGCCCGTTTATGTTGGAGTGCAAGCGTCGATGTGGGATCGAAGGAAACGGCGACGACGCAGAGCGCCCGCCCGGCGCGCGAGAAAGAGAGGAGCGACGAGACCTTGGGCCTACGTCCGTCCGAAGCAGACACAGTCGGACATCAGGTGTCGGTGCTGGTCAGGGGTGCGGGTCAGAGACTTCAGCCAGCACGGCTCAGTCGGTGCGACGACCCAGGACGACGCAGGCCTGGTCGCTGTACCCGAGGGCGGCGTAGAAGCCGAGGACCGCGGTGTTGGTCTCCCGCACCATGAGCTGGACCTTCGGGGCACCCTCGGCCACGAGCCAGGCCTCGGCCGCGACCATGAGTGCTCGGCCGAGACCGGCACCGCGGCTGCTCTCGTCGACGGCGAGGTAGTAGACCCAGCCGCGGTGGCCGTCGTAGCCGACCATGACCGTCCCGACGAGACCGCCCTCGGGTGTCCTCGCCCCGAGCACGGTCGAGGTCGGCGTGCTGAGCGCTGCCCGGAGGTCGGCCGAGGGGTCGTTCCAGGGGCGCGTGAGTCCCGCCGCCTCCCACAGCGCGACGACGGCACGCTCGTCGTCACCCGTCACGGCAGAGATCGTGGTCTCTGGCGCGGAGGGCGCGAGGGGCGTGCCGTCGGGGGTCGCTGCTGTCACTTCTGGGTGTCGGCTCTCTGCGCTGTGGTGCTGTGCACGAGTGGCGCCAGGCTCCGGTGGTGCCGTGCGTCAGTCTTGCTGGGTGTCAGCAGTGCTGGGGGTCAGCGCGGCTGGTACGGGGAGACGACGACCTCGACGCGCTGGAACTCCTTGAGGTCGGAGTACCCGGTCGTGGCCATGGCACGCTTGAGCGCGCCGACGAGGTTGAGCGTGCCATCGGCCTGGCGACCCGGCCCGAAGAGGATCTCCGCGAGCGAGCCCGCGGTCCCGACGCTCACGCGCTCGCCGCGCGGCAGCTGCGGGTGGTGGGCCTCGGAGCCCCAGTGCCAGCCCTGGCCCGGTGCCTCCTCGGCACGGGCCAGCGCCGCGCCGACCATGACGGCGTCGGCGCCGCACGCGACGGCCTTGACCAGGTCGCCCGCGCGCCCGACACCGCCGTCGGCGATGACGTGGACGTAGCGGCCGCCCGACTCGTCGAGGTAGTCACGGCGCGCCGCCGCGACGTCCGCGACGGCGGTGGCCATCGGTGCGTGGATGCCGAGCGAGACCCGCGTGGTGTGGGCCGCGCCGCCACCGAAGCCGACGAGCACGCCGGCCGCACCGGTGCGCATGAGGTGCAGCGCCGCGGTGTAGGTCGAGGCGCCGCCGACGATGACGGGCACGTCGAGCTCGTAGATGAAGCGCTTGAGGTTGAGGGGCTCGGCGTTGCCGGAGACGTGCTCGGCGGACACCGTGGTGCCGCGGATGACGAAGAGGTCCACCCCGGCGTCGATGACGGTCTGGTAGAACTCCTGCGTCCGCTGCGGCGACAGGGCACCGGCGACGGTGACGCCCGCCGCGCGGATCTCCTTGAGGCGCTGGGTGATGAGCTCGGGCTGGATGGGCGCGGCGTAGATCTCCTGCATGCGACGGGTCGCCTGCTCCGGCTCGAGCTGCGCGATCTCCGCGAGCAGCGCCGTCGGGTCCTCGTAGCGCGTCCACAGTCCCTCGAGGTCGAGGACCCCGAGCCCGCCGTGCTGGCCGAGCGCGACCGCGGTGGCGGGGCTCATCACCGAGTCCATCGGCGCTGCCACGATCGGCAGGTCGAAGTGGTAGGCGTCGATCTGCCAGCCGACAGACACGTCCTCCGGGTCACGCGTACGGCGTGACGGCACCACCGCGATGTCGTCGAAGGAGAAGGCGCGCCGTCCGCGCTTGCCTCGGCCGATCTCGATCTCGTTGCTCACCCGACTAGGTTACCGCCCCGACGCCCGACCCCTGCGCGCCGGTCCGCCCGGGTGTCGGTGGCGCCTGGGATGCTGGGCCCACAAGACAGCACCACCGCACCACCGCAGACGATGGCGAGGAGACACCCCCATGACCTGGACGACCGGCCCGATGCTCGGCTTCGACACGGAGACGACCGGGGTGGACGTGTCCGAGGACAGGATCGTCTCCGCTGCCCTCGTCCGTCGCCACGTCGGCACCACCGAGGTCCGGACCTGGCTCCTCGACCCCGGCGTCCCCATCCCGCCCGAGGCCTCGTCGATCCACGGCATCACGACCGAGGTCGCCCGGGCCGAGGGGCAGGACCCCGCCGGCGCGCTCGACGAGATCGCGAAAGAGATCGCCGCCGCGCTCTCGGAGGGGATCCCTGTCGTGGCCTTCAACGCGACCTTCGACCTGTGCATCCTCCAGGCCGAGCTGCGTCGCTACGGCCTGCAGACGCTCGAGGAGCGCACCGGCGCAGAGGTCGCGCCCGTGATCGACCCGCTCGTGCTGGACCGCGCCGTCGACCGCTACCGACGCGGCAAGCGCAAGCTCGTGGACCTCTGCGGCGTCTACGGCATCGAGGGCGACGGGGAGCTGCACACGGCCGACGTCGACGTCCTCGCCACGCTCGACGTCCTCGGCGCCATGGTCACCCAGTACCCCGAGATCGGTGCCCGGACGCTCCAGGACCTCCACGGCTACCAGGCCACCGAGCACCGCCGCTGGGCGGAGGACTTCAACGCGTGGCGGGACAGCAAGGGGCTCACCGGCCCCGGCGCCGAGCTCACCTGGCTGAGCGACCACCGGCAGACCGGGCCGCGCGTGCTCTGAGCAGGCGGGTCACGCAGCCGTGCCGGGCCAGCGTCCCAGGGCGCGTCGGCTGGTGAAGGTCCGGGGCTCGCCGCTCAGCGGGTCGGTGAAGCTGATGGACCGCGCGAGCAGCTGCAGCGGCGCCGAGTAGTCGTCGGGCGCCACGTCGTAGAACCGCGGGTAGAAGTTGTCGTTGAGGATCGGCAGGCCGAGCGAGGCCATGTGCAGCCGCAGCTGGTGCGTCTTGCCGGTGTGCGGCTCGAGCACGTAGCGACCGAGGGCCTCGCCACCGTCCCCCGCACCCGGGGCCACCTCGGCGAGGCTGACGCGGCTCTCCGCGTTGGGCTCCCCCGGCACCTCCTGGGCCACCAGCGTCCCGTGCTCCTTGACGATGCGGCTGCGGACGGTCCGCGGGAGGTCGAGCCGCGGGTCCACACGCGCCACGGCCTCGTAGGTCTTGTGGATCGTGCGGCTCGCGAAGAGCTGCTGGTAGGCACCCCGGACCTCGCGTCGGGTCGTCAGGACCAGCACCCCGGCGGTGATGCGGTCCAGCCGGTGCGCCGGGCTGATCTCGGGCAGCCCCAGGTCGCGCCGCAGCCGCACGACCGCAGACTCGACCACGTAGGCCCCTCGGGGCGTGCTGGCGAGGAAGTGCGGCTTGTCGATGACGAGCAGGTCGTCATCGTGGTGCAGCACGTCGATCTCGAAGGGCACCCGTGGCTCCGGTGCCGCGTCGCGGTACAGGTAGACGAGAGTCCCGCCGACGTACGGGGCGTCGGGACCGAGCGACCGGCCGATCTCGTCGACCACCTCGCCGGCAGCGACCTTCTCGCGCATCCGCTCCGCGTCGGTGGGGAAGCGGGCGACCAGGTACGCGAGCACCGTCGCGGCCTCGGCGCCGTGCGGCAGCTGGAGCCGGACAGGGTTGAGGCCGTCCCGCACCGGCAGGGGTACGGGACGGCCTCGGCGCGACCTGCTCAGCGGCCCGTGTAGTTGGGCGCCTCGACGGTCATCTGGATGTCGTGCGGGTGCGACTCCTTGAGACCAGCCGGGGTGATCCGGACGAACTTCCCACGCTCCTGCAGCTGCGGGATGGTGTGCGCGCCGACGTAGAACATCGACTGGTGCAGGCCACCGATGAGCTGGTGCGCGACGGCGCCGAGCGGACCCCGGTACGGGACCTGCCCCTCGATGCCCTCGGGCACGATCTTGTCGTCGCTCGCCACGTCCGCCTGGAAGTAGCGGTCCTTGGAGTAGGACGCCTTCTTGCCGCGCGAGGCCATGGCCCCGATGGAGCCCATGCCGCGGTACAGCTTGAACTGCTTGCCGTTGACGAACACGAGGTCGCCCGGGCTCTCGTCGCAGCCCGCCAGGAGCGAGCCGAGCATCACCGTGTCGGCACCGGCGACGAGCGCCTTGGCGATGTCGCCCGAGTACTGCAGGCCGCCGTCGCCGATCACCGGCACGCCAGCCGGCTTGCAGGCGAGCGAGGCCTCGTAGATCGCGGTGACCTGCGGGACGCCGACGCCGGCCACGACGCGGGTGGTGCAGATGGAGCCCGGTCCGACGCCCACCTTGACGGCGTCGACCCCGGCGTCGACGAGCGCCTGCGCGCCAGCGCGGGTCGCGACGTTGCCACCGATGATCTGGACCCCGGCGAAGGCCGGGTCCGCCTTGAGCCTGCGGATCATGTCGAGCATGAGGCGCGCGTGCCCGTTGGCCGTGTCGACCACGAGGACGTCGGCACCGGCCTCGGCGAGCGTCGTCGCACGGTCCCACGCGTCGCCGAAGAACCCGATCGCCGCACCGACCACGAGGCGACCCTCGCCGTCCTTCGTGGCGTCGGGGTACTGCTCGGACTTGACGAAGTCCTTGACGGTGATGAGCCCCTGGAGGCGTCCCGCGTCGTCGACCAGCGGCAGCTTCTCGATGCGGTGCGTGCCGAGCAGCGCGGCAGCGTCCTCGCGCGAGATGCCCACCGGACCGGTGATGAGCGGCATCTTGGTCATGACCTCGTGGACGCGGCGCTGCGCGAAGTCGCCCGGTGGGACGAAGCGCAGGTCGCGGTTGGTGATGATGCCGAGCAGCAGCCCGTCGGCGTCGACGACCGGCAGGCCGGACACACGGTACTGGCCGCAGAGCGCGTCGAGCTCGGCGAGCGTCGCGTCGGGGGTGATCGTCACGGGGTCGGTGATCATGCCCGACTCGGAGCGCTTGACCAGGTCGACGTTCTGGGCCTGGGCCTCGATCGACAGGTTGCGGTGGATGATGCCGATGCCGCCCTGGCGAGCCATCGCGATGGCCATGCGCGACTCGGTCACGGTGTCCATGGCCGCGGACAGCAGCGGGACGGAGACCGAGATCTCGCGGGTCAGCCGCGCGGTGGTGTCGACCTGGCTGGGGATGACGTCGGTCTCTCCGGGGAGCAGGAGGACGTCGTCGTAGGTGAGTCCGATGAATCCGAAGGGGTCGTGGGGCTGCGCGCTGCTCGACGAGTTCATGGAGGAAGTCTACGCACCGCGCCGGGGGGCCACGGTGTCTGTCCGCTCACAGAGAGGGATCGCCGCGGGGCCCGCGGGGCGGCCCGCCGCAGACCGGCGTCGGGCGGTCGTCGACGCGTCAGACGGCGACCGCAAGCACCTCGTGGAGCAGGCCCTGGAAGCTGCGGACACGACTCACGAACCGGGACTGCGGGAGGTCTGCCGCGGCGTCGTCGCTGCTCAGCCCGACGAACACGGACAGCTCGGGGTGGGTCTCGTGGAGCGCGTGCACGATGCCCAGCTCGGGGCGCGAGAGCGAGGTGACGAGCACCGTCGCCACCGGGCGCACCATCGTCACGAGCTCGAGCGCCCGGTGGGCGTTCGCCGGGCCGGTGACGATGCGGGCCGTGACACCCTGCGCCACGAGGGCCGCGGCGAGCGCGTGCATCGCGAGCGGCTGGGCGTCGTCGGCCGCGGCGAAGAGCAGGACGATCTTCTTCATCTGGCTGGGGTGCGGTGACCGGACACCGGTCTCGAGGGCGGTCTGCTCCTCGCGGGCCCGGATGAAGTCGGCCACGACCTTGAGGGTCGCGCTCGCGAGCAGGCTCTCGGGAGCCTCCCCCGGCTTGGCCAGGACGGTGCGTGCGGCGAGCTTGCGGAGGGTGGGCTCGACGAGGGTCATCCACCACTGCGCCGGGTCCTGGTCGGCGTCGAGGGCGAGCAGGCGCTCGGTCGCGGCGACGTTGCCACGGAGCACGGCGTCGATGACGTCGATCGACGTGACCTCGGAGTCGACCGGGGCCGCGAGACGCAGGGACGGCCGCTGGGGCTCGGGGTCTCCCGGGGCGCTCGCGCTGACGTCGCGGAGAGAGCGCGGGCCGGACAGCGCCGGGGTGGACGACGTCGGGTTGGGGGACGCCGGGTTGGGGGACGCCGGGCTCAGCGCCTCGGTGGCGGGCTCGACGACCGCGCCACGGTCGTCGTGGGCCTCGCGGTCGAGCCCGACGAGCCGGCGGGGCTGCTCGGGGGCGGCGTGCGGCTGGTCGGGGTCGACGCGTCGCCCGTGCCGCTGGTTCTCCTCGTCGGCGTGCGCGATCGTCTCGCGGAGCTCGTCCTCGAGCTGCTCACGCGAGGTCGTGGTGAGGTCGACCGCGAGCGCGGCGCGGGCCGCGTCGACGGGTGCGACACCTTCGAGCGCCAGCCGACGCATGACCATGAGGCGCGCGACGTCGTCGCTCGAGTAGCGGCGGTGGGCGCCGGCGGAGTGCGCTGAGGGGCCGAGGCCGTAGCGGCGGTCCCAGGTCCGCAGCGTCGCCGGGGCGACGCCCAGGCGTCGGGCCACCGCTGCGACCGCGAGCGCGGGTTCGTTCGAGTTCTCGGTCGACTGCTCGCCCGTCTTCTCGCCCGAGGGGTCGCCGCCGCCGGTCTGTCCCTGTGCCGGTCGACCTGTGCTCATGGGTCGATTGTGCCGAGATCCGAGTCGTCGTGCCACCTGGCGTCCGCGGCGATGCACGTCACGAGTTGTTCGTGTGTTGTTCACCACCAGCCCGCTGCGACCGGCGGGCGACCGGGCACGGCACCCGCATGCGCGGCATCCCGGCGTTCTGGTGAGCACTCTCCCGCGCACTGCACCACCTGCGCACCATCCCTGCACCACCTGAGAATCCACATCTCACCCACAGGGTGACTTGAATAACTCCTGGATCGGTTCTAAGTTGTTCACAGATCACCCAGGGCTGAAGTCCTAGGAGCACGACCGCCGAGGTCCAAGACCCGGCTCCGAGCAGAAAGACGGTACGACGATGACTGAGCTCTCCCGCCTCCCCGGCCCCGTGATGGACCTGTGGGAGTGGCAGTACCAGGGTTCGTGCCGCGACGTCGACGACACCCTGTTCTTCCACCCGGAGGGTGAGCGCGGAGCAGCGCGTCGCCGCCGCGCCGAGGCCGCCAAGGCCATCTGCCACGGGTGCCCCGTGATGATGGAGTGCCGTGAGGCGTCGCTCCGTGTCCGTGAGCCCTACGGAGTCTGGGGCGGCCTCAGCGAGGACGAGCGCACCGCAGCGCTCGCCGCGATGCCGGCCTCGACCACCACCCGCCGCGTCGGCTGACAGCAGCTCACCGGGAGCAGCGCCCAGTCTGCGAAGGACCCCACGGCCTCGGCCGTGGGGTCCTTCTCCGTTCTCTGCCGACACACCCGCAGACAGCAGAAGGGCCCCACGACCGATGGTCGTGGGGCCCTTCGTCGCGCGTGGTGCGTGATCAGCCGATCACTGCGAGCACGTCGCGGGCGGAGAGGATGAGGTACTCCTCGCCGTCGTACTTGACCTCGGTGCCGCCGTACTTGCTGTAGATGACCTTGTCACCCACGGCGACGTCCAGCGGGACGCGGTTGCCGTTGTCGTCGATACGACCGGGGCCGACTGCCAGGACCTCGCCCTCCTGGGGCTTCTCCTTGGCGGTGTCAGGGATAACGAGACCGGAGGGCGTGGTCAGCTCGACTTCGAGAGTCTTGACGACGATCCGGTCCTCGAGCGGCTTGATGGAGACCGACACGCGGACCTCCCCTTTCGCAGAGAAATGAGGGACAGTTCATGGCCGCCACGCGCGTACCGGACCGCCGTCGCGGGGGTCGGTCAGGAGTCACGTGGAACCACGAGCAAATCTATGCCGGAGTTAGCACTCGGTCAAGGTGAGTGCCAGAACCTGCGGTGACTGTTCGCATCACCGCAGGTCAGGGGGCTAAATGGCGTCCCGCCGGGTAAGTTGTTCAGCTGGCCGGTCCCCCCGGGCTCCCCCCGCCAGCCGTTCGTTCATGAGGCGAAGGCCTGCGTCCGCTTCGCTGGCTGGGAGGTAATGGGCGTAGAGGTCCAGGGTCATCGTCGCCGTGGAGTGCCCGAGCCAAGCCTGGACCGTTTTCGGCGGAACGCCACTCGACAGCCACAGAGTCGCTGCCGTGTGTCGGAGGTCGTGAACTCGTCGCCCTCGCGCGTGCTGCGCCCAGGAGACCCCGCACTTCCAGTTCCACCCTCCCCAGATCCTCCCGGAGGGATTCACGAAGAGCAGGTCATCAGGGGCGCGCCCAACCATGCGACGAGCGACGATCTGCCAGACGTCCTCCACCAGCGGCACGAACCGGTCCCGGCCACCCTTCGTGGTCTCACGGATCGCATGTCCGGTGGGCGCCGAGCGCGACACGCGGATGGCCCGCCTCGGCACTTCAAGGACGTCCTTGACACGGAGCGCAGCCATCTCGCCCCAACGCAGGCCGGTGAGCCCGAGAAACAGCGTGATGTCCCCATCCGGGCTCTGTTCCATGCAAGCGGCTGCGACCTCGCGGAGCTCTTCGAGCGTGTAGGGCGCCATCTCGGTCCGCTCGTGCCCCTCGGCGCCGCTTGGCAGCTTGGTCCCCGAGACGGGGTTCGTCTCGCGGAGTCGTCGCGCCACCGAGTACGTGAAGAGCGCACTCAAGATCCCCCGGTACCGCTTGACGCTCGACGTCGCGAGCCCGAGCGCCTGAACCCCCAGGTCCGTCTGAACATCCTCTCGGGTCACTGCACTGACAGGCAGTCGCCCAAGTGCCGGGGTGACCTTCCCCAGGAGCAGATGCTCCGTCAGAAGAGTCTTGGAGCTCACGATGCCGGGGCGCGTTGCCAGGTACTCATCAATGACTTCACGGACGGGGGTTCGCCCCGCCTTCGGATCAACCCATGCCCCGCCGGACAGCTTCGCCTTCTGCTCTGCCTCCCAGGCCTGTGCGGACCGCTTCGTGTCGAAGGTTTTCGAAGCGACGTCCCGACGACCGTCCTTGACGCGCACTTGCCAGCGCCCCGATGGAGTCCTGCGGACGCTCACTGAGTGCCGCCGACCAGCACCGCGACGTCCGACCTGCGGTAGCGCGGGGTCGTCGGGGTGACCATGACCGGCTGGAGCGGTCCGACCCCGGCAGTACGCCAGCGGCAAAGCGTGCTCCGGTCGATGCGAAGAAGGCGCGCCACCTCGGCCTCGGTCATGAGCGGTTCCAGTGTGTCCATCGTCGGTGCAGTCATGTCTCGTCCTTGTTTCTTTCATCTCGGTGTCGGGGGCATCCGTACCTCCTGTCGCCTGTCGATATGATCAGGCATACACAGCATGCACTGTGCCTGTCGATATGAACAGGGCAATAGAAGTGAGATGGGTCACATTTGCCTTGCGATACGCTCAGGCCATGGGTAAGCGGCAGGGAAGTAGCAGCGCGGATGACCTCGAACGCTTGCTCGACGAGGCTTCGGAGCTCGCTGCGACCGTCGACGGCGCGGCACTGTCAGCGGAGGCGGGGCTCGCCGAGGCGCTCCGCGCTCTTCACGCGCTTCGTACCCGCAACGAGCTCGGCCAGCAGCTAGGAGCTGACCTCGCGGCCGCGCAGATGGCGCTACACCCGGGCCGGGCGCAGCTCGACGCGGAGCAGGCCCGCGCCCTTGCGATGCTTCAGCAGGTCGGGCGGGCACGAGACCTGGCGTCTGGTGGCGTCACCGTGATGGTGCAAGCGATCGCGCGCGAGCACGGAACCAGCGCCGCCCTCCAAGGCGAGGTCGCGAGGGTCGCGCACTCGTCCGTCCTGAGGTGGATCAAGGACGCGAACGAGGCATAGCAGAGGTTCGCGACGATCGTGGACAGATGTTGCATGTCATGGTAAGGTGTGTTAAGAAGCACTCAACCACTCAGGGGACACGTCATGGCGGCTCGTCGCAGCAACACAGCAGCAGCGCTCGTTGGCGCGCTCGCTCTCGCCCTCATCACGGGGTGCAGTTCTAACTCCCCTGCTGAGCCTGCACCCTCCGCGACCGCAGTTGAGACGACGGTCCCCGCAGCTCCCGTTGCAGCCGAGTCGGCGGAGGCGACCCCTGCGCCGGCTGAGACCACCGAGGCACCTGTCGAGCCTGCTGCCCCTGAGGTCGACGAGTTCTCGCAGGTCGTCGACGGTGTCGTCTACCAGGGCACCGAGAAGGCCCCGGTCCGCATCGGCGAGGACACCCCCGGCCAGGCTCCGGCGGTCGAGCCGGAGATCACGGTCGAGAACTGGGACACCCGAACCCAGGAGGCCGACAAGTACCTGGCGTACGTGGCCCCGATCGACGGTGGCTACTACTACAAGATCTTCGGCCTCTCGCGCCACGGGAGCTTCCGAGAGCTCGACAACAAGGACTACGGCAACAGGACGCTGCCGACGCTCGAAGAAGTTCTCGCAGCACCGATGCTCGTCGACGGCCGGGTTCTCGACCGCTCCGAGTACGTGCTCTGGGTCGTGTAGCGCCCGCCCCACCGACCTCCCCTGTGGGCTCGCCAGTCAGGGGAGGTCGGTCTGCGTTCATCCGCCTACAAGCGGTCCCATCGGCCCCGATTCGCCGCTCGTCCGCGTGTACGCGCTGGCCCCGGAGCCCACCGAGTAGACACCTGCGCCTTCGACCATCCCAGCCGGACGCCCCGGGGCTTCGCCCGCTGCCGTCACGAGCCACCGCAGTTCGCAGGTAGCGACCGAGGCGCGACGAACCTGCCAGGTCCTAGGCGAAGCAGGGGTGATGTAGGTACCGGGGTAGGGACACCCCGCCGGAGCGCTGCCACCCCAAGGGGTTGGGTACGGGTCAGTGACGGTCACGGAGCCACAGGAGACCCAGCCACTCGCCGAGCTGTTGTACCCATCGCTGACGGTCGACCGAGCTGCCCCGCCGTAGGACCCCGGACCGAGCCCGGTGCGCACCCGTGCAGGGCTGTACTCGTAGCCGCCACTGCCGCCCCACGCGCTAATCGTCGCCGAGCCGGGAGAGTCCCCGCCGCCGGTCATCGAGCAAGACGGCGGCGCCGCGACGAGCCGGAGGGTCCGCGCCGACGCCCTGGTGGTGACCCGGTTCCACCCGTCCGATGCGACGCCCTGGAAGTCGTGCCATGAGTCGTCGGACAGCTGATTCCATGTCGACCCTGAGAGCAGCTCGCGACCGTCCGGCCCGACGACCGCGCAACCCGCTGCCGAGCCGCAGTCGGCCCACGCCCTCGCGCTCCTGGTGGTGATCGAGTCGAAGGCCACCCGGGGTGGCAGGAACTCAAGGGTCCGGATCACGTCTTGGTAGGAGACATGGTTGAACCCGTCCGTCAGGCGAGCGGTCAGCGTGTAGCCCGTGTTGTGAGTCAGCCCGGGGTGACCGTCACCGAAGGTGTGCAGCTGCCCGCCGCCCAGGCTCGGCTGAGTCTGGTGCCCCTCGACCGTCAGGCTGGCTGAGCTGCCGTTCAAGTTGTGCAGGCGGGCGGATACCGACCTCGTGGTCGCCGACCCGTCCGAGAGCCACACGCTCAGGCGGTCGGTCGTGATGGTCGCGCTGTCCGAGACGTTGTTGTACCCGTCGGTGAGGTCCCCCGTCAGGGTGTAGCTCGTGTTGTGCGGCAGCGGCCGGAAGATGTGCGCCTGCCCGCCGCCGTAGCTGCCCTGCGTTTCAGCGCCGACGACACCTGTGATGCCACTGCGTGTGACGCTCGCGCTGCTCCCACCCTCAGTGTTCAGCCGGGCACTGACCGAGAGGGTGGTCTTCGACCCGTCCGAGAGCCACACGCGCAGACGGTCGGTCGTGATGGAGTCGGTCGCACCCCACGCCGAGGTGCCGCCGCCGGAGACACCCGTCGGAGGGATGTTGGTCGAGCGCGAGCGCCAAGCGTTCGACGAGGAGTGCGTGAGCTGGTCGTACACGGCCCGGCGGTTCGCGTCAGCGTCCCTCACACCCCGCATCGCCGGGGACCCGGCGGTCGTGGTCATGCCGATCTCCCACGCCGTCGCAGACGGGCTCGTGGCAGCACGGACAGTCGCCTGTCGGGTCGTCAAGCCTGAGAGAGCGATCGTCGGAGAGTCGGGGACAGCCGGACGCTGAAGGATCCGAGCCTCAGCAGCCCACGCGCTCGCACCGGAGCCGTTCACCGTGCGCGTGCGGTAGCCGTACGTGATGTCAGGCTCGGTCCCAGCATCCGTGCGCACGGTGGTCGTGCGCGGCGTCTCAGCCGCCCACACGGCCTCCCAGGCGGACCCACGACGCTCGGCCGCCCAGCCCCGATCCCTGTGGCCCTGTCCGTCGGTAGCAACCTCGGGACCGCCTCCAACCCACGGCGCCGGAGTCCATGCGACGGTCGACCGGTAGTCGGTCGCAGACGACCTGGACGAGAGGTCGAGAACCGCCCGCTCGGGACGCGCAGGTGCAGTGAAGGCACCTGAGAGAGGGGAAGCCGCCCGGGGCGCCGTGCGGGTCGTCGACGTCGTGCCGCTGTAGGCGCGAGCGAGTGCCTCTCCGATCGGGAGGGAGCCGGTCTGAGAAGAGGTCGTCGCCAAGCGCTCCCACCGGTTCACCGGCACGACCGAATAGGTGTGCGCGTGCCCCGCAGCGAGAGGATCCGTCCACGTCCAGCGGACGGCATCGCCCGTGCCCGACCGCTTCGCAGAGCCCTTGATGTCGTCCGAGGTCCGGTACAGGATCGGCGCGGGGGACCCCGTCTCCGACCGGTAGATGTCGTAGCCCGTGGCCCCGCGAGGCGCAGTCCAGGACAGCTCGATCGTGCTCGGTGCGCCGGTCGTCGTGAGGGTCGACGAGGGCGACGGGCGCAGCCCCGTCGCCTTCTGATTCGATGACGGGCCGTAGCCATCGGGCACTGTCGCCCGGACGACGTAGAGGCCGGTGTAGCCGCGTGGAAGCGTGCGGTCTGTGTAGGTCATCGTGCCCGGCGCCGGGGTGGCCGTCCTGAGGTACGCGATCTGCTCCCAGCCGGTCGACGATGAGGAGGCGTCAGAACCCTCGGGGTATGAGGTGCGGTACACCGCCCATCCCTGTGTGAGCTCAGGCGTAGCGTCAGTCCAGGAGAGGATGGGCGCAGACACGCCCTCGATACCGCTGGCGTTGGTGGTGACCGAGAGGAACGCGGCGAGCGGCGTCTGGGTCGCACCTCCGCCGTCCGTGGAAGCACCACGTCCAGTGAAGGCGGCACCGGACTCCAGCCGGAGCACGGCAGTCGTGTCCGTCGGGGTCGCGGACATGGTCCAACCGACCCGATTTACCACGCCAGGCGAGACGGGGGCGGGCAGCTCGGAGTCGACGCTCGCGGCCGAGTAGTAGGTGAACGTGAACGACTTCAGATTCCCCTTGATGGCGACGACCTTCCGCTCGGTCGAGCCGCCGGTGCACGACGGGGCGTCGTAGAAGGTTGTGGTGCTGACCAGACGGTCGCCGTCGACCTGCCAGTCCCTGGTCTGGCACCGCCCATCGCGCACGACCTGGACGGCGAGATGACGGGGCTCGGACGTGACGATCTTCGTGCCGTCGTTGACATCGCGGATCAGCTGAATCGAGCTGTTCGTCATCGAGCTCCAGAGCTCGGCGCGGGTCTGCGTGGACGCCGCGACCCTGAAGGTCTGCGAGAGAAGCGAAACGCCGATCGCGATGACCACGGTTGAGATGATCATCGCGACCAGGAGCTCCGGGAGGGTCATTCCAGAGTCGGGCTTGGCCTGAGTGGGGTACTTTCTGCGGATTGTCATGACACGAACAGGTTCGCATGCCACCTGAAGTGGACACCCCGGGCACAGTAGAACCCCCGCACCGGGAGGAGCCGGTACGGGGGTTCTCTGGGGTCGTCAGGCGGCAGCCGCCAGCCTCTTGGCCGTCGATGCGGGGATCCCGGTTTCGACGCTGATCTGAGAGAACGAGCGACCGGCAGCTCTGAGCTCCAACACTCGTTCGCGTCGGGCCTCGCGGTCCCCTTCGGCTGCGACGGGAACACCCTCAGCGGGCGTCCGGACGGCCCTCAGCGGGGCCGGGGCGGCAACATCGGACTCCCGAGAGACGGGCCGCTTCCGGGCCGCTACAGGGGCAGGAGCAGGCTTGCTGGCGGGCTTCGTGCGGCCCTTTCGAACGGGCTTCGGGGCCTCGACCAAGAGGTCCGTCAAAAAGTGTGAATTCAGTGCCACGAGCAGCGGCAGGACCCCGACGACCGCAGCTCCGGCGACCCGCATGGGCGAGACGGATCCGGCAACATCGAGCGCGTGCACGACCTGGATAGTCGCGCTCCCCGCTACGAGGAGGACGGTCGCAGCCCAGGGCAGTCGAGCACTCTCAGACCGAGAGCGACGGACCACGATCACGAGCGAGTAGACGATGAGCGCACCGTCGATCGCCACCGCCAGAAGGGGGCGTAGCCACGGATGTAGCCCCGCCGCCGCCCCGGCAGCCAGGATCGCTGGTACGCCCGCGAGCAGGGCACTGACACCAAGAGCGATCACCAGGGCTACGACGACCTGCGCCACCCGGGGCTGTCGGGCCTGATGCGCGCCGATCGCTCGGTTGCTGAGGGGGTTGCTGTCGGGGTCGTCTCGGTCTCGGTCATGCTGTCTCCTCCAAGGGTGCGGGTCTACTACCTACCGTCTAGTACCTACTACATGGTAGCACCCCACTGCGAACGGGGAACCGAAGGCCGTAGGCTGTTCGAACGTGCGTTCGAAAGGAGAGCCATGGAGGACGAGTTCGTCACGGGCACGGGCCGTCGCTACGGCAGCCTGATCCGCCCGGTCACTCCGACCCCGTTGCGCTGGCGGATGATCGTGCCGCGTGCCGCCATCGCCGAGTCGCGGTGCTTCGACGGCGCGACCCGGGTGCTCGACATCGACGTCGTGGCCACGGCGCTGAGGGACCGGATGCTGCTCATCCAGCAGCCTGATGACGGCAGCGGCTGGGGAGCCCCCTGGTTCGCCTGGCTGCCCGTCGAGCGGGTGCAGCTGAAGCCGTAGCAACTGGGCGGGTGAAAGGAGGTAGGAATCGGCCATCCATCCGCTTCGGCTCGCTAGGGTCCTTTCATGGTGAACACCCTGAACCCCAACGACCCGATCGCCGATTTCACAGCAGACGTCCAAGCCGTGAAGCAGCGACACGAGAACATCCAGATCGCACTTAAGGCAGCGAACGCATCTGGCGCTGACAAGAAGGGCGCGACGGCTGATTACATCTTCCGCGTCGGTGGCGAATTCGAGCTCTTCCAGCACCGGTGGCACATCGCTGCGATCTCCAAGAAGCCCAGCAAGTTCGTAGCTTCGCTGAACCAGACTCTCGCGACGAAGGTTCAAGCACTGCCTGGTCACGGCATCATCTCCGCACTTGGATCCCTCTCTCTGGCTTATCCGGCCTGGCTCACCGCCGAGCAGATCGAGACCCTGTTGGACGAGTCGGAGCGCAACGTGACCTTCAAAGACGTGGCTGAGTGGAAGAAGGCCGCGAGCAAGCAGCTCGACTCGCCCTTCGACAGTAAGGTCGCTCAGATCGCCCAGTCACTCGAAGACACGTGGGCGTTGAACCTGCTCAAGAGCACTCGGAATGTGATCGCGCACAGCAGCAAGAGCAGTCTGAAGGACCTGAACACACGGCTCGCGCCTCACAGCCCCACGAACCCGGATGGCATCACGGGTAGCGCCAACGCCAAGCTGAGCCGTGGTGTAACGAACGGCGTCCCGAAGAAGGTCGGCGACGTGTCCGTCTACCTTCACGCCGTTCAGGGTGGAGAACGTCGAGCGGACGTTCTGGCGGACCGGGTGGTAGCCATCGTGAACAAGCTCCAGTACCCCTGAGCAGACCCGGCCAGCACCGTGGCGGCACCGACACCGGTTGCCGCTACGGTGACCTTATGCCGAAGCCGCATCTCGCATGGTTGCCCGACCATCACCTCCCCGTGGCGTCGACGCTCGCACACGCCGAGGAGCTCATCGACCACCTCAACGTCGCAGTGTTGCGGTACGGCGACACTGAGGGTGACGACGGCCCGCTCCACCTCGTGGAGGTACCGGTCCACGGTGGGTCCGAGACGCGGATCGCCGCCATCCGGCCGGTCCCGCGCGCGATCGCCCTCTACGCGGCTGACGCCATGACGACCCTGCGTGCCGCGATCGAACACACGATCTACGCCGAGGTCGAGTATCAGCTCGGCCGGGCCATGAGGGACAAGGAGCCGGGGAGCATCTCGATGCCCGCCTCGACGACGCCCGAGGACTTCGCCATCTGGGAGCAGAAGGGCTCCAAGCGGATGCCCGCGCCCTTGCTCTACGGGTCGCCGCTGTACCGCCGCATCGAGGAGCTTCAGCCGTACAGGCTACGCAACACCCCTCAGACCCATCCGCTGTACCTGCTTGTCTCGCACACGAATCTATCCAAGCACAGGACGCCTGCGGTTGCCGCCGCGCGTGTAGCCCGCATCATCCCTGACACTCCGACGGACGCGGTCGCCTTCATGCCGCTGAGCGAAGGCCCATCGCGGGTGGGGGACGTCCTCGCACGAACCGACGCGGGGACGCAGGTCCCCGTCTCGATCTACGCCACCCTGGCTCTCCAGAGACCCGGTACCGATGAGTGGCCCGTGCTGGTGCACGAGATCGGAGCGCTCGCCACGTGGGTTCGTACGGTCGCCATCCCCGTGCTCGTGACCGGCTCTACTCAGCCCGAGCTTCTGCCCTCCACCTACAGCACATCAGTCGGGTACGGCAGCAACGACGATGAGCGCGAGGCGCTGAGAGCGGGTACCTACCTCACGGCGCGGGAGCGCGCCAACCTCGCGGTCGAGACGCGCATGGCCAGGACGTCGCTGGTCGGCATGATCTCCGAGCCCGCGACCAGCCCTCCCCTTTCGGTCCTGACTGCATGGGCAGAGTCGCTCACCGATCAGCAGGCCCTCGATCGCGCGCGAGCCATCCGGCAGTTCATCCTGACGCACGGGTACGACGACGGGATCGTCGACCTGGTCGGAGCCTTCCACGCCGAGGCGCTGGAGCATGCGCGGAAGTCCGGCAGTGATGCCCAGGCGGATGTTGTGGTGGATCAGCCGGCTGAGGTGGACCAGGTGGATGAAGAGGTAGGTAAGTAGGAGAGGTGAATCAGGAGGGACGAAGTCCTCCCCTGATTCACCGAACCCGAACCCCACCGACCCCGACAGGTCCACCCGCCCTGCCCTAGCCCCGGCGCCACCCCTGCTGTGCTGACCCGACACCCGCACCGGCGTCCGCACCGTGACCGTTGCGCCCCCTGCCTACCGGTGCCTGGTCACGCAGCCTCTGCCACCCGCCGCTGGTCGTCGACAGGTACAGCCGCGCTCTCGCTCCCCTGCTGCCGTGGACGCGCGCTGGCACCGTCGACGGCCCAGCCCTGCACCGATGTTCTCGCCCTGCCTCTCGCTGGCCGCAGCAGAGCTGCCTGCCGTGCGTGCGCTGCCGCCCTACCCGTGCACGCCGTCAGAGCTCTTCACCCACGCTGGTCGTCTGCGGGGACCTCGCGGTCGCGACGAACACGCGCTCCCCACGGCCCTGCTCTTCCTCTCACCTATTTGCAACTTACGGGGCTTTGCCCCTCAGTTGCATGGTGATAGTAAGATTAGAGCATGAACGCACCTTTCGCACCCGCTGTCCTCGACGTCCAAGTTCGCGCCCTTCTGCGTGCTCGCTCATCGGCATCGTCCACCTCACAGGTCTTGGCTGCCCTCGCGTGGGGACTCGACCCCAGCAGGTCCGTGCCGCCCCGGTTCCTGCGCGCGTCCCTGCGCCGTGTCGCGGAGCTCGGTGCTCCTGTCGAGAACATCGCCGTGTGGCGGGGGCTGGTGTCCAAGGCTCGGAGACATGTCTCCGAGTCCGGTACGGACTCGGCACGAGAACGGGATGCACTGCGGGTTGCCCGTTGCTTGATCGGACGTCTCGCCGTCGAGCCCGTTGGTGCTCGTGCCGTGGCAGCGCAGAATGCCAAGCTCGTGGCCGGATGGATCGGGGGCCAGGTGCTCCAGCAACTACACAGCGGGAACGGATGGCTAGGGGTGGCGGTGTCCTACGACGAGCTCGGCGCCCGGCTCGGACTCTCGGACAAGGGCGCGAGCCGGGCCATCCAGACGGCCATCGAGCGCAGGTACCTGGTTCGGCTCTCCGGCGGTCGTGGAACGCCGGGCCGGTACCGACTGCCGTCGACCATCCCGGCAGCTCTCTCGGACCAGACCGACGGTCCGCTGTATGAGTCCGTCGAGGCACTGGCCCAGACCCTTGACGGTGGCGGCGAGGATGCGCTGGCAGTCCTCATCCGGTCCGCCGAGCACCCGGCGTGGTCCATCCTCGGCTCAGGGCGGGCCTGGGGTATCGCTGTAGCCCAGGCTGCGGGCCAGGACCCCGAGGTCGTCGTTGGGTCGGCCCAGAGGACGGTGAGGTCCACCCTGAAGACCCTGGGCCAGGCCCGGCTGGACCACCAGACCTGGACCGGCGACTCGGTCCGGGAGGCGCTGGACCGGGTCGCAGCCCAGCCCGACGAGCTGACCGGCCTGGCACCTCGGGCCATGCGCGCCGCCGCCATCGCGGACCAGCGGGCCAGGGCCTCAGCCCGGGCTGAGGAGGTCCGCGTGTTCGCGGCGGTCCGAGAGGGCGAGAGGGCGGCTGCACGTGCAGAGAAGGGCATCGTGGCTCAGGAGCCGGCTCAGGCCCCTGTCGAGCCCGTGGCTCACGCAGCGAGTGGCGAGCTGAGGGTGCCCCTGCCCTCGGACTTCGACCCTGCGACCGACGGCGCGGCCTTCAAGGCGGTGTGGTCCGGCCGGTACGAGGTCGTCGGCGTCCGACTCGGCCAAGGCCACGCGGTGCTCCGCCCGGTCGCCCAGGCGGCGTGAGGTGAGGACCCCACAACCTCAGTGGCGAGTCCAAGCTTCGTAGTTGACCTCGTTCAGCTCACGAAGCAAAGGGCCGTCCTCCGGCCGGAAGTTGGCGCTCTGCCGCCCTTCTTCCCCTGTGAGGTATTGCACCTTCACGTCCCGGTGGAGAGGCTCATCATCAGCGGTCGAGCCCGCATGCTTCAGATCGCAGATCTGACCGTCGGCCGCCTGGAAACTACGCCACTTGTTTGCCCGCGCCATCAGTCGAACTCATTCCAGTGGATGTTCTCCAGCGCTTCATCAGGGGTTGACGCCGGATTGCCTGTGCTCTCGATCTCCACTCCTCGGCCGGGAGTCACCTCCGCTCGCGCCATGTAACGGAAGATCTCACCCGGCCCCCTGTCCATGAGCGTCACTGCCAGTTCCAACGAGCCTCGGTACACCAGGAACTTCTGCTCACTCCAGACTTCGTTGGCTCCGCTGGCCTGCTCGACAAGTGCGATGTAGTTCGTCATTCTTCGAACCTAGCCCGTTCGCGTTCCGGGGGCGAGACTCTGGTGGAAGTTCACCTCTGCAACGATGCCGATCGAGATCGTTGGCCACAGAGGCATCGATGCCAGTGCGCGCTTCCTAGTGCCGCCATCCAATACGCTGGCGCCATGCCCACGAGCCCTCTCCAGCCCGGCGAAAGCACCGACCCCGTCGTTGTGACTGCACCCCCTGAACTGCGTGGTCATGGCGCGGTCATGGCGACGCTGTCGTACCGTCCCCTGGACGGTGGCGAAGTGCAACAGCTCGTGGGGTACGCCAGTACTGAGGACTACGCGGTCGCCGAGGTGCACCAGGCGCTAGATGCTGCACTCGGGCGGGTGCAGACAACGGCACCTGATACCCCTGCCGTGCGCAAGTTCATCGACGCAGCTAGTCACATGCGGGATCTGCGTGACGCGCTCGGTGCTCTAGAGGCGGCTGAGGCCGCATCCGACCAAACGGTAGCGAAGAAGCTCCGCGTCTACGCGGTCGTCGCGTACGGACGCACCTACGGTTCGCACGCTAGGTCGGACCTCGCGAAGTTCGTCGACCTCTCACCCGACGACGCTTCGTTGACGGTCCGGCTGAACACGACACGGAACAAGTTCGCGGCGCACTCAGAGAACAGCATGACTGTTACTCACGCCATGCTCGACCTTCAGCGGCACCCAGACGGCACGACCACGGTCGAACAGGTCAGAGGCATGACAATGTCAACTGCCATGCCTCTCGAATTCCTGGCCGAGTTCGCCGCCATGCTGGAGAGGCTCATCGAGCAACTCACCACCTCGCTTCGAACTATGCAGGCATTCGTCAGTCGATCACTCACGGATGCGCAGATCACCGAAGCTTTCGAGAATCCAAAACCGCTACAGCTTGTGGCTGCGCCAGTCTCGGAATGGGAGCCGTCCGGACGGCGCCCGGCCTACCCCGCCTCACACCTCACGCGGGTGCTCTTGACGGACCATGCAGACGTGGAGGTCTCGATCACGCCCTAGGCCTCCCCATCGCACAGTCGGCGGTCACTTGACGCAGGTGACCGACTCTGCGTCTGGCTCTAGCGGGTACGCGCCCTCCTGAACACGCTTGTTGACTGCCGTCGCGACCGGGCGCCGCACCTCGATGTCGTCACTCCGGTAGGCCCTGAATATGTCGTGCACGACATCGACGGCTTCCGTGAGGCCGGTCTCCACAGCCATTCTCTTGACTTCCCGAAGTACGGGTATCCATTGTGGATGGTCAGCAAGAAGGTAAACCCCGGCGAGCGACGCCACGTAGAGAAGGTCCGAGGAACGGAGCATCGACTCCTTGCCGTTGCGCGCCGCCAGTCGCAACTTCAGCAGCGCGATCAGCCACAGCCCCTGATCTTCGTCCCGCCTCTCTCCGGCCTCTAGGTACGCCTCAACTTCGGAAAGCGCGATCTCGAATGCGGTAGTAGCGCCTTCAACTTGGACCGTCACGCTTCGCAACTTCGGATCAGACCCCATCGCAAGCGCGTACGCGAGGTTGGCGCGATTCGCCGACCGATCAGCGATCACGAATCTCCACACTCCCCCGTTGTCCTCAGAGTCGAGCAAACCGCACGGCTGCTGCTCGATCCACTGTCGGGCGAACCGGAAGCTCCCTTGCTGAGCGACTGAACCAGGTACGTCGGGGATCTCGATCCCGGCGCCAGTGAGAGACGTTGACAGTGCCCAGGAGGTGGCGGCCAGGGCCTCCAGCAGAGCGAACATGTCGTTAGCCAGCTCACCCCAGGTCATGGAACCAGACCAAGATCGCAGGTTGAAGTGAATGACTTCGCCGTCGACCTCGAATGCCCCACCGTGCTGCGCGGCATGCCGAAGGTGAGGTTTCACATCTCGGAACAGGGCCTCGGTGGCCTCGGAATCACTCAGTCGACGCAGTAGCTGAGTAGCGTCGTTGTCACGGACGAGTTTTTCGTACTGCTGCGACTTGAGACCTGCAAGCAGCGCGAACCACGCGAACAAGGCTCCGCCGACCCCCTCCAGCGTCTCTCCGTAGAACAAGACGACTCGACGGATGACGGCCTCGTCCGAGGGCCCCGAGTGCAACACTGCTTCGAACGCACTGAAGCCCTCATACACCGCCCTCAGGCTGGCAGCGAGAGAGGGAAGCGCCCCGGGCATGGCCGCGACTGTCGCCAGGTGTTCGCTGCTGTTGCAGAGGCGCAGCGCTGAGCCCATAGATGCCTCGAGCTTCTCCGGATCTAGCACCGCACGCCCCGCCGCGCGAAGCAGGAGAAACTGGGCGCCGTTAGCCGGGTCCACGTCCTCACCGGTTGACCTGGAAGCCTCTTCGGCACCGATCGGCGCGAGCTCCAGCAGCGAGGTTCCCGGGTAGAGGCGACTGACGGCAAGCAGGGTTCTGTCGATGAAGTCACCGTGCCCCGGGTCTTGGAGCGCAGCCGAGACGTGCTCCATCGCTTCGAACTCATCCAGGGCACTGAAGGCGTTCTCGACCACCACCTGAGCCTTCTGACCGCGCACCTGAGCCTCATGCAGGGAGGTTGCCGTGAGTGCTGCGGAGTACAACGGCCAGAGAGACTCGAGCTCCGTCAGCACGAGACCGATAGCCCTGCTCGCTGCGACGTGTGGTCGGAGCACCCCCGTAGCTCGAGCTCTGGCACGGAATTCTTCCAGCCGCCTCACTGCGGCCTCGGTCTCAGCGACACCCGACGTGGGGAGCTCCCCCGAACCCAACGCTGCCAGCCCGCGCAGGAACTCGACTCCGAACTCTGCTAGCTCCTCCCTCTTGACAGCGCCCATGGGGGCCACTCCCGCGCCTTCGTCAGGCCTCCGCTGGAGCAGATGCTCGACCTGACGCACGCGACTAGTACGCCTGACCACCGCCGAATTAACTTCCCCGGGTCGCCCCGCTGTGCCGCACTCCGGGCACGGCCCGCCCAGCAGGCGATCACCGTGGCACTTGAGGCACTTCGTCACATCGAAGCTGAGAGGGATCGCCATTCGCAGGCCGCCCCGCGTAGACCCATCGCCCTCTCGACCGGTCCGTCGCCGCTTCTTCGCCGCCATCTCATGTCCCCCGTTGTGGTGAGCCGATCGGCTCATGCTAGCCATCACTGGCTCACGATCGTCCTGCCCAGCGAACCCCGTACCGACACGGGTGCGAGGTTCAGTCATGTCAAGGATGCTGTGGCGCAACGACGTCCTGTGACGAGAGGGCTAGACCGGGGGCGGTGGTGGCGGGCGCCACGGGTCACGAGGCGGCTGCTGGGGCCGCTGCTCCCAGGGCGGCGCCTGCGGCTGGTGCCACTGCTGGGGTGGCTGCTGCTGCCACTGCTGGGGTGGCTGCTGCTGCCACTGCTGGGGAGGCTGCTGCCACGTCAGTCGTTGACCTTCAACAGCCACAACTCTCCCATTGTTAGACGCAGGCAGCGCGACGCCCAGGATCAGGGCCCCCGCACCAAGCGTCACCAGGCCGATCACCGGGATCAGCAGTGATGGTGGCGCGTAGGACAAGCCCTGCTCGAAGAGGTTGTTCTTCGTCGCGTACTCCAGCAGCGTCAGGCCCCATCTCCCAGTCACGAAGCAGAAGATCAAGCCGGACGCCAGGATCGCCATGGATCCCGCGACCGCGAGCAGCAGTTTCGTATCCCGACGGGTCATAGCCCCTGAGCGTAGCGGCCTGCTGGACACAGAAGGCGAACGCTTCGGGTGAAGGCGCCTGCATGCAGCCTCTACGACGACGTGGATGGCTCCGACCGGTTGCGGGTCTCGGCTGCGCCATACCTCTTCAGCGCCGCAAGGGCGATCGGCTCCTCGGGGAGGTCATACTCCGACCCGCGCAGTTTCCGCCACCCCCCACGCACCCTCCACGCGACAGACATCCCCTCAGAGAGTC
The DNA here is from genome assembly GCF_000024925.1 of Sanguibacter keddieii DSM 10542. NCBI lineage: Bacteria > Bacillati > Actinomycetota > Actinomycetes > Micrococcales > Sanguibacteraceae > Sanguibacter > Sanguibacter keddieii. The sequence goes on from NC_013521.1 coordinate 3,224,766, forward strand.
GAGGGTCCTCGGGGATCGGGGCGCCAGCGTTGAGTGCGGCCTCGAACTGGAGCCTGTAGCGGTACAAGCTCGGCCTCGATATGCCCTCTCGATACAGCTGACGCACAGTGGCACTGAGCCTGGGGGTCAACTCCTCACTGACTTCCTGAAGATCGGCGGTCAGCTTCTCGCTCCGAACCTCCAGCCGCCGAGTCTCGGCTTGAAGTCGGAGTACCCAGGCGTCCTTCTCACGATTGAGTTCCCTCCGCTTCACCCACGCCATCACGAACGACGCGACCGCCAGGACTACTGCGACGACGGTCAACCACACTTGACTGGCGAGCGCCCCCATCACGGATGTCACCCACGCCGCAAAGGCCAAGAAGGACGGCACACGGGAACTCGTACCTCGATCGACCACAGCTGCCGCAGTCCGGAAGATGAGGAAGTCCCACTCCATCTGGATCGTGGGCGGAATCCGGTCGCGAAGCTCCACTGCCGTTCGCAACAGCTGCAGACGGTTCGTGGCTACTTGCCAGGCGACGGCGGCAGTGACCAGTCCCGCCACGCCGGTCGAGATGGGGGCCACCCAGGAGTAGTCGCTCATGGCCGCATGTTCGCACACCTGGCCACTGCCGGAGCGGCCTCTGCGCTCAGATCCGTCCTCCGGAGCACCTCAGGGCCGCTGAATCTACAGCCAAGGCTCAATCTGCAGAACGGCGGAGGGGTCCTGTAGATGACGGGAACCGCAGGATTCTGCGGCTAGCGAGGTGTTGGCCCCGTCGAATCTACCGTTCTACGGATCTACAGCAGGCAAGAGCACCCCCCTCTAGAGAGACGTAGACATAGAGAACTCAGCGGTATGTATGTGTTCACAACCCATACCTCTCAATCTCTCTCTGTAGATCAGTAGATCAGTAGATAGAGGTAGTGAACCCCAGTGTTTGCAATGGTTTTGAGGTTCTACAGCCGATCTACAGCCCTGGGATCGCTGTAGATCCACTCTCCCTGCACCGCAGCACCGAGCCGCCCTTCAGGAACCCGTTCACCCGGATCGCTCCTAACATCCGCTCAGCCCTGAAAGCCGGTTCTGCGACTTTCGTTCCCACCCCTCGTTTCCGGCGCATGCTTACAAGTGAGCCTCCATCGGGGGGTTCGAGAGCCCCGCTCACCAGGGGCAGCACGGAAGGCAGAACACCATAATGAGCACCCTCGACCAGATGGTCGCCCCTCTCTCCTACGCCGCTCGCACCCCGAGCACCCGCGCTCGTCGCGCGGCAACCACCGCGCCTCACCGCCAGGGTCGCCCTGACCGCCAGGTCCTTGCCTCTCATCCGATGCCTGGAGACGAGCGTGCTCTCGCTACTTCGGTCGACCTGGCTCGCGAGGCACGCTCCCACGAGAGTGCACTCATGCTTGCCGTCGCGGGCGAGACCTTCTACCGGGGGCCGGGCCTGGCTCAGACGGAGGCTGCCATCGTTGCGATCGAGCAGCTCCTCCACGTCGGCCGCGAGGAGGGCGTTCAGGACGTCTCCCTCCCCCGCGCACGCCGGTTCCTGAAGACGGCGCAGGAGCGCGCTGCTGACGCCCTGGGGCTCCAGACCACATCCAGGCCCCTGGCGCCCGCTGCGGCCGGACTGTGCGCCTGTGGGCGCCGTCTGACGCTTCCTGCGGGGTGGACTGAGATCGCCGCCCCGTCGCTGTCGTGCATCCCGTGCGGACCGGCCTCGGACATCCCGTTCGAGGCGTGGTCAGCTCGCTGCACCCCGGCCGGTGACCTGACGGCTGCCTCCGACATCGAGGTGTCGCTCTCGATCCCGACTGGCACGGTCGCGAAGCTCGTAGCCGAGGGTCGCATCGAGGCGCTGGACTCCACCCCGGTCGCTCTCTTCTCGCTCTCGCAGGTTCGTGAGGTGGTCGCCGACCGTCACCTGCGAGTGGTCGGGGCCGACCGCGAGGAGCGGGTCGCTGCTGCCCGTCGCTCGATCGCCGCTGGCGTCCCGGTCGCCGAGGCGGCGAAGACCGCCGGAGTGTCCAGAGCAACGCTGCACAGGTGGTTCGCTGCGTCGTGAACCTGCTACTAAGTGCGCTTCGTGTGGCACTTGGTGTCCATTGATAGGCTGTTGGTAGCAGAGCAAGTCCGGAAAGTCAACCGAATGGAAGTCACCATGAACGAGAACACCGACCACCCCGCCGCCGCGTGGCTCAACTCCGATGGCCCGTCAATCGAGACGATCCGCCAGGGCATGATCGGCAACGACGTCCGCAGCGCTCGTCCGCACCCGCGCGGCCGCGCCTACCAGAACCTGTCCGTCGAGGAGATCGCCGAGGAGGACAAACTCCGCGCGACGGACCGCCTGGGCACGGCGATCCAGCGCATGCAGAGGGCCGACCTGGCGGGCGACCGCCGAACTGCCGATGTCTGGTGGTCGCACCTGGTCGGCGAGACCGCCGTCCTGACCCGCATGCTCCCCGAGGCGGCGGGCATCACCCTCCGCATCGAGCACCGTCTCATCGTCGCCTCGAAGGGCGACCTCGTCGTCCGGACGATCATCCCGATTCGAGTTCGCCGGGCGCCGCACCCCGGCGTCGCGCTCCACCTGATGGTCCTCGACGTCATCGACGAGCTGAACGCATGAGCGCCGCCCCGACCGTCCAGGTCATCTCTCGCGACGGGTGTCAGCCCTGTGTCGCGACGCACCGCCGGCTCGCGAAGTTGCAGGTCGACTACACCTCGGTCGATGCGTCTGACGAGACCGCGATCGCTCAGGCCCGCGAGCTGGGTCACCTCGAACTGCCCGTCGTCATCGTCTCCGACGAGACCGGCGTCATCGACTCCTGGGCTGGCTTCAGCCCAGACCGGCTTTCAGCACTCGCTGCCAGCCACACCCCGAAGAAGGAGCACCGCATGTCAGAGAACAACACCCCCGAAGCAACCGCCGCCACGCGGACCATCACGGTCGACGGCATGCAGATCGAACTCATCGGTCGGGAGAGCATCCTCGACCGTGGTGAGGCTGGCCTGCGTGCCGGGTGGGAGGCCGACAAGGCTGCCCGCCAGGCCGACGAGCCCGAGGAAGACGAGGACGCTGAGGAGGCGTACGAGGCCCTCGTTGAGCTCGTTGCCGAGGTCGCTGTCGGCTACACGGTCGAGCGGGCCGCCATCGCCTCCGGTCAGGAGCAGGTCAGCGTCACCGACCCTGAGGCGCGGGAGTCCATCACCACGACGGTGAAGATCTCCGACGAGACCGGGAAGCCCTTCAGCCCCGAGGCGCTGCGCGCCTCGCTGCCGACGCAGCTGCGGGAGATCCAGGGCCTGGCCGACTGGATCGAGCACGTCTTCGAGGACGACGACACCGACTACTCGGACCCGTCCCCGCACGGGTTCGACGACCAGTACACGGCGGACCGAGAGTTCTACTACGGCCAGGACGACATCCTCGCCCGACACAACGCGCTCGAAGCGCGCCTCGCGCAGATCTCCGCCGAGTAACCAGGAGCCCCGGCGGTGCGTGCCGTCGGGGCTGGAGACCCTGCGAACACAGGGTCTGAAAACAGGTCGAAAAAATCTTCCCGAAATGGGAACAACCAGGAAACACCGTTCGTTGTAAGTAGTAGCAGATCGAAAACGGTCGAGGAACCCCTCTACTGTAACAGTATCACCGAAGGGTCACCATGAGCAACACGAGCACCGCACCAGCCCCCGTCGCCATCACTCGTCCGACGCGAATCATCGCCCCGCACGTCGACATGCTCCGCAAGTCGGGCATCAGCGAGGAGGAGGCTCTCGCACGCGGGATCTTCTCCTGCATGGGTCCGAATGACCTCGACAAGACGACCCTGAGCCACCACGGTGGTGGCGCCCTGACCGGCCTGGTCTTCCCCCTCACCGAGGCTGACGGCACGACGTCCTACCAGATGCGTCTGGACGACCAGCACGTCACCGAGGCGCGGGGCAAGTACCTCCAGGAGTCCGGACGCGGTGCGATCCTGACCGTGCCGAAGAAGCGTCAGCACCTCGTCGGCAAGGCCGAGAAGATCCTGATCGTCGAGGGCACCAAGCAGACCATCGCCGCCGACATCTACCTGCCTGCGGACTGGCTGGTCATCGGCATCCAGGGGTGCCGCAACTTCTCCAAGGCGGGCGTCCCGCTCCCCGAGATCGGCAAGCTGGTGACGGTGAATGCCGAGGTCATCATCGCTTTCGACGCGGACGTCAAGTCGAACCTCAACGTCTGGACAGCCGCGTCCGACCTTCAGGCACACCTGCACACGAACCTCGGCACCCAGAAGGCGAAGATCGCGAGCATCGGTGGCGGGTCCAAGATGGGCCTCGACGACGCACTCGGGTCGAACCCCGTGTCTGAGAACCGCACGGGCCAGCTCATGCGGATCATCGAGGCCGCGACGACGTCGCTCGGCCGCAAGCCAGCGAAGAAGAAGGCGGCACCTCGCAAGTCCATCGGCGCCTCGATGGCTGGCGTGGTCATGGACTGGGAGGCCGGTCAGATCACAGAGCGCGCGACCCAGGACGCCGACGGCACTATGCACCCTGGCGAGCTGCTCGCCGACTTCGCGATCCGCACGACCGCAACTTGGAGTGGGCGCGACGACCTGAACCCCCACCGCGAGACCGGTGGGTCCACCTTCGACCCGTACCACTCGATGATCATCGCCACCGGCAGTGGCGACGACCGCATCGAGGTCGAGCTCCCTCGCGTGCCGGAGAACCGTCGCCGTGACATCCCCTGGCTCCTGAGCCAGGCTGGCGCGGAGTTCACGACCCTCTACTACTGCGAGCGGCCGGGCCAGCTCGCGGACATTCGCTCCGCGATCCGCTCGTCGATCACCGACGACAAGCTCAATGCTGCCGAGTATCGCCGAACTGGTTGGGTCGACGACGAGGTGCACGGTGTCGCCTACCTGCACAACGGCCTGGCCCTTTCATCCTCTGGCTTCGTCCGTGGCATGAGGTCCAAGCTCAACGACGGGGTCTTCTCCCAGATCGCGTACCCGGACCCTCTCTGGAGCTTCGACCGCCAGACGATCGACAGCGCGACGGTCACTGCGATCGATGAGGCACTGGGGGCACTGCAACACTTCGCTGACCCGACGGCCTTCTACGCGATCGAGGGCAACTATTTCTGGGGGGTCATGGGTGGGCCACAGCGCGGAGCGGTCGCAGCCATCGGTAAGCCTGGCTCAGGTAAGTCCACGATCGCAGCCCTCGTCAGGAGCCGCTCCGGCAAGGCGTTCGCTCGCGGTCAGATGATCTCTGCCAGCTCGACCGCGAAGGCGCTGGCTGACGCGGGCGCGGGCGTCCACCAGGGGCAGGTCATCATTGACGACATGTGGAAGGTCGGCGACAGCAAGGATGCCAGGGAAGGCCACTCCGCGGCTGCTTCGCAGATTGCTCGCCGCGTGTATGACGGCGCCGGTGCAGGGCGAGCCCGTCTGGCGGAGGGCGTCGACGGCGAGTACAACACTCGGCGCCCGCACGGCTCGGCGCCCGCTTTCGTCCTCCTGGGTGAGAGTATCCCCGCCCCCGGCAAGGAAGGGCTGCCGGTGAGCGCTCAGGAGCGACTCCTCGTGGTTCGCATCGACCGGGAGACCACGCTCGCCGACGCGGACGGTACAAGCGCACGAGCACTGGAGAAGCTCGCCGCGAGCGGGGACATGAACTTGTCTTCCGCCGCGTTCATTCAGTGGTGCGCGAAGTCCATCGAAGCGATGGGGGGACTGGAGGCTTGGCAGTCCCATCTCGCTGACCGTCGAGCTCGAATGGAGACGCAGATCGAGCGCAGGCAGCAGTCTGCGATCCCTACAACGCGAGCACGCGAGGTCCTGGCCAGCGTACTGGTCGGGTACGAGGCATACCTGCGATTCGCGACTGAGTGCGGACGACTCACCAAGCAGGAGGCGACGGAGATCTTCAGCGACGCCGCCGATCGCCTGTGCGCCGCCCAGGCAGCGCACGTTGCAGACCTCTCCACCGCCGAGACGCTCATCGACAGCCTCCGCTCCGCCGTCGCTTCGGGTCGCGCGGTCATCGATGGCGAGTCTTCTTCGGTCGACAAGATCATCGTCGGTCGCGAGTACACACCTCGTGGCACGGACACCCGGATGGTCGCGTTCCTCCCCGACGAGGTCGCGCGTGTGCTCGGCGTATCGATCGCCGAGGCACGCAAGGGCCTGAAGGACGTGTCAGTGCCTGACCCGAAGGGTGCCGCGACCTGGACGGTCGCGTTCGGCTCCAAGTCATCGGCTCGCCTGTATGCCGTCCCGATGGAGATCTGGAACCCCGGTGCGGAGGACGAGGAGCCGGCTCCGGCGGTGGACTTCTGATGACGTGACCGTGTGACCGGCAGGGGGTCGGGCACACGGTCACCGAAACTGGTTCAAGAAAGTTCTTGACTCTTCGGCGTGTCGCGGGGATAATGTCGCGCCGTGTGCTATAATGGATACAAGGCGCACGAAAGCGCGTCTCATCTGGATGAACCGGGTTATTTCTGCTGCCCCGGGACGCCGAGCGGAGGCTGGTGACCGCCGCTCGGCTCATCTGATGCCGCACCCCCGCCCCGGTCTCCTTGCCGGAGTGCGGGGGTGCCTCACATCTCACGCCGATCAGCCTGCGGGCCGGTCGGCGTTTTCCATGCGCGAAAGCGCTCACGAACAAGCCGCCCCGGCATCAGGCCGGGGCGGCACTACACCCCGCCGACCGCGCACTGATGCGCGGTCCGAGCCCGCCGCTAGGCCCCATATCAAGTGGGCGCACGCCGGGGCGCGACCCGGCACACCGGTCCAGGCCAACAGCCGCCGTCCGACCGGCAGGCCGGTCCACGGCCGACACGGCCCAGCCCGACGGTCAGTACGACGAACCCCCACCGTCCGGTCCGCACGGACACACCATCTCAGTCCACGGGCCACCCCATGAACCACCGCACGGTCCGCTCACTGCCGACCGCACGGTCCAGACCACCCGTCCACCCCATCGCTGCGCGTGAGCCGAACCACGGCACACAACACAACCTGGCCGCTCAGTCCAGCCCACGCGCAGCGAACACCCCAGACAAGGAGGCTCCAGCAACACCGCGCGCAGCCCGCCCGCTGCGCAGTCCAAGCGCTCGACCTGCACCGGTGGCGATCATCCACCGTGGTCTGCGCACCCACTCACCCCTCCGGCCCGTGAGCACACGAAGATCCGGGCCGGAGGGGCCAACCCCATCAACACGCGCTCCGCACTGGCCGGTACGACGACGGCCTGGCGCCCGAGCCGATGACACGCCCCCTCTCCCATCGAGCTGTTCCGCGCACGAGCGACCCGGCCGTCGGCGACACACCTTCTGGCCCTCCGGGCGGCGTGTTCAGCGCGCTGATCGAGGCAGGCGTCAGAGAGGGGAGAGCCACCCACCCCCGGTCCGTGCAGTCGCTCTGGGGGATATCACGATATTGAGAATCATTCCTATCAGTCTTGAAGTGCCAATTCCCACACCCCTGAACCACCTCCCGAGGAGGACATCATGCGCACGACCACCGTCGCCACAGCCGCCCTGGCTGTCGCCCTTCTCGTGGGCATTCCGACCGCAGCTAGCGCGTCCATCGACGCCCCACCGATCGTCACCGCGCAGGACACGAGCGTGTCCATCGCGCCCGGACAGGACGCGTTCGTCGACACAAGCGTGCTCACCGGAGGCACTGAGTACCCCGGTCTGTACGGCGACAAGGTGATCGTCGAGAGCGGTGCGTGCACGGCCGAGTGGGACTACGAGGCTGGCCATGACGGTGTCACGATCACCGCGCCTGCTGAGGGGGGTGACTGCGTCGTCACGTTCCAGCCTCATTCAACAATGACGTCAACCCTCGCGGAGATTCCCGGGCGCATCACGGTGACCAGCGCGGTGCCGGTTGTCGCTCCCCCGGCCGCCAGTTCACCTGCGCCGGTCCCGGTCCCGGCCGGACCGATCGACGACGGCACCGGTATTGACGAGCCGGTCGCCGACCCTGCCCCTGGCGCGCAGGCGCCGTCACGGTCCGCACCGCCTACCTGGCAGACGGTCCTGGCCCTCGCGCTCGCGTCGATCGTCACGCTCGGCACCTCGGGTGTTGCGCTCGCACGCGCCCGGCGCCCCGACAACAGCTACGCAGACGAGGAGATCTACTGATGCGCATCCCCCTCCGGCAGGCCCCTCCTGCCGCACCGCCCGAGCCGAACCCGCTCGCACGACTCGCGTTCAAGTTCGGTGTGAAGGCGATCGGCGTCTCGGCCGTTCTGGTGCTCGCCATGATCGGCCTCGCGATCGTGCCAGCAGTGCTGGTCAGCAACGCGGTCCTGCTGCTCCTGATCGCCTTCGGTGGGGTGTTCTACCTCGCGCGCAGGCGCTTCCGGGCGCTCACCGTCCAGGCCTATCTCGGTGAGCTCGTCGACGCGTTGAGGCCTGTCCGCCGAGGTGCACTCATCGCGGCCGGAGCCATCTCCGCAGCCGCACTCATCAGCTCGATCGCATCGCACGCCGGGATCCTCTCGACCGTGCAGAACTCCATCGCCGCAGGGCTCTTCGCCCTGCTCGCCATCGCCCTCTGGAGGAGGACACGCCCATGACCGGACTCATCGCACTCCCTACGCCGTCGGCTGTCGGCGTGACCATCGCTCCCGACGGCGAGAGGAGCTTCTCACTCAGCACGGCCGACGTGGCATGGACCGAGCGGGCGCTCACGGTCGATGACTTGCCGGACGCCTTCCGGAAGGTCGCGCCCGACGCTGGTGTGCTCGCTGAGGCTGTCGTCGCCCTGCACGGCGCGGCCCGCAAGACGGAGTCGACGTTCGAGCAGCGCAGGGACGCTTTCAGGGCTTACGAGGACCGCATCGTCGTCGCTCGCATCACGCGCCCGCTGTCGGCCGTGCAGGGGAAGTCGTTCCTCTCCCCCGCTGGTCCGTGGTCGGTCGCGGCGACCCGACTGGTGGTCGCGACCGGCACCCGCGCGGTGCGCAAGACAGGCACCGTCAGCCCCGGGCGCCTGGTCGCGCCACCGACCGGCGCGGGCACTGGTCGTGCACCGAAGAGGGAGCACGCTGCCGCGATCGAAGCCGAGGCGTACCTGCCCATGGTCGTGCGCTCAGGGTTGCAGTCTGCGGTTCCGAAGCCCGTCGGGCACACGGGCTCACTGCTCCTGTGGACGACACCGGCTGGCCGTCGCCAGCGCGTGGAGGTCATGCGCTCCGACACGCGCACCGCCGTGGTGGTGCGCGCTGAACGTCCGGACCGTCCGGACGCTGACTGGTCGGTCGTCCAGTGGACCTATCAGCTGCGCGGCACCGCCCACGAGATCGAGAGAGGGTCCCGACCATGACCGACTTTTACAGCGTGCTCGGCGTCGCTCGTGATGCCGAGCCAGAGACCATCGCCGTGGTCTACAAGAGCCTCGCGAAGCGGCTGCACCCTGACCGTGAGGGTGGTGACGCAACTCGCTTCGCTGCCGTGACCGAGGCCTACGACACTCTCGGTGACGAGCGGCGCAGGGCCGACTACGACCGCACGCTGTCGGACCCCACGCCTACCGAACCGGTGGTCGATGAGGACGACGACTGGGGCGAGGAAGAGGTCTCCTTCGACGACGAGTACGGGGACACGTTCACGGACGTGCCGGTCGTCGACGAGGAGCCGGCTGAGCTTGAAGCCGGTCTCTCGATCGTCGGCCTGGTCGCGCTCGGAGTGACGGGCCTCGCTGCCGGAGTGTTGGCCTTCCTGGTCGGCGGCTTCGCGTGGGGATGGCTCGTCCTGAACGTCGTCCTCGCTGCCGTCATCGTCCGCACTCGCGGGTCGAAGATCGCGCTCGGCGGCTTCGTCCTGGTGTCACTGCTCGCCTACGCAGTGCGTGACACCGACACGCTCGGCGTCGCAGCGGCGCTCGCTGCTGGGGCGCTACCGGTCGCGGCTGTCGTCGCGAACCTCAGCAGAGATCGGAGCATCACATGAGCGTCCGCCGAGTAGCCACACGCGTCGCCCTGTCGCCCTTCCGGGCTCTGCTGCGCGTGGCGACCTACCTGGTGCTGCTCCTGGCTCTGCCAGTCGCCGCTGGGTGGGCCGCTTGGGAGAGCACGGCCTCATCGCCACGCTGGGCTGGGACCGCAACGTCCGTGGCACTCGTCGCCACTCTGGTCCTCGCCAGTTGGTCGGAACTTCGCGTGCGAGCCGACCTTGGGCGCGGTGAGGTCGCAGGCATCGCGGCCACCGTCGCTCACGACACCGCTCGCGTCGCGGGCGTCGGGTACGGACTCGCTGCCGCCGGTCGCGGGACGTACGACATCTTCGACCGGCTCTCAGCGGGTCTGACTGCGATCGGGGCCATCGCGTTCGCGGGGTTCGGTGCCCACAGCGATCACGACCCGGTGACCGTGTGGTCAGTGACAGTCGGCCTGGCGCTCCTCGCGTCGATCACCCTCATGCGCAGGTCGGCTGCTCGTCGCCACGAGCGCGTTGGTCTTCGACGGATGGCGGGGATGCTCTCCTACGGTCTTCCGGGCACGCTGCTCGGTGCTGCCGTGGGTGGGCTTGCCTGGTGGGGCTTCACAGTCTGGCGCGGTCACCTGACCGTCGGCCAGCTGGCCGTCGCAGTGATCATCGGTGGTGTCATCGGAGGTGCTGAGACGAGCGCTCCCGCGCTGGCTCGACGTCGCCGTCAGATCGGTCCAAGCCTTGGGGCGGCGCTGAAGATCTCGGACGACAAGTTGCTAGGGGCCGAGCCACTCTCGTGGTCCGTCGTGCACAGGCGAACCTCGGGCCTCTTCTCCGCCCCAGTCCCAGTCCTCATCACGCTGCACAACCCACCGAGCGGGGTGTTGGCGTCCAGGTCAGACCTGGATGTTCGCGTCGCGGATCACCTGGACGCGTGGGAGGTCATCGAGGCATCCAGCGCGCGTATCCGCCTTGCCCCCGCATCGGCAGCCACGATCGCTGCCCGTCAGATCCTCCTCGACAGTGAGGGGATCTTCTCCGCCGTTGCTGAGCCAATGCGCGGCCCTGCTCTACCCCGACCCATCCACCTGGAGGTGTGATGTCACGACACGTCATCGAGGTGCCGTCCTACCGGGACGTCACCGACAGGAAGCGGCTCGTCCGCCGCGCAGCGAAGGCCCTCGACATCTCGGGGGCCTTCGCTGTTGAGGCAGTCATCCCACAGGGTGACGGGGCTCAGATCGTCCTGACGACCGATGCCCCTGACCCCCGGGTTGGGTCATCCCGACAGCCCCTCTCCCCATCGGTGAAGGCTTCCGACGGTGAGAGAGTCCAGGCGATGGTCGGTCGGCTCACGGGCCAGGCGATGGTGGCCTTCGACCCCCACGGGCACTCCAGCGTGGTCCAGCACGCCCCAGCTCTCGACCTCGCCGTCCGCAACGCGGTCGCGGCCGCGCTGAAGAAGCCTCCGTGGGAGGTGCGGCTGTGGGTCGAGTCCAACGTCGATGGCGATGTCGAGAGAGTCCACGTCGCCCGAGCGCCTGCGGGCGTGACTCGCGACCAGCTCGGCGAGGCGCTACTCGCCGGTCTGGCTGAGTTCGACCTCGACATCCCGCAGCACGCAGAGTGGGTCATCGCGCGACGGACAGAGGCGCAGAAGGGGTTCGTGGCGCACGCGAGGGTTGACCCCCTGCGAGAGATCGCCATGTACCCCGAGGGCCTGGTCCCGACTTACAAGAAGATCCCGTTCGGGATCAACGAGCACGGCGACCCGGTAACGCTCGGTCTCCTGGAGCAGAACCTGCTCGTCGGCGGTATCCCCGGTGGCGGAAAGAGCGGGGCGGTTACGACCCTACTGCGAGGCGTCTCCCAGCTGGAGCACACGGCGATCCTGGGCTTGGACCCGAAGCTCGTCGAGCAGGCTGAGTGGGCGCCACGTTTCACAGCGACAGTCCACACTCCCGCAGACGTCATCGAGCTGCTCACGAAGGTCGAGACGGAGATGCTGCGCCGCTACGCGTGGCTGAAGGAGCAGCAGGGGGTCAAGAAGTTCTCCGCAGATCTGCTGAGCGAAGAGTTCCCGATGCTGGTCATCGTGGTCGACGAGCTCGCAGACCTTGTGTCGGGGGCGACCGAGAAGGAGGACAAGGCGATCGAAGCCGCGATCGCGGGCAAGCTCCGGCGCCTCGTGGCTCTTGGCCGTGCGGCTGCGGTCGTCGTGTGGGCTGCGACGCAGAAGCCCGCGTCAGAGGTCATCCCGACTAGTTTGCGTGACCTGATCGCTCAGAGGGTCGGGTACGCGACCACGAACTCGGCCATGACCGACACCATCCTCGGTGCCGGTGCGTCACAGGTCGGCGGTCTCTGCCACGAGATCCCCGCTGCCATGAGAGGTGTCTGCTACGTCAAGGGCGAGACCGATCGGCACCCAGTACGTGCACGCACGTACTGGGTGAAGGACGACGACGTGGACGACCTCGCAACGCGGACCGCCCATCTCCGGGTCCCGCTGCCGTGGCTCACTGGGGAGGCCGGCTCCACGATCTCGCCAGAGGACCTAGACGTCATGCTCGACGATCTGGAGCTGTCCCTGGACGACCTCGACGGCGCCGATCCGATCAGCGTCCGGCTGAGGGAGCTGAACGGCGATGTCGAGGACGAGCCCCTCCTCCCGATCTGACTCGCCAACTGACGGCCCGCAGCACCTCGCTGCGGGCCGTCTCTCATACCCCGGCCACCCGGCCGGTTCCACCCACCCGAACCACGACACAGGAAGGGCTTGCCGCTCACCCCGGCTCGGCGTGCATCCCGATGACGCACGCCGAGCCCGCAACACCACGGCCTGTCACCACCCGGTGACGGGCCGTTGCTGCACCCCCGCACATCTACGGGGAGCACGACCGCGACGGGCCACTCGGCCCGCGCACGGCCCTGAAAGGACCACATCATGACCAGCACGACCATCCGCAAGACCTCTCGCCGTGCCGCGTTCCTCGCGGTGCCGCTCCTCTGCCTCGGCCTGCTCACCGCAGGCCCGGCATCTGCCGCACAGTGGGACACTTCCCCGACCTCCCCCGGTGTCATCGCGACCGGGTCGTCGGCGACCGTGGTCCCCGGAGGCGACCTGCGCGTCGACGTGATCTTCGGTGACGCCAGCACGTGGCCCGCCGAGGGCCTCTTCGCCACCGTCATCTACACGCCAGCTGGTGGCGGAACCCCGGTTCCGCTCGCGTCCCAGCTGCCGATGACGGCGGACCGTGGTGTCACCCTCACGGCACCGCTCGGCCTGACCACCACCGACCAGAGCGGCATGGCGGCTCCGGTCGGGACCGTCACGACGACCGTCACTGACGCGGCTGGGGTCCCGCTGACGAACTTCGGTGGTGCCTGGACGGCTGCGGCTGACCCGGCTTGGGGATGGGCGGCCACGGAGAACGTCGTGCCGACCTGCCTGACGGCGGTGCCCGAGTTCGCTCACGCGAACGGCGGCGGCGTGCGCATGGCCGGAGCACCGTCCGGCCCGTCCTGCGAGGACGGTCCGTCTGAGATCCAGACCATCGCCGGACCGACGGACGTGACGGTCCAGCCGACGTCTCCTCTCATGGCGCGGTTCGTCGGCGGTGAAACTGTCATCGCGACCGTCACCTCTGAGTCGGGGGACGTCGTCGGGCGCGGTGAGTGGGTCTACGACGGCCTGACGCGCAACACGGTGGTCAACACCCCTGCGGAGCTCTCTGGGCTCTCCACGGGCACGTACACCGTCACCTGGACGGGAGCCTCGACCTACGCGGACGGGGCGAGCTTCACGGACTTCGCCGTGCAGCAGTCTTTCCGCTACGTGCTCGACGGTGAAGTGCCGGCTGAGCCTGTCGACCCTGAGGTGCCTGTCACCCCGGTCGACCCGGTTGACCCTGAGGTCCCTGTCATCCCGGCGGACCCCGAGGCACCGGCCGAGCAGCCAGTTCCCGTCGAGCCCGAGGTCGCGCCGGAGCAGCCTGCCCCGGCCGTCGTGACCGAGGTCGAGACCACCCCGGTCGCGCCCGAGGTCGCTCCGACTCGGGCCACGCCCCAGGTCGTCATCCAGGCGGGTCTGGCCGAGGAGCCCGGTACCCCCGTCGCCGGGATCGTCTCCGGCGGCGCACTGGTCGCAGGCGCTGGGATCCTCGGCGCCATGGCCGTCAGCAGGCGTCTCTCGGAGGGTCTGTGAGCCGCAGGTCAGCGGGGTGGGTCGTCGGACTCGCCCTGCTGGCCGTCGGCACGGCAGGGTGCGTCTCAGCCCTGCCGGAGGATCAGGCCGTCCCCATCCAGAACGTCTCGATGGAGGAGGAGACAGGCGTCCAGCGCACCGTCGAGACGACGGGGCGCTCGGGGATCAAGGCCTCGGGCGCCCCGCCAGTCGCTGACCAGGTCGAGGTCGAACCTGCCGTCAAGGAGGCGCCGGCTCAGTCCGAGCGGGCGCCCGCCTCGGCTCCTGTCGCTAATGAGGTCGCCCAGGTCGCAACCGGCGCTCTGACCATCCCGTCGCTCGGTGGATGGAGTGAACAGATCGTCGAGGAGGTGGCCTTCGTCGAAGGCTCCGGCGTCCTGAAGCCACAGGGGCGGGGGCTCGCTCTGGTCACTGGCCTACCGGAACCGTGGTCTGCGGGCCAGATACTTCTAGTGCACTCAGGGGGTGCCCCTGAGAATCCGGGCAACCGGCTCGTGGAGAGGGACGCTGGTAGCACCATCGCCGTGGGGGCTGAGGTCGTACTCCCCGACGGCAGCCCCGGCGTCGTGACCTACAGCGACGTCAGCCCGAAGAGCCTGTTGCCTCGGGCCCTCTGGGATGCCCTGGCGGAAGGGGACACGGTGCTGGTCACCTGCCGCCCCGAGACCGGGCTGGACTCCAGTACCAGCAACTCGATCACGATCATCGAGCGCACGTAGAACCACCAGCAGCCCCCGACACGGGATCCGTGTCGGGGGCTGCTTTTTTCGTGCCCGGAGGCGGCTACTTCTTGGCCTGCTCCTGGCGCGCCTTGTGCCGGTTACGCGCCAGCTCCAGGCCCCGGACCGACTTGATGCCGGACGCCTCCATGAGCTCGGCGTTCGTCGCCCGGGCGTGCTTCGCCGCGACCAGGGCGTCCTCGAACACGATCTTCCGCTCGTCGACCACCGCCTGCGCGTCAGCGACCTGGCGTCGAGCCGCCGCCAGAGCCTCCAGTGCTTCGGCAGTCGAGAGCGTGGACGGAGCGGGGGTCTTCCGTGGGGTAGTAGCAGCAGTTGTCTTCATGTGTACAAGCGTACACCCCACCAACAACTGGCACCCCTCGTGGCGCACAAGAAGTACACCGTCGGTAGCAGAGGGGGGTATGAGGTGTCCGACTACAGCCCCCCGCACACCAGGAATACGTGCGCAACCGCGCGTGTTGTACCTGCCACCAGGTAGCAGTGACTGCACCGAGTTGATGGTGCATGTTACCTTTAAGGGGTAAGGCAGTACACCACGTAGCACCAATAGTCAAGGACGCAGATCATGACCGCAGCACCCACCAGCACGATCACCGCAGCACCGCCGACCAAGGAGACTGACATGAACTCGACGACCGCCCTCACCCTCGCTACCCGCCGTGGAGCCTTCTGGCTCCCGATCGCGCGCTACCCGGCCGACGAGATCGAGGCCGAGCAGATCGCCGCTTTCCTCGGCCTCGACATCACGGACGAGGATGCCAAGGCTCTCGCCGCCGCTGCGGTCCTCGCCCACGACGCCGGTGGCTCCGACGAGGCCTTCGACCTGAGCCTGGCACGGGCGCTGCGGGCCGAGCGCGAGAATGCTGCTGCTGCCGAGTGGCCGTTCACGGACGAGGAGCAGGACTTCCTGGAGGAGCTCCAGGCCGCGAGCCGTCCAACCGTCTGGGAGACGCCGAAGAACGGCATCACGGACGTCGAGGCTGCAACCCTCGCCTCCTGCCGTCGCCAGGAGGCGGACGCGGCCTACGCCGCGCTCCTGGCAGACCAGGAGCGCCTGGACGAGCTCCAGGCGATGGAGGTGGCAGCGTGACCGCCCGGGCGTGGACGACCCTCCTGGTCCTCTCCGGGCTAGTAGTCGCCCAGATCATGGGCCTGCCGGGCGAGATGATCGACCGGGCAGGCGAGATCGGCATCGGGGGTGCCGCATCCATCCAGGAGCACGTCGGTGGCCTCGTGGCACCCGAGGCGCGGATGCAGCAGGTCGATGACCTGACCACAGAAATCGACGCTCTCGGCTGACCCGCCCGCACAACCTGTACGCCCCGCGATAGCGGGGGTTCACGACTACTCACCTTGGAGTCCCCATGCCCGCGCACGACCACGAGCGCGATGAGCGTGACCTCCTCCGCGACCTGTTCGACACCACACCCCTTGGACCGCCCCTCGCCCACGCCGAGATCGGTATCCAGCTGGTGCAGCGGCGCACCGTCATGAACGGGCACCTCGCGGCCGTCGGCCTCGGTCGGCATGCCCTGCGCCCGCGCGAGCTCGTGTCGGTTCCAGGTCCTGTCCGCGATGCCTACGCTGACATCCTCGACGCCTCGGCCGACCTCGTCTACAGCGGTGAGCGCAGCCGGTCACAGCGGATCACAGGGCTCCTCGCCCGGATCGCCTCAGCCGAGCGCGTGCACGCCGTGCGTCTCCGTCGCGACTTGGACATCATCACCCGCGCGGTCGACGCCCTGGCTCAGGAGCTCCGCACACCCTCGACCCTCTGGTTGACACCGTCGCAGCCATCGACTCTCGGATGCCGCTCCTACGGCCGTGACGAGCACGGGCTCGTGCCTCGTGGCGGTCGCTGGGCGGTCACGCTGGAGACGGCTCCGGACGCGGCCGACCTCGGTGACGGCGTCGCAGTCACCGAGGTCGTGCTCATCGACCCCGACAGCCCGATGCACTCTTCGTCGCTGCCGCTCGGCACCTACAGCCGCACCTCGCAGATCCTCGAAGCCGTTCAAGCGGCGAACGCCAGCGTGCAGGAAGCGCTGTCGCGAGCAGCCTGACCACCATGCGCAAGAATCGCTCCATGACTGCAACACCACGCCCGAGGATGGGCGAGGTCTACGGACCTTGGCTCGCAACCCCCACCGGTTGGCGCGCCTTCACCGCGTACGCGGACTCGCCCCCGTCGACCACACGGACGAGTTTCACGCACCGTTCCGGGCGTCTTGCCCCCTGGCAGCGCAGAAGAACGCGCGCGGAGCACAAACAGGCTGAAGACATGTTGGTGTTCGGCATGGCACTCACCCTGGGCTTGATCCTCATCCCTTGGGTGATCTACCGGATCATCTGGTCACTGGTTGCTCGGAAACCGAAAACGTTCACCCACACGCACGTGATCGCGCCGGACACCTTCGAGTGGCCCCTCGCGCCGGGCGACGTGTGGCTAGGACACGGCCTGGCGGAGTCCGGCCACTGGGTCATCCTTGCCCACGAGTTCCGCGAGCCTGAGTGGATCACCTCGCGTGAGCGCGCGGAACACCAGAAGCGTGAGGACACCTACGCGCGCCTTCTGGACGAGCGGCGACGCGAGGATCTCCTCCGCCGGACACGACGGACCTTCTTCGACCAGGAGTAGCCGAAGAGTCGCACAGACACTTGTCTGATGACACAGCTCGACCGCTGTCCTGTCGGCCACGGAGAGCGACGGGAACAAGCCGATCTGCCGTCGCAGGATGTCGTCTCAGGCAGCCGTCGCGGGAATGTCGGTGGTTCGGGGTTAGATGAGACTCTCGACCACGAATACACCGGAGCCACCGATGACCTTGCTCGCCTACACCAGAGTCAGTACCGTTTCTCAATCCGACGGGCTCCAGAGAGATGCCGTCATCGCCGCCGGTGTCGAGGAGCGGCACGTCTACTCCGACGTGATCAGCGGCGGCAGCGGCTCCGCCACCAGGCCGGGGTTCGCTGCCCTTCTTGCATACGCCCGCCCTGACGATGAGATCGTCGTCTGGCGTATTGATCGCCTGGGCCGATCGCTGCTCGATGTGCTGTCGACCGTGGAGGACCTCCAGGCACGGGGCATTCGGATCCGCAGTCTGCAGGATGGGATCGATCCGTCGACGTCGACGGGGAAAATGATGTTGGGGATCCTGGGGACCCTTGCCTCTTACGAACGCGACCTCGTGCGGGAACGAGTGAATGCTGGGCTCCAGGCAGCCCGATCCCGAGGCGTGCAGCTCGGCCGACGCCCCGTTGAAGCGTCAGCCGTCGCAGGGCAGGTCAAAGCGGCACGCCTCATGATGGCCAGCGGCTCGACGTCGGAGGAGGCGGCCCAAGCCGTTGGGTGGTCACGCGCCACCCTCTACCGCAACCTCCGCCGCGTTGAAGCTGCGGGGTTGTCAGCGTGAGCGCGCTCAGCCCCGAGGACCGCGATCTTCTCGCCTCTCTCGACCCGGCACCGGTGCACCCGAGCGTCGAGCCCTGGTCGCACCTCGCAGCAGCGGACGCCGTCGAGGAGGCCGAGTCACAGTGGTGGCTCGGGGTGGGGATCGCCGTCGAGGACGGGCTCGTCCCGACCCCGTCCGGCATCGGCATGTCCGGGGCAGCGATGTCGGCGCTCGTCGCCGACATCGTCCTCCAGGACGCTGGGCTGGCCTCCGTCCTCGCAGAGCGCCTTCACGAGATCCGGTGCGCGCGGCAGGAGCACCTCCAGGCCTACGCCGACGACCTCGCGGTCCTTGACGACGCGCTCCGCCTGGAGGCCCTTGTCGGCGGGGGCAGGAACAGCGAGTGGCACTGGATGGTTTGCGGCGACGACGTGCCCGAGGGGTGGGTGCGCGTCCGCGAGGAGCCTGCAGCTCTTGGTCGCCTCGGACTCGACGTCATCGTGAGAGAGGGGTACGAGGCCCGGGCGCGCGCCGTGGGGTCGATCGCAGGTGTCGTCATCTGCTCTGGAGGCGGCGAGCTTGGTCTCCGCCCGTGGGGCGCCATGTACCGGCATCCCGGTGCCGTACAGCGATCCGTGCGTGCGGCCGCAGCCGTCCTGGACGGCGAGTAGCCCTCCCGGCGCGCAGGGGGTCGCCGGGAGGACCGCGTTGACCATAGCGCTGTTGGCGGCACCTCGGAAGGGTGACGGCGGGCAGGCTCCGAGATTCGTCACCCGGCGGAGGTCGGGTCCTTTCACACACTCACCGCGCTCCGCCGACACAATCCGGTCATAGTCTGAGACTCAGGAGCAGAAGATCGCGAGCTTGTCGTCACGGGTTGCTGTACACCACGCCGCTCAATGAAAGGGCTATCGATGTCCACCATTCTCATCCAAACAAGCGTCCGTCTGTCGCCGGAAGCCGTGACCGCGTTGCAGGAGGTGTCCGCGAGGCGATCGCTGAGCCGCGAAGCGGCGATCCGGTCCCTGCTCGATGAGTTCGTCGTCGCACAGTCCAAGCGAGGGGAGGATGAACGACTCACGCACATGTCAACTGTGGTTCGGTTCCCACCACCACCTTCGAGGATCGAACAGGACAACCGTGTGCGTGTGGCGTTCCGTGCTGAGCCCGACGTGATGCGCCGCGCGGCCTCTCTGGCACTCAGACTCCCTGGGCAGCCCGCGCGGCGCGGACCCGGGCACTACTCACCCAGGCCGCTGACCGACGCGCTGGCTGTCGCTATCGCTTCAGCCCATCCGTACACGGACAACGGCCTGGAGACACTTCCCACGATGATCACCCATGGCGCGGCTCTCAGCCTCTGGCGACTGACTGTCGCCGCAACACTCTCAAATGCAGAGGCGCGCGCGCTGCGGACCAATGCTGACTCGGAAGTCAAGACGATCTTGAATGAGGAGGATGTCGCCTGGCACTCTCCCTGGCGATTCGAGGTTCTCCTCCATATTGCGCGAAAGCTCCTTGGTGGCCCCCAACGCACCGACAACCTGCGAGAACTTGACCAGCCGCAGCGAGTCTTCGCTCTTTGGCGCCACGACCTCCTGGGGGCCGAGTGGTCAGACTCGTGGCTTATGGAGGACTGCGCCGCCCGGAGCGACATGGACTATCAAGGGCAAGGAGGTGCTGCGGTGTGGCGTGCCGAACGGGCGGTCACTATGAGTACGATCGAGCGTTGGGTCGTGGGCCTTGCGCTTTCTGCCCCCCTGACGACGAAGCAGCCCGGGTGGTCACTGCAGATGCCGCCCAGCTGGCGTGCCGTGCCGATTGCACACGGGCAGCCACTCACCGCGCACCAGAAGGACGATCTGGACGCTCAACGGGTCTTGCGAGTCACCGCAGGATCGCGGTCCGCAATCTGGCCCTACGACCAAAAACACGTGCCCATCGAGAGATTCAGCCTCGTCGTTGACGCTGCATCGACACTCACAGCCCCGGACGTGGTGGAGCTCACACTACTCGATGAACATATGGGCGACTTGTGGGTCCCGGCAGATCTTGCAGTTTCGTGGGGCCAGCTCACCACTGAAGAGAGCGACCTGCTCACGGCAGCCGCAGAGTCGAACCGCCATAGGGTCCTCCAGCGCGGACCCAAGCTCCACTGGCGCGAACGAGACAAGCTGTACACGGATCTACTGCGCTTCGTTGATCTTCCCTCAAAGTTTGCTTCTCTAGCATCGCAGCAGAACGTGGGTGGTGGCCCCTTCCAGGCTGGTCGAGCCTGGACAGTTGGGTCCATCGCAGCTTTGCTCGAATCGGCGGCCACGGACGAGCAGGTGAGATGGGCAGTGGGAGCAGTCGACCGCCGACGAAACTGGCGCCTTGCGATGTCGATGCGCGAAGCCTCTCGGAGCGCGTACTGGCTCGGCAGGTCCGACTCAGGCGCGATCGTGTGACATCAAGCGCCTGGTGGGGGCATCACAGGGGCTTCAGAGTGGATTTCAAGACAGCATCCACTGAAGAAGGAGCACCCTTAGATGGACACGACAGCGAGCAAGCACGATGCACATGAGAACGTTCCAGACGCACCTGAGCCGCGAAGCTCGCGTTGGTGCACCGAGCACAGCGTTGCCGCCCTGTACGATGGCGACTGTTTCCGCTGCCCCGACGACAACGCCATCATCGGTCCGGCGGTGCGATGACAACACTTGGCTCCTTGGTGCAGCATTCCGCACATCCGCTGAGCAACCCTCACCAGTCCGTCAGCCGCAGCGCGGCACTCCCCCCGGGCTCCCCCCGCCAGGCGCAACGGGTGCACTCAGCGCACTGAAGTCATCTGCCCCCACCGCATGAAACTGCGGATGGGGGCAGAAGTGTCTCTGCGCTACTCAGTCAAGGTGAGTGCCAGCCTCATGGCCGGTGTCCGCTCTCGGCCGATCCGTATCCACCCGCTGCTCTCCTTCCTCGCCGTGCTGCTCGGCCAGAGGTTGACGAGGCGCAGCGCGAGAGAGCTCGAGACCTGGCGTCGCAGAGAGGAGACGATGCGGATGCTGCGATGGTCGGCGGAGTCGGCGACGTCGGACAACGCCGCTCTCAGCAGCACCGGAGTAGCGGTTCTGGGCGAGCTGACCGAGTCGGAGCTCCTCCAGGAGGAGGACCGAGACATGGTGCGTGCGATCGCCCGTGTCTCCGCGCGCCTCGCCTATGCGCAGGATGACCGCGAAAGGTACGATCCGGACCTAGATGTCGTCACACGCTCGACGTCCCATGCCGAGGACCCTGTGGAGGTCACCGATGCCTGAGGTACCCGAGACCGACCCCGAGCCGTCGCCCGCACAGATCTTCGTCACCCGCCGTCAGGTCGAGGCCGCGAGGGTCGCCGTGAAGGCCTACGCGAAGCTCGGGTACCCGTCCGACCCAGTCCTCGAGAGGATCGCGAACGCCAGACCTGCGGCCAGAAGCACGACCCACCACCGCCCACCGTCCACCCCCTGAGCCGCCGGTAGCGTCAGGCTCAGAGCTCCGCGACCAGGTGCTTCTCCGGCGCCCGCTCCCCCACGGGCAGCGGGACGGCGAGCGTGTTGTCGGGCGGGGCGAGCGGACAGGCCCAGGCCGGGTCGTAGGCGCACGAGGGGTTGTAGGCGAAGTTGAGGTCGAGCACGAGCCGACCTCCTGCGGTCTGGCCGAGGTCGGCACCCTTGATCGTGTCGAGCAGGTAGCGCCCGCCGCCGTAGGTGCCGCCCGCCTGCCCGGCGCTGGAGTCCTTGAGCGGGACGAACAGACCCCCGCCGTACGAGCGCAGCGCCCAGAGCCCGAGGGTTCCCAGTCCGTCGAGCTCGACGAGGCCGACCCGCTCGAAGGGGACGACGCCGTCGGTGCCCGTCGCGACGTCGAGCCGGCCCTCGGGAGCGGGCTGCACCTCGACCTCGAAGCGGAACGCCGGGTCGTAGGGAGCCACGTCGAGCCCGGTGAAGCTCGCTCGGCCGGCATCACCGAGGGCTGAGGCCGGGTGCGTCGCGAACATCTCGTCGCGGTCGCGCACCCAGGCGGCGTGCGCCGCCGCCGGGTCGTCGACCGCGAGCTCCCGGACGTGCGCGTACGTCGCGGCGGTCCTGCGTCGCCAGTCGGCGACGGCCAGCACGCTGTCGGCTGCGGGTGTCATGGGTGGCTCCTCCGTGGTCGGGACCGTCCCATGATTCCCGAGGCGAGGGTCTTCCGCGACCGGCCGGGTCAGTCGGACAGGTTGGCGCTCAGCACGTCGAGCACCCGCGAGCGCACCTGACGGGAACGCTCCCCCAGCCGGTCGGCGACCACCTCGACGAGCGCCTCGAGGACGATCGCGTGCGGGACACGGGACGTGTGCTCGAGCTCGGCGCGGAACGACCCGGCAGCGGGACCGACGACGAGCGCCACGTCGGCGAGAGCGGTGAGCGGCGACTCGACGAAGCTCGTGAGCACCACGACGGTCACCCCCGCGGCCCGTCCGGCACGCGCCACCCGCAGGCTCGACTCGCTGGCGCCGGACCCGGAGACGACGAGGCACAGGTCCGCCGAGGTCAGCTGGGCGGCGGCGATCTGCTGGCCGATCGGGTCGGCCACGCACTCCGTCGGGCGGCCGACGGCGGTGAGACGCAGGGCGAGGTCGGCCGCGAGCGGTGACGACAGCCCGTTGCCCGTCACGAGGACCCGTCCCGCGCCGACGCACAGCGTGACGGCGCGCTCGACCTGGTCGTCGTCGAGCACGCTGGTGATCTGCGGGAGCGTCGCCGCGAGGCTCTCGACGTGCGTCCGGACCCGGCCCACGGCGGTGTCCGGGTGCGTGGAGGGCTCGGCACCGCTGGCGAGCTCGCGGGCGAGCGCCACGCGCAGCTGCGGGTAGCCGCGGTACCCGAGGCGCTGGCAGGTGCGGATCACCGACGAGCGGGCGACCCCGGCCCGGTCGGCGATCTCCTGGGCCGTGGCCTCGACCGCTCCCGCGACGTCGTCGAGGACGAGGTCGACGACGCGCCGCTCGGTGGGCTGGAGGGTGTTGCGGACCGTGGCGATGCGCACCGAGGGCCACACGTCAGGCCCAGGGTCGGCGGGGTCGAGGACCGTGCTCATCGTGTCGTGCTCCCGTCGGTGAGGCGGCGTCGCACCGCGCCGGAGATCGCGTCGATGCCCATCGTGACGACCACGACGACGATCAGCAGCACCCCTACGGTGGACCACTCACGGTACTGGGTGTACGAGGTGAGCATGTCGCCGATCCCGCCGACTCCGATGAGCCCGAGGACCGCCGACGCACGGACGTTGATCTCGAAGCGGTACAGCCAGAACGAGAAGAAGTCGGTCGCGGCGCCGGGCCACACCCCCCAGCGCAGCGCCTCGACGGTGGAGCCGCCGGCGGCGCGGACCGCCTCGACCGGGCCGTGGTCGACGCCCTCGACGGACTCGTACCCCCACTTGCCGAGAGTCCCGACGCTGTTGACCGCCAGGGCGAGCGCACCGGTGAGCGGTGTGAGCCCGGTGACGGACAGGATGATGATCGCGATGATGATCTCGGGGACCGCCCGGATGAGCGAGAAGAGGCCGCGGAGCCCGGCCCGCACCGGCGCGGGCGCATAGCCGCGTGCGGCGAGGAAGCTCAGCGGGAAGGACACGAGGACACCGAGCACGGTGCCGAGCCAGGCCATCTCGACCGACCGGAGCGTCTGGCGCAGCGCCTCGGGCAGCTTGTCCCAGGAGGGCGCGGAGAACATCAGGTCGAGGTAGTGGACCACCTGCCCGGGCAGGCTGGCGAGCCGCGACCACTGGATGTCGACGGACCAGAAGGCCGCGAGGGCGACCGCCGTGGCTGCGCTGAGGGCCACGGCACGCAGGACGCGCACCGGGCGGCGCGGGGCGACGACCTCGGTCCGGGTGGTGCGGGTGGGGGCGAGGGTGGTCATACGAGCCTCCGTCGGACGATCGAGCTGACGAGGTCGATGACGAGGACGGCCACCAGGATCTCGAGGATGATGAGGGAGAGTTGGTCGTACCGGTAGTACGTGCGCACGGCGTCGACGAGGAGGCCGAGGCCCCCGGCCCCGACGAGCCCGAGGACGCTCGACGCACGGACGTTGAGCTCGAGGACGTAGAGCGTCTGGTTGACGAAGCTCGGCAGCATTTCCGGCAGCGCGATCGTCCGGTTGATCTGGGTCTGGGTCGCGCCGGCGGCGCGCCCGGCCTCGAGGGGACCGCGGTCGGAGCCGTCGATGGTCTCGGAGACCATCTTGACGATGATGCCGACGTTGAACAGCACGAGCGCGATGACCCCGGGGAGCGCACCGACGCCGACCATCGCGACGAGCACGGCGGCGTAGAGGAGCTCGGGGACAGCACGGACGACGTTGAGCGCGAGGCGCACGGCGCCGCGGGTCCACCGGTTCGGGTTGGTGGGGCGCGCGGCCCACATGCTCACGGGCAGCGCGACCGCTGCCCCGACCACCGTCGCGACGACGGCCATCTGGAGGGTCTCGAGCATCGGCTCGACGGTCCGTGGGAAGAACGACCAGTCGGGGCTGAACAGCTTGACGATCCTGTCGGCACCGTTGCGCCAGTTCCGGGCGATGGCGTCGGCGTCGAAGCCGATGGCCCACGGGCTGAGCGTGGCCGCGGTGAGGAGCACGACGACGGCGAAGGCCGCCCAGGGCTTCCAGCGGCCGGCGGGGCGCGGTGGGACGGCGAGCGGTGCGCCCGCAGCGCGCGGGTCCGCCCCGCTGGTCGAGGCCGGTGTCGGTGCGGCCCTCATCCGCCGAGCACATCCTGCTGGCGGATGCTGCGCCCGTAGATCTCCTCGAAGACCGCGTCGCTGGCTGTCGCGGCGGGGCCGTCGTAGACGACCCTGCCGGCGCGCAGCCCGATCATCCGGGTGCCGTACTCCCGCGCGAGGTCGAGCAGGTGCAGGTTGGTGAGCACCGTGATGCCGAGCTCGGTGTTGATGCGGCGCAGGTCCCCCATGACGGCGTGCGCGCTGGGCGGGTCGAGGCTGGCGACGGGCTCGTCGGCGAGGACGATGCGGGGCTCCTGCGTGAGGGCTCGCGCGATCGCGACGCGCTGCTGCTGCCCGCCGGAGAGGTTCGACGCGCGCTGCCACGTCTTGTCAAGGATCCCGACGCGGTCGAGCGCCTCGAAGGCGAGCTGCTTGTCGGCCGCGGTGTACGCGCCGAGCAGGGTGCGCCACGTGGGGGTGTGCGCGAGGCGCCCGACGAGCACGTTGTTGAGGACCGTCGTGCGCTTGGCGAGGTTGAAGCCCTGGAAGATCATGCCGATGCTGCCGCGGACGGCGCACGTCTGGCGGCTTGAGAGCGACCCGAGGGTGTGCTCTCCGACGGTGACCTCGCCCGAGGTGACCGGGACGAGCCCGTTGATGGTGCGAATCAGCGTGGACTTCCCCGATCCGGAGAGCCCGACCACCGAGACCATCTCGCCCGCCTCGATGTCGAGGGTCACGCCGTCCAGGGCGGTCACGCCGCCGGGGTAGCGCACGGTGACGTCCCGCACCCGGACGGGCCAGGAGCGGGACGTCACCTGCTGGGGAGCGACGGTCACTGGAGACCGAGCTTCTCGGCGGCCTGCGCGACGACGTCGAGCGTCGAGGGGTCGGCCGGGGCGAGCTTGGAGATCGAGTAGATGTCCGTGAGGATCTGCGAGCCCTCGGGGGTGCTCGAGTAGTCCGCGAGCGCGGTCGTGATCTTGTCCTGGAGCTCGGGCGACAGGTCGGCCGACAGGGCGACGCCGTCGTTGGGGATCTCGTCGGTGAGCGCGAAGACGACGACCTCCTGGCCGACGTCCGGGACGTCCTTGGTGACGATGTCGCGGGCGTCCCAGAAGCTGAAGCCGACCTCGGCGTCACCGTTGTAGACCGCGAGGACGCTCGCGTCGTTGGTGGTCACGGGGATCTGCTCGATGCCGTTGTCGGTGTCGATGCCGGCGTTCTTCAGCGCGAGCACCGGGTAGATGTAGCCGGCCGGCGAGCCCGGGCCGAGGAGCGCGACCTTGGCGCCCTCGACCTTGGTGATCGAGTCGAGTCCGGCCGGGCCGACGAGTGCGTCGGCGCCGTTGCAGAACAGCTTGCCGTCGCGCTCGACCGGGGTGTCGTCGCAGTACTTGTCCGGGTTGTTCGTCATGAGCTGCGCGGGGTACGAGATGTTGCCGTTGCGCTCGGTCTGCAGGACGACGGACGCGTCGTACATGTCGGAGGCCTGCCACAGCTGGAGCGAGGGCAGGAAGCCGATCTGCGCCTGGCCCGCGCCCATCGCCTCGACGGCGGCCTGGTAGTCCTTCGAGACGACCCCGGTGACCTCGATGCCGAGCTCGTCGGTGAGGAAGTCGGTGAGCGGCTTGGCGGTGTCCACGAGCCCGCCCTGGTCCTGCGAGGGGACGAGCGCGAGGGTGAGGGAGGTCGGGTCGGCGGCCGGGCCGCCGTCGGTGCTCCCGGAGGCGTCGGAGCTGCAGGCGGCGAGCGAGCCGAGGGTGAGGAGAGCGACGGAGGTGAGTGCCAGCTTCGTGAGCTTCACAGGTCTGCCTTTGCGGTGGTGGGTGCGGTGCGGTGAGAGGTGGAGGGAGCGGTGCTGGTGAGGTGCTGGACAGGGGGTGCGTGGTGCGGCCGGCGGAGGTCGGGCGCTGCCGAGGCCCAGGCGGTGATGCTGGGGGCGAGCCCGCCGAGGGTGTCGGCGCGGTACGTCGCCCGGGCGTCGCCGGCTCCGGCGCGGGTCAGGAGGGCTGTCGTGGCGCCGCGGGCCCAGACGGGCTCGAGGTCGTTGTGCCAGACGTCGCCGACGCTCAGGACGGGACCGCGGGCGAGCATCTCGTCGACGAGCGCGTGCATCCCGTCGGGCTTGCCGACCGAGGTGCGGACCTCGTCGAAGGCGTCGGTGACGCCGAGGACCGCGAGCGCCCGGTCGAGACCGGTGCTCGGTGCGTTGGTCGCGAGCACGAGGTACGTCTGGGTGCTGAGCCTGCGGAGCCAGGAGGCGAGGTCGTCGGGTGCCCGGGTCCCTCGCGCCGGTTCCAGGGCCGGTGCGGCGATGGGGGCCTTCTCGGTCGCCAGCAGCTCACGGCTGGCCAGGTAGGCCGCCGACAGCAGCGCGGTGTCGGCCCCGTGGAGGAGGGCGACCTGACGGACGAGGTCGTAGTCGTCGACGGCGTCTGCCGTGAGGACGCTGCTGGTGCCGGTGCTCGTGGTGCCGGTGCTCGTGGTGGTGGTGCTCGTGCTGGTCGTGCTGGTGCTGGTCGTGCTGGTCTCGCCGTGCAGCCCGGCTGTGACGGCAGCCCGGAAGCCGTCGGCGAGGCCCGGGGCGAGCCGCGTCGCGACCTGCGCGGCGTAGGCGAGCACAGGGCCGTCTCCGACGGTGATGGTGCCGTCGAAGTCGAAGATGATCACGCGGTCGCGTGCCGTTCTCGTCACGTGCCCTCCGGAGCCGGTGCGGTGCGCACCACGGCTGTGGACGCGCTGTCCACACTAGGAGGGCTCTATGGACGCTTCGGCGACGGCAGGGTGAACGGCGCATGACGGCTCGACGGACGCTCGGGGGCTCTGGAGCCCTGGAGCCCTGGAGCCCGACCAGACCGTCCGCGGGCGTCCGCGGGCGTGAGCACGGCCAGCCGCAGGGCGGCAGTCGTGAAAAGATCGCGGGATGGAACCGTCCGCGCTCGCCAAGCTGCTCGACCAGGAGGCGTGGGCCCTGCTCAACGCCCTCCCGCCCTACGAGGAGAAGCTCGCGATGGTCCTCTCCGAACGGCTGCGGGCCAAGGGCTTCGACCCCGAGGTCGTCGCGCTGGTCCTCACCCAGTCGCGACTGCGCGCCAAGGCCGAGCCGAAGTTCGGGCCCTTCGCCGACGGGATGCTGTTCACCCCGGCGGGGCTCGAGCAGGCCACACGCCTCGTGGTCGCCGCGCACCACGCGCAGCGCTACCTCGCCGCCGGCATCACCACCGTCGCGGACCTCACCTGCGGGATCGGTGCCGACTCGATGGCCTTCGCCGGCGTGGGACTCACGGTCCTGGCGACCGACCTCGACGAGGCGACCGCCGCCGTCGCCACGGTGAACCTGCGCGCCTTCCCCGAGGCCGTCGTCCGTCACGCCGACGGCCTCGCCCTCGACCTCGCCGCCGAGGGGCTCACCGGCGGCACCGGCGGCATCTACGCCGACCCGGCCCGCCGCACCCGTTCCGGCAAGCGGATCTTCGACCCGAAGGCCTACGCCCCCGCCCTCGACGACGTCTGGGCGCTCCGCGACCAGGTCCCGGCCGTCGGCATCAAGGTCGGGCCCGGCATCCCGCACGAGGGCCTGCCCCAGGACTGCGAGGCGCAGTGGGTCTCGGTCGACGGCGACGTCGTCGAGGCCGGGCTCTGGTTCGGCCCGCTGGCCCCCGACGGCCCCGGACGATCGGCGCTGCTCCTGCGCACCGACGGCGGGCAGACCTCCGCACGCACCTACCGCGGCGACGGCATCGGGACCGGCACAGGCGAGGGCGAGACGCTGCCCGACGCCGTCGAGGGAGTCGACGGCGTCGGCCGGTACCTCTACGAGCCCGACGGTGCCGTGATCCGGGCGGGGCTCGTCGCAGACCTCTCGCGAGAGCTCGACGGCCGGCTCCTCGACCGCACGATCGCCTACGTCACCACAGACACCCGGCACGACGACGCCGGGCAGGTGCCCCTCGCCACCGGGTACCGGGTCCTCGACACGATGCCCTTCGGCGTCAAGCGTCTCAAGAGCTACCTGCGGGCCCGCGACGTCGGCCGCGTGACGATCAAGAAGCGCGGCACGGCCGTGACCCCCGAGTCGCTGCGCGCCCAGCTCGCGCTCAAGGGGTCCGCCGAGGCTACGCTCGTCCTCACCCGGGTCGCCGGCAGCCAGCAGATCCTGGTCGTCGAGCCCCTCGGGTCCCCGGCTGCACCCACCACCACGCCCGGCTCCACGCCCGGCAGCCCGTCAGACTCGGAGTGACCATGCACCTGCCCTTCGCCCAGTCGGAGCGGTCGACCGTCGGCATCGAGTGGGAGCTCGCCCTCGTCGACAAGGACTCCGGCGACCTGCGGCAGGTCGCCCAGACGGTCCTCGACGCGGTCGCCCCGGCCGACGGGTCGCAGCACCCGCACATCCGCCAGGAGCTGCTGCTCAACACCGTCGAGGTCGTCTCGGGCGTCTCGCGGACGGTCCGACAGGCCGGCGACGACCTCGTGCGCAGCATGGAGGAGATCCGTGAGGTCACCGACCCGCTGCGGGTCGAGCTCATGTCCGCCGGGACGCACCCCTTCGCCCGGTGGGCGCAGCAGAAGGTCACCGACAAGGAGCGCTACGCGACCCTCATCGACCGGACCCAGTGGTGGGGCCGGCAGATGCTCATCTACGGCGTGCACGTGCACGTCGGCATCGAGGACCGCGACAAGGTGCTGCCCATCTCGCGCGCCATGCTGGGCTACTTCGGCATGTTCCAGTCGCTGTCCGCCTCGAGCCCGTTCTGGGGCGGCAAGGACACCGGCTACGCCTCCAACCGCGCGCTGATGTTCCAGCAGCTGCCGACCGCGGGCCTCGGCTTCCAGTTCGAGGAGTGGGAACAGCTCGAGGGCTACGTCGCCGACATGATGCACACCGGCGTCATCGACCAGTTCGACGAGGTCCGGTGGGACCTGCGCCCCTCCCCCCGGTTCGGGACCCTCGAGACGCGCATCTGCGACGGCGCGTCGAACATCACCGAGGTGCTCGCGTTCGCCGCGCTCAACCACTGCCTCGTCGAGCACCTGTCGACGCTGCTCGACCAGGGCAAGGAGCTCCCGACGATCCAGCCGTGGTTCGCGCAGGAGAACAAGTGGCGATCGGCCCGCTACGGCATGGACGCGATCGTCATCCTCGACCGGGCCGGCAACGAGGAGCTCGTCACCGACGCGATCTCGAAGCTGCTCGTCGAGCTCGAGCCGGTCGCCCAGCGCCTCGGCTGCCTCACCGAGCTCGACGGCATCCGCACGATCATGCGCCGAGGCGCCGGGTACCAGCGTCAGCGCGCCGTCGCCCGGCGCAACGGCGGCGAGCTCGACGCGGTCGTCGCGTCGCTCGTCGCCGAGATGCGCGCCGGCAAGCCGCTGTAGCCAGCGCCAGCTGCTGGCACCCGCCGACCAGCGCACGCACCTGCCCGGTAGTGGGCATCGCCAGGTAGTGGGTATAGGCTGATTGGGTGATGACGGCTCCGCACGACACGCAGCTCCTCAAGGGTGTGCTCCCGACCCTCGTGCTGGCAGCCCTCGCGGCCGGAGAGTCCTACGGCTACGAGCTCGTCACCCGGCTGCAGGCCGCCGGGCTCGGGTCGCTGACCACCGGGACCGTCTACCCCGTCCTCACCCGGCTCGAGCGGGACGGGCTCCTCGCGGCGCACCTCGTCCCCTCGACGAGCGGACCGGCCCGCAAGTACTACAGGCCGACGCCCGCTGGCCACGCGAGCCTGACCGACGGGGTCGCCGGGTGGACGGCACTCGACGCCGTCGTGCGCGCGCTCGCCAGCGGTGCCAGCCCCGCGAGCAGCGCCTCCGACGCGGCGTGGGGCTCGGCCGGTGCGACGACGCCCGGCACCGCGACCACCGCCTCGCCCTCGCCCTCGCCCTCGCCCTCGCCCTCGACGACCGGAGCCGACCGATGACGATCGCCACGCCCCCTCGCCTCGGTACCGCGGACCGGCTCAGGCTCGCTGCGGTGACCACGCGCCTGTCCGTCCTCCTCGAAGACCTCCCGGCCCGCCGCTCCCGCGAGGTGCGGCGCGACGTCGAGGCAGAGCTCGTCGCCGCAGCGGCAGACGGCGGGATGCGGGAGGCCGTCGCCGGGCTCGGGTCGCTGCGCATGCTCGCCGCGGGCTACAAGGAGGCCGAGGGGCGTCCGCTCCCCCGGTGGTGGACCGGTGGGGCGGCGGCATTCGTCGTGGCCGTCGCCTGGATGGCGGGCGCGGCCGTCTACGTCGCCGGGCTGCTCGACGGCAGCGCCGCGGCGGGCCCCGGACCGACGACCGTCACCGGGTGGTACCTCTGGAGCGACGTCGTGGCGACGAGCTCCGCCGACAGCATCGGGATGTCGTTCGAGGGCCCCGGACCTCTTGTCGGCCTGGCGACCGTCGCCGTGGTGTTCTTCGTGGCAGGCCGTGGGTGGCGGTTGCTGAGAAGACTCGCGAGCTCGTGAGCTCCGAGCGAGTTCGTGAGCTCCGAGCGAGTTCGTGCCGTAGACGGATCGATCTCGCTCCGAAGTCACGAGCTCGGCAGCTGTGCGACGGTACGGCTAGACGCTGACGGTCGTGAGGGGCATCGAGGAGTCGACGGGGATGTCGAGGCTCGACGGGGCGACGCCTGCCCGCACGACGGCGGAGCCGAGGGCCGCGATCATCGCGCCGTTGTCGGTGCAGTAGCGGATCGGCGGGATGCGCAGGGTGATGCCCGCCGCCGCGCAGCGCTCGGCCGCGAGGTCGCGCAGCTGCGAGTTCGCCGAGAACCCTCCGCCGATGACGAGGGTGTCGACACCGTTGCGCTCGCACGCCGCGATCGTCTTGGCGGTGAGGACGTCCGCGACAGCCGCCGCGAAGGACGCCGCGACGTCCGCCGTGGGGATCGGCGCGCCGGAGTCGGTGTGCGCCTCGACCCAGCGGGCCACGGCCGTCTTAAGGCCGGAGAACGAGAAGTCGTACATGTGCTTGGCCTGGTCCTTCGCGGCGGTGAGACCGCGCGGGAACCGGATGGCCGTCGGGTCGCCCTCGCGGGCCAGACGGTCCACGTGCGGCCCGCCCGGGTAGGGCAGGCCGAGCAGGCGGCCCACCTTGTCGAAGGCCTCGCCCGCTGCGTCGTCGAGGGTCGAGCCGAGCTCGGTCACGTCGGTCGCGATGTCGTCGACGAGGAGCAGCGACGAGTGGCCGCCGGAGACCACCAGAGCCATGAACCGCTCGGGGAACTCGCCGTGCACCAGCTGGTCGACGGCCGCGTGGCCGACCACGTGGTTCACCCCGTAGAGGGGCTTGCCGAGGGCCACCGCGAGCGCCTTCGCCGCCGACGCACCGACCGTCAGCGGACCGACCAGGCCCGGACCGGCGGTCACGGCGATCGCGTCGACGTCGGAGAGCCGGACGCCGGCCTCGTCGAGCGCGCGCTCGAGGGTGGGCACCATGGCCTCGAGGTGAGCACGTGAGGCGACCTCGGGGATGATGCCGCCGAACCGGGCGTGCTCGTCGACCGAGCTGGCGACCGCGTCGACCAGCAGGTCGTTCCCGCGGACCAGGGCGACACCGGTCTCGTCGCACGAGCTCTCGATGCCGAGGATGAGGGGCGCAGACATGCTCTCAGCCTAGGACACCGCGGAGGGTCGCAGAGACACCAGACTCAGCCTCGGGAGGCGGGCAGGCTGCGGGTCGCACGCCATCGCGAGCCCCGTGGCCGACGGTCGAGGACGAGCCCTCAGGCGCCGACGGCGACCGGGCGCTCCGGGTCGTTCGACCACTGGGACCACGAGCCGGGGTACAGGGCGGCGTCGATGCCGAGGCTCGCGAGAGCGGCGACCTGGTGGGAGGCGGTGACGCCCGAGCCGCAGTAGACGGCGACCTGGCGCGGGCCGTCCGTCCCGGGACGCGGCGCCTCGGG
This sequence comes from Sanguibacter keddieii DSM 10542, assembly GCF_000024925.1. Classification (NCBI taxonomy): domain Bacteria; kingdom Bacillati; phylum Actinomycetota; class Actinomycetes; order Micrococcales; family Sanguibacteraceae; genus Sanguibacter; species Sanguibacter keddieii. Next base: position 3,257,666 of record NC_013521.1, read on the forward strand.
AACCACACCCGCGGAGACGAACCTCTCGAGCAGGGCCTCTGCGGGCAGCATCCTCCCGGAGCCGTCGAGGTTCCCAACGGTCGGCAGGCTCACCGCGCCGGGGACGTGCCCCGCCTGCGGGTCGACGGGCTCGGTCTCGCCGCGGAACCGCTCGCCGGCACGGGCGTCGAGCAGGACGCCGTCGGATGCGGTCTGCAGGGCAGCGTCGGCGTCGACCACGGGCATGCGACCGCTCGAGAGGGTGATGTCGCTCTCCGGGACCACCACGTCGCCGCTCTCGAGCTCCCCGCCGCGCGCGACCCAGGCGCTCAGGCCGCCGTCGAGGATCCGGACGTCGTCGACCCCGGCCCAGCGGAGCAGCCACCACGCGCGTGCGGCAGAGGTACCCGACACGTCGTCGTACACGACCACCGGGACGCCACGTCGGACGCCCCAGCTGCGTGCGGAGTCCTGGAGCGACCCGAGGGTGGGCAGCGGGTGCCGACCGACCGCCGGCGAGGCAGGGCCGGCGAGCTCGGTCTCGAGGTCGACGAAGACCGCACCGGGCACGTGGCCCGACTCGTACTGCGCTCGTCCGTCGGTGCGGCCGAGGGCCCAGCGGACGTCGAGCACCGTGAGCGGCTTGCCGGAGTCGAGCAGCCCCTGGAGACCGGCCGGGCCGACGAGCACGCGGGCGCGGCGCTCGTCGAGGTCGACGGCGTGGTCGCTCACGAGGTCTCCTGGGATGTCGCGGGGGGCGTGCTGGGGCCGGCGTTCGCCGAGGGAGCGGCGGCTGCGGGTGCGGCACCGGCGGGGTCGGAGACCGCCGAGGGGGCCGTCGCCGAGGGCTCTGCGGGCACCGAGACCGCAGTCAGGTCGAGGCGCATGGTGTACGCGTCGACGTCCTCGGGCTGGTAGTACCGCTTGCGCAGTCCGAGGCGCACGAAGCCGAACTTCTCGTACATGGTGATCGCCGCCGCGTTGGTCACCGCGACCTCGAGCAGGACCCCAGTGGCGCCGAGCTGGCGCGAGCGGTCGACGAGGGCGACGAGCAGCTGCGAGCCGATCCCGCAGTGCTGGGCACGGGTCGCGACGCCGAGGGTCATGACCTGCGTGATCTCCCCGTCGAACCACAGGCCCGCGTACCCGACCACGTCACCGGGGCCGGCGCGGTCGAGCCGGACCTCCTCGGCCGCGACGTACCAGCGTCCGACGCCGCCGAGCTCCTCGGCGAGCATGCCGTAGCTCCACGCACCACGCCCGAACAGCTCGACCTCGAGGCCGACGACCTGCGGCAGGTCGCTCGCCCGGAGCGGGCGCACCCGGGCCTGCGTCCGTGACGCCGAGCCGGGTCCTGAGGCTGAGGCCACGCCTGCGGGGTCGGCCATCAGGTCGCCCGCTTCGGCGCGGCGGGCTCCTGGGCGTCGGGACGCCGCAGGTACAGCGGCTCGCTCGACATCTGCTCGCCCTGGGCGACACGGGCGAGGGCCAGGCGTGCGAGGTACGCGGGGTCGGGCAGGCACGGGGCGCCCTCACGGGTGTGGGTGCCCTCGAAGGCCTCGGGGTACAGCTCCGTGCCCTGACCGACGACGACGGCTCCCTCGGCCAGGCCGGCGGCGACCACGTCGGCGGCCGACCCGACCTCCGGGCCCGTCGTGGTGTGCACGGCGCGCGCGCCGAGCACCCCGACCTCGTCGACGGTGTAGCGGGCGTAGTAGACCTCGCGGCGGCGGGCGTCGGCGGCGACGAGCACGTGGGCGTCGTGCGGCAGGTCGAAGACCTCGGCCGTCTCGGAGGCGATCGCGTCGAGGCTCGAGATGCCGAACACCGGGATCTCGAGCGCCCGGGCCATGGTCCGGGCGGTGACCAGACCGACGCGCAGGCCGGTGAAGGGCGCGGGGCCCGTGCCGACCACCACGGCCTTGAGGTCCCCCGGTCGCAGGCCCGCCTCGGCGAGGACCTCTTCGATCATGGGGGCGAGGAGCTCGGCGTGGCGGCGCTGCTCGACCACCCGGCGTGCAGCGAGCTGCGTCCCCAGGTCGTCGAGGAGTGCGACGGCCACCGCCGCTGACGTGTCGAGCGCTAGAACTGCCACGTCCTCAGCCTACTGACTCGGCGGGGTCGGCGGGAGCCCGCGTCGGCTCGAGGGCTGTCGCCCCGGGCAGGTCCAGGCCGGCCCACCGGGCGCCGAACCCTTCGATCGTCACCTGGCGGGTGCCGGTCTCGGCGTCCTCGAGGATCGCGTCGAGCGCCTCCGCAGAGGCCTCGGCCGTGCCGTCGCCCGTCCCGCGGGGTCGGGAGATCGTCACCTCGAGGCGGTCGCGGGCGATCGACTCGACCAGGCCGCGACCCCACTCGACGACCGTCACCGACTCCTCGAGGCTGGCGTCGAGGTCGAGCGCGTCGACCTCCTCGAGCGAGCCGAGCCGGTACGCGTCGACGTGCACCAGCGCGGGTCCGTCGCCGAGCGGCGGGTGCACGCGCGCGATGACGAAGGTCGGCGAGGCCACCTGGCCCCGGACGTCCAGCCCGGAGCCGATGCCCTGGGTCAGGGTCGTCTTCCCCGCGCCCAGGTCACCGGTGAGCATGACCAGGTCGCCCGGCTGCAGGAGGCCCGCGAGGGCCCGCCCGAGTGCACGGGTCGAGTCGGCGTCGGGGAGGTCGGTCGTGAGGTGCGATGTACGTTCCACCCGACCAGTATCGCGCGGCACGCCAGGTGCTGGTGTCGTCGCGTGGTCCGGCCCGGTGTCAGCTCCCTGTCGGGGGCTCGGAGGTCTCGCCCTGCCCGGTCGGGGCGCCGTCCTCCGGTCCCCCGACGTACACGCGCGGCACGCGCGCGCCGAGGCGGGTGGTGATCTCGTAGCTGATGGTGCCTGCCGCGTCGGCCCAGTCCTGGGCGGTCGGGCCGCCGTCGGCACCGCTGCCGAAGAGCACCACGGTGTCCCCCGCCGCCTCGGTCGCCGCCGGTCCGAGGTCGACGACCACCTGGTCCATGCACACCCGGCCGGCGACACCGAGCGTCCTGGCCGTCGCGCCCGACCCGACCCGGACCGGCCCCCCGGTCGTGCCGGGCCCGCCCGAGGCGTGGCGCGGGACCCCGTCGGCGTACCCCACGGGGACGACACCCAGCACGGTGTCCTCGGTAGTCGTGTAGCGGTGCCCGTACGACACCCCGTGCCCGGCGGGGACGCGCTTGACGGTCGCGAGGCGCGCCTCGAGCGTCATCGCCGGGACCAGGCCGTAGTCGCCGGGCCCGCCGAGGTCGGGCACCGGGCTCAGCCCGTAGACGGCGAGGCCGGGGCGCACGAGGTCGTAGTGCAGCCGCGGAGCGGTGAGCGTGGCGGCCGAGTTGGCCAGGTGCCGCACCTCGAGGTGGGCACCGGCACGCTCCGCGAGACGCACGGCGTCGTCGAAGGCCTCGGCCTGAGCGAGCACGCTCGGGTGCTCCGGCTCGTCCGCGAGCGCGAGGTGCGACCAGATGCCGACGACCTCGAGCACCCCCTCCGACTGCGCCTGGACGGCGCGGGCGAGGACGTCGCCGAGCTCGTCCGGCATGACGCCGTTGCGGCCCAGCCCGGTGTCGACCTTCACGTGGACCCGGGCCGTGCGGCCGGTCTCGCGTGCTGCCGCCACGACCGCGTCGAGGGCCCAGACGTCGGCGACCGACACGTCGACGTCGGCGCGCAGCAGCTCTGCGTAGGGCGCCCCGGGGGCGGCGAGCCAGGTGAGGAGGCGGGTGGTCACCCCTGCGGCGCGCAGGTCGAGCGCCTCCTGCGCCTGGGCGGCGCCGAGCCACGTCGCGCCGCCGGCGACGGCGGCCCGGGCGGCCGGCACCAGGCCGTGCCCGTAGCCGTCGGCCTTGACCACGGCGAGGACCTGCGCCTGGCGGTCGGCAGAGGGGGCGGCGCGGCGCGCGAGCTCGGTGACGTTGGAGCGGATCGCCCCGAGGTCGACGACGGCGCGGGCGGGGAAGTAGCGGCTGGTCACGCTCCAGGATGTCACGGGAGGACTCGCTGGCACCGACCGACCCGGCTTCTCCTCGGGATCGCCCCGCTCCCTGCTCTCGACCTGACAGCGCACTCCCGCAGAGCGACCGTCACCCTTCGTCGGCGAGCCGCACCGTCCGGTCGGCCCGTGCGGCGGACGCCGCGACCAGCACGGCGTTGCGCTCGTCCGGGCCCAGGGCCCACTCCCGGGCGTCGTGCGGGCTGCGTCCGTAGCGCTCGTGCCGTGCGACGAGGCGCTCCCGGCGCAGGGCGTCGGGCACCTCGAGGAACCAGCTCTGGTCGAGCAGGTCGCGCACCGCGGACCACGGGCCGTCGTCGAGCAGCAGGTAGTTGCCCTCGGTGACGACCACCTCGACCTCCGGGCCGACCCGGACGGCGCCGGCGACCGGCTCCTCGATCTCCCGTCGGAACTCCGGGGCGTAGACCGCGTCGGTCGCGTCGCGCAGGCGTGCGAGCAGCGCCACGTACCCGCCGACGTCGAAGGTGTCCGGAGCCCCCTTGCGGTCGGCGCGGTCGAGGCGGTCCAGCTCGCGCTGGGCCAGGTGGAAGCCGTCCATGGGGACGAGCACCGCTGGGACCCCTGCGGCCCGCAGCGCGTCGACCAGCCGCTCCGCGAGGGTCGACTTCCCAGCACCCGGTGCGCCAGCGATACCGAGGAGATAGCGGCGGCTGGACCTGGCCTGTCTCAGCCCGGCCTGGAGGTCGACGACCAGCCCCGGCACGAGGTCCCCGTCGCTCGTGTGCTGTGACGTCATCCGCGCCTGCGCAGCAGCTCGGCGACGGTCCCGGGCAGGGCGTCGGCGACGTCGAGAGCGGCCACGGGTCCGCCGGGGTTCGCGCGGTGCGCGGCGCGCCCGTGCAGCAGCGCGGCGCTCGCCGCGAGCAGCGCCGGCAGCCCGGGGTCCTTGACGGCGTCGACCGAGTGCGCCGCCAGCAGCGATCCGAGCACCCCGGTGAGGACGTCGCCAGCCCCCGCGGTCGACAGCCAGGAGGGTCCGTCGGCCTGGGCGTAGGCACCCGTAGGTCCGACGACCACGGTGACCGCACCCTTGAGCAGGACAGTCGCACCGGTGAGGTCGCGGGCACGTCGCGCCCAGCGGAGCGGCTCGGCCTCGACCTCGGCACGCTCGACCTGGTCCCCGCGCGAGCGCAGCAGCTCGGCGAGCTCGCCGGCGTGCGGGGTGAGCACCACCCAGGGCGGGCAGCGGTCCGGCAGCAGCGGCAGGGCTCCCGCGTCGACGACCACCGGCACCGCGTCGCCGACGACGTCGGAGGACAGCTCGCCGGTGGCCTGGGCGAGGGCGTGCCGCACCCGGGTGCGCTGCGAGCGGGCTGGGTCGTCCGCCGACGACGGGGCTGCGGGGATCCCCGACCCCACGGCCCACGCCTGGACGCGGCCGGCGGCTGGCACCACCTCGGGCCGGGCAGCCAGGACGGCGGTCGTGACCGACGGGTCGCCCAGGTACCGGACCATCCCGATCCCGGTCCGCACCGCCCCCGAGACGGTGAGCACGGCGGCCCCCGGGAAGCGCTCCGTCCCGGCGACGACGCCGAGCACACCCCGCGTGTACTTGTGCGACGCTCCCGAGGGCTCCGCGACGACGCCCAGCCGGACGAGGTCGGCGGGCTCGAGACGCCGGACGGCCCCGGGGCGCAGGGTCCGCTCGACGTGGTCGTCGCGGCGCGGACGGCCTGTCGAGAGCCCCAGCCCGAGGTCGACGACCTCCACCTCGCCCGCGAGGGCGGCGGCGGGCGGCAGCAGGAGCCCGGGCTTGGCGGCGCCGAAGGTCACGGTGCGGTCGGCACGGAGCACCACGGACCGTCCGGTCGGCACGGTGCGCGCTGCTGTGACCGGCGGGAGCGTGCCGTCGTCGACCCCGGTCCCGCTCGGGACGTCGACGGCGACGACGAGCGGGCGCGGCGCCACGGCGCCGCCGAGGTCGTCGCGCCCGAGCCGGTCGAGCCGGTCGACGACCGCGGCGACCACGTCGGCGGCGAGCCCGCGGAGACCGCCCGAGGCACCGATGCCGAGGATCCCGTCGAGGACGACGTCGGCCGCGACCACGTGCCGGGCGACCTCATCGACGGTCCGCCCGGAGGCGTGCACGACGCGTCCACCGGCGGCGCGCAGCGCTGCGAGTCCCGCGGGGTGCACCCGGTCGTCGAGCAGCACGGCGCTCACCTGCACCCCGCGCGCGGCGAGGCGGGCGCCCGCGAAGAGCGTGTCACCGCCGTTGTTCCCCGACCCGACGAGCAGCCGAGCCGTCGCCCCACGGACACCGGCCCGACGCGCACCGAGGCCGGCACGCGCACCAGCACCAGCACCCGCACTCGCACCGTCCGACGACTCACGACGCGACCTCAGCTCGCGGAGGACGACGCCGGCGAGCGCCCAGGAGGCGCGCTGCATGAGGGGCTCGCCGCGGGCGAGCAGGGGCTCTTCAGCAGCGCGGACAGACCGCGCGTCGTGTGCCTCGATCATCTCGCCATCATGCCCGAGAGGGCCTCTGACCTCGACCGGTGCGAGACACGGCGGAGCTCCGAGGGTGGACGCGGGAAGAGGTGCAGGAGGGACCAGGGTGCAGCCCGCTCCCCCGCGCCCGGAGGCCGCCGACCGTAAGGTAGGTCACATGCGATTCGGACTCTTCATCCCCCAGGGCTGGCGCCAGGACCTCACCGGCATCGCGCCAGCCGACCAGTGGGCCGTCATGGACGGCCTGGCCCAGCACGCGGACGAGGGCTCGGCCTTCGACTCCGTGTGGGTCTACGACCACTTCCACACCGTCCCCGAGCCGACCGAGGAGGCCACGCACGAGGCCTGGTCCCTCATGGCGGCCTTCGCGGCGTCGACGTCGCGCGTCAAGCTCGGCCAGATGTGCACCTGCATGGCGTACCGGAACCCCGCGTACCTGGCGAAGGTCGCGACGACCGTCGACGTGATCAGCGGCGGCCGGGCGCAGATGGGCATCGGGGCGGGCTGGTACGAGCACGAGTGGCGCGCGTACGGCTACGGCTTCCCGCGTGCGGGCGAGCGCTTGGACATGCTCGATGAGGGCGTGCAGATCATGCGCCAGATGTGGACCGAGGGCACGGCGACCCTCGACGGGAAGCACTACCAGGTGGACGGCGCCCGCAACTACCCGCTGCCCCTCCAGGAGGGTGGCATCCCGCTGTGGATCGCCGGCGGCGGCGAGAAGAAGACGCTGCGCATCGCCGCGCAGCACGCCGACTACACGAACTTCGACGGCACGGCCGAGACCTTCACGGCCAAGTCGGAGATCCTCCGCGGCCACTGCGAGCGCGTGGGACGCGACTTCGCGGAGATCACCCGGTCCGCCAACTACAACGTGATCATCGGCGAGACCGCCAAGGACGTCGAGGACCGCCTGGCCTGGGTCGGCGAGCACTACGCCAAGACCGTCCCCAGCAAGGCCGCCGAGACCGTCGAGTCCCTCCGCCAGGGCCCCCTCGTCGGCACCCCCGAGCAGATCACCGAAGAGCTCCACCGCCTCGAGAAGCTCGGCATGACGTACGCCATCACATACTTCTCCGAAGCCGCCTACGACCGCTCCGGCATCGAACTCTTCGAGTCCCAGGTCGTCCCGCACCTCAGCTAGGACGACCCGACGTCGGCCGGTCGACCACCCCTCGACCGGCCGACGTCGAACGGCGCACGATGCGCCAGCAAGCCGCCCCCGTCAGGCGATGCGCAGCGAGCCGTCCCCGTCAGGCGATGCGCCAGCGAGCCGTCCCGACGCCGCAGGCGAGCAGAAGCTCTCCCGAGGCAGCGGGGCGCAGCGATCGTCGGCGCGATCGTGGTGGGCCTGGCACGGCGTGCCCAGGCACGCCGCGGAGATCGCGCCGTCGATCGCGGAGCCCCGCGGACCCCACACAGACGTCAGCTCTCCGCCACCACCATGGCGGTGGCGATGCCCCCGTCGTGCGACAGCGACAGGTGGAAGTACGCCACCCCGAGCTCCGCCGCCCGTGCCGCCACCGTCCCCCGTGCCTCGACGACGGGCGCCCCGCCGCGGACGCGCGGGATGGTGCAGTCGTGCCAGAGCAGGTTGCCTGGTGCCCCGAGGGCCTTGGCGAGGGCTTCTTTGGCGGCGAAGCGCGCGGCGAGCGACGACGGCGCGAGGTCACGCTCGGGTGGGGTGAAGAGCTTCTCGCGGAGGCGGGGCGCGCGCTCGAGGGTGGCCATGAAGCGGGCGATGTCGACGACGTCGACGCCGACGCCGACGATCACGGGGTGCGTCCTGTGGTGGGCGCTGACGCGCGGACGGCCGCCGCCACCGGGTGGGTGGCGACGGCCGTGGCCTGCGGGTGGGTCGTGGTCACTCGACCGTGACGGACTTCGCGAGGTTGCGGGGCTGGTCGACGTCGAGGCCGCGGGCGGTCGCGAGCTCGCAGGCGAAGATCTGGAGCGGGACGACGGTGAGCAGCGGCGACAGGAGCGTCGGTGCCTGCGGGACCCAGAAGACCTCGTCGGCGAAGGGCAGGACGGCCTCGTCGCCGTCTTCGGCGATGACGAGGGTGCGGGCTCCGCGGGCGCGGATCTCCTGGATGTTGGAGATGACCTTGGAGTGGAGGGAGTAGCGACCCCGGGGTGAGGGCACGATGACGAACACGGGCTGGCCGGGCTCGATGAGCGCGATGGGGCCGTGCTTGAGCTCGCCGGCGGCGAAGCCTTCGGCGTGGATGTAGGCGAGCTCCTTGAGCTTGAGCGCGCCTTCCATGGCGACGGGGAACCCGACGTGGCGTCCGAGGAACAGGACGGAGGAGGTGTCGGCCATCCAGCGGGCGATCTCGCGGACGCGGCCGCCGCGGTCGATGACCTCTTGGATCTTGCCGGGCATGTCGCGGAGCTCGTCGTAGATCTTGGCGATCTCGTCGGGGAACATGTTGCCGCGCAGCTGGGCGAGGTAGAGGCCGAGGAGGTACGCGGCGGTGATCTGGGAGAGGAACGCCTTGGTGGAGGCGACGGCGATCTCGGGGCCGGCGTGGGTGTAGAGGACGGCGTCGGACTCGCGGGGGATGGTGGACCCGTGGGTGTTGACGATGGAGATGACCTTGGCGCCCTGCTCGCGGGCGTGGCGGACGGCCATGAGGGTGTCCATGGTCTCGCCGGACTGGGTGATGGCGACGACGAGGGTCTTCTCGTTGACGACGGGGTCGCGGTAGCGGAACTCGTGGGCGAGCTCGACCTCGACGGGGATGCGGCACCAGTGCTCGATGGCGTACTTGGCGACGTGGCCGGCGTAGGCGGCGGTGCCGCAGGCGATGACGACGATCTTGTCGACGGTGCGGAGGACGGCCTCGTCGATGCGCAGGTCGTCGAGGACGAGGCGTCCTTCGAGGTCGGTGCGTCCGAGGAGGGTGTCGCCGACGGCCTGGGGCTGGTCGTGGATCTCCTTGTCCATGAAGGAGGCGAAGCCACCCTTCTCGGCGGCGTCGGCGTCCCAGTCGACGGTGAAGCGGCGGGGCTCGACGGTGGTGCCGTCGAAGTCGATGACGGAGACGGCGTCGGGGGTGATGGTGGCGATCTGGTCCTGGCCGAGCTCGAGGGCCTCGCGGGTGAAGGCGATGAAGGCTGCGACGTCGGAGCCGAGGAAGTTCTCGCCCTCGCCGAGGCCGACGACGAGCGGGGAGTCGTGGCGTGCGCCGACGACGGTGTCGGGCCGGTCGGCGTGGACGGCGAGGAGGGTGAAGGTGCCCTCGAGGCGGACGGCGGTGCGGCGCATGGCCTCGGTGAGGTCGCCGGCTGCGGCGAGCTCCTTGGCGAGGAGGTGCGCGGCGACCTCGGTGTCGGTCTCGGAGAGGAAGGTCACTCCGTCGGCGGCGAGCTCGAGGCGCAGGGCGGCGAAGTTCTCGACGATGCCGTTGTGGATGACGGCGAGGCGTCCGCCGTCGGCGAGGTGGGGGTGGGCGTTGAGGTCGTTGGGCGCTCCGTGGGTGGCCCAGCGGGTGTGGCCGATGGACGCGGTGGCCTCGGGCAGGGGGTGCGCCTCGAGCTCGGCCGTGAGGTTGACCAGCTTTCCGGCCTTCTTGGTCGACATGACGTGCTCGGCGCCGGGGGTGACCAGGGCGATGCCCGCTGAGTCGTACCCGCGGTACTCGAGCCGCTTGAGACCGTTGAGCGCCACCTCGAGGGGGCGCGAGGAGGGGGCTTGCGAGCCGACGTAACCAACAATTCCGCACATGGTCCCAGAGTCTAGACGACGCGCACCGCTCGGCGATCAGGCAGAATCGTCTGGTGGTCGCCCAGAACATCGTCCCTGCGTCTCCCTACGTCGATCTCGACAGGGCTGCGTGGTACCGGCTCTCCGAGTCGACGCCTCTCCCGCTGACCGACGACGACGTCGACCGGTTGCGTGGTCTCGGCGACCCGGTCGACCTGGCGGAGGTGGACGCGGTGTACCGCCCGTTGTCGCGCCTGCTGAACCTGTACGTGTCGACGGCGGCGAGCCTGCACCAGGCGACGTCGACGTTCTTGCGGGAGGACTCGGGGCGGACGCCGTACGTCATCGGGGTCGCGGGTTCGGTCGCGGTGGGCAAGTCGACGACGGCGCGCGTGCTGCGCGAGATGATGGCGCGCTGGCCGGACACGCCGCGTGTGGAGCTGGTCACGACGGACGGCTTCCTGTACCCGAACGCGGAGCTCGAGCGTCGTGGCCTCATGGAGCGCAAGGGGTTCCCGGAGTCGTACGACCGCCGGGCGCTCATCCGGTTCTTGTCGAAGGTCAAGGCGGGACGCCCTGAGGTGCGGGCGCCGGTGTACGACCACCTGACGTACGACATCGTGCCGGGCGCGGAGACGGTGGTGCACCGTCCGGACGTGCTCATCGTCGAGGGCCTGAACGTGCTGCAGCCGGCGCGGGCGACGCAGTCGGGGTCTGACCTGTCGGTGAGCGACTTCTTCGACTTCTCGATCTACGTGGACGCGAGGACGAGCGACGTGCGGCAGTGGTACGTGGACCGGTTCTTGTCGCTGCGCTCGACGGCCTTCGCGCGGCCGGAGTCGTACTTCCACCGGTACGCGACGCTGTCCGACGACGAGGCTGCTGCGCGTGCGGAGCACATCTGGGACACGATCAACGAGCCGAACCTGCTGCAGAACGTGGCGCCGACGCGCAGCCGCGCGACGCTGGTGCTGCACAAGGGTGCGGACCACTCGGTGGAGCGGGTCAGGCTCCGGAAGATCTGAGGAGCGCGGGGACCGGGGTCTCCGGGACGGGCTCGGCGCCGGTCTCGGCGTCGGTCTCCAGGCGCCCGGCGGGGCCGGGGAGCTCTGCGCCGCCGAGGAGCCGTCCGACGACGAGGTCGACGAGGTACCCGAGGGCGATGCCGCCGACGACCCCCACGGCCATGGCGAGCAGGGGTCGGTCGCCGAGCCAGACGCCGGACCCGACGCCGATGACGGTCGAGTAGACGGCCCAGGTGACGCCGCCCAGGCCGGCGAGGGCGAGGAACCGCGGGACGGGGATACGGATGGCCCCGGCGGTCATGTTGACGGCGACGCGTCCGACGGGCACGTAGCGCGCGGAGATGATGAAGCGTGCGGGTCGCGCGGCGAGGGACCGCTCGGCCCAGTCGAAGGCGGTCTGGACGCGCCGCGCGCGGAGCAGCCGCCAGCCGCGGATGTCGAGGCGTCGGCCGAGGAGGTAGGCGGTGGAGTCACCGACCACGGCTCCGACGGCAGCGGTGGCGACGATGGCCCAGAGGGGCGGTCCGCCGGTCGACACGGCGTAGGCCGCCACCGCGATGACGAGCGTCTCGCTCGGCACCGGCGGGAAGAACGCGTCGACGACGACGAACACGAACAGGACGACGAACACCCAGGGCGAGGCGGCGAGCCCGACGGCCCAGGTCTCGACGGTGTGCAGCACGCTCTCGGCCAGCTCCAGCACGTGCTCGGTCCCCTCGTCGTCCCTGCGTCGGTCTGCTAGGACCAGCGTAGGAACGCGGGACCTGCGACCGCATCGGGGGTGACCCCGACCTGTCCCTGACAGTTCAGCACGGGGTCTCAGGGGCCGGCATCGGCCGTGAGGATGATCAGGCGAGCGGGAAGATGAGACTCTCGGATGCCTCGGTCAGTCCAGAAGGACCAGACCAGAGGGTGCCGAGGTTGTCGTTCGTCGCGAGCGAGCGGGTCTCGGCGTGGTCGATGTACAGCTGTCCGCGCAGGTGGTCGGTCTCGTGCTGGACGATCCGCGCGGGCCAGCCGGTGAGCTGCTCGTCGAGGGCGCGACCGGTCTCGTCCTGCCCGGTGAGCCGCACGGTGCGGTGCCGGGCGACGACGGCCTGGTAGCCCTCGACGCTGAGGCACCCCTCGTAGAACGAGCGGACCTCGTCGCCGACGCCCTCGTAGGAGGGGTTGACCAGCACGCGGTGCTCGAGCGGGGTGCGCTCGCGCGGGTCCTCGGGGTCGGTGGACCCGGCGTCGTGCAGGACGGCGATCTGGAGCCCGATGCCGATCTGGGGGGCCGCGAGGCCGACCCCGGGGGCGTCGACCATGGTGAGGCGCATGGAGTCCAGGAGCGCGGGGAGCAGGTCGCCGAGCTGGCCGTCGTAGGCGGCGGCCGGCTGGCGCAGCACCGGGTGCCCGGCCTGGACGATCGGCAGCACACCGCGGTCGAAGGTGTCGAGGTAGCGCTCGACGGCGTCGCGGAAGGACGTCGAGGTGGTCATCTCTGGTGCTCCTGGGTCAGCGGTGGCGGAGTTCGACGTGGGTCAGCCGTGCGTGCGGGGGTGCCGGGCGAGGCTCGCACCTCGCCCGGCACGGACGCTACAGGGCGAGGCGCTCACGGACGACGTCGGCGAGGGAGTTGGCGACCGTGTCGGCCTGCTCCTGGGTCGCGGCCTCGACCATGACGCGCACGAGCGACTCGGTCCCGGAGGGTCGGAGCAGGACGCGTCCGGTCTCGCCGAGCCCGGCCTCTGCCTCGGCGACGGCGGCGAGGACGTCGGGGTCGGCGCTGGCGCGGCTCTTGTCGACGCCCTTGACGTTGACGAGGGCCTGCGGCAGGCGACCGATGACGGAGGCGAGCTCGGACATCGTCTTCTTGGTCTCGGCCAGGCGGCTCAGCAGGTGCAGGGCGGTGAGCGTCCCGTCGCCGGTGGTGGCGTAGTCGGTGAGCAGCACGTGGCCGGACTGCTCTCCGCCGACGGAGTAGCCGCTGCGGCGCATCTCCTCGAGGACGTAGCGGTCGCCGACCGCGGTCTCGACGGTGCGGATGCCGGACTTCTGCATGGCGAGCTTGAGCCCGAGGTTCGACATCACGGTCGTGACCAGGGTGCCGTTGGTGAGGGTGCCGCGCTCGGCGTGCGCCTGCGCGAGGATCCCCATGATCTGGTCGCCGTCGACGATGTTGCCGTCCTCGTCGGCGGCGATGCAGCGGTCGGCGTCGCCGTCGAAGGAGACGCCCGCGTGGGCCCAGTGGCCGACGGTCGCGGCGGCCATGCGCCGCGGGTGGGTGGCCCCGTAGCCGGAGTTGATGTTGATGCCGTCGGGGTACGAGCCGATGACGACGACCTCGGCGCCCGCGCGGCGCAGGGCCTCGGGGCCGACCTCGCTGGCCGCGCCGTTGGCGGAGTCGACGACGACCTTGAGGCCGTCGAGGCGGTGCGGGACGGTCGAGACGAGGAAGTCGACGTAGCGCCAGACGGCGGTGTAGTCCTGCGTCATGCGGCCGACGTCGGCGCCGAGCGGGCGGTCCCAGTCGGCGCGCAGGCGGGCCTCGATCTGGTCCTCGACCTCGTCGGCCAGCTTGTAGCCGGAACGGTCGAAGAACTTGATCCCGTTGTCTTCCATCGGGTTGTGCGACGCCGAGAGCATGACGCCGAGGTCGACGTCCATGCTGTGGGTCAGGTAGGCCACCGCGGGGGTGGGCACGACGCCGACGTCGACGACGTCGACACCGGCGCTCGCCAGTCCGGCGCACACGGCGGCCGAGAGGAACTCGCCCGAGGCGCGCGGGTCGCGTCCGACGACGGCCTTGGGGCGGTGGCCCGAGAAGACGCCGCGCTGGCCGAGGACGTGCGCGGCGGCGACTGCGAGGTCGAGAGCGATCTCGGCCGTGACATCACGGTTCGCGAGTCCGCGCACACCGTCTGTTCCGAAGATACGAGCCATCTGCTGGTACACCCCTGTGGGAAGAGAGAGTTCACGACGACGGGGGTACGCAGCCCGCCGGTCACACGGCGAACGGCCCCGATGGGGTCACCATCGGGGCCGTCGCGGAGCGCGAGAGATCAGCGCTTGGAGTACTGCGGTGCCTTGCGGGCCTTCTTGAGACCGGCCTTCTTGCGCTCGACGACGCGTGCGTCGCGAGTGAGGAAGCCAGCCTTCTTGAGGGTCGCGCGGTTGTGCTCCTCGTCGATCTCGTTGAGGGCACGGGCGATGCCGAGGCGCAGTGCGCCGGCCTGGCCGGACGTGCCGCCACCGACGATGCGGGCGATGACGTCGAAGCGACCCTCGACGTCGACCAGCTTCAGCGGGGAGTTGACGAGCTGCTGGTGGACCTTGTTCGGGAAGTAGCCCTCGAGCGTGCGCCCGTTGATCTTCCACTGTCCGGTGCCGGGGACGAGACGCACGCGTGCGACCGCCTCCTTGCGACGTCCCAGGGCCTGGGCCGGCGCCGTGATGCTCTGGCCACGGCCCGCGGGGGCGGTGGTCTCAGAGGTGTAGGTGCTGGGTGCTTCTTCGTCCAGCGCGTCGATGTCGACGGTGGTCTCCGCCACGGTGATGTCCTCGCGTCCTTGGTATGTCTGCTCAGCAGGCGCGGGGCCTACTGGGCGACCTGGGTGATCTCGAACGGCTTCGGCTGCTGCGCAGCGTGGGGGTGCTCAGTGCCACGGTAGACCTTGAGCTTGCCCAGCTGGTTGCGGCCGAGGGTGGTCTTCGGGAGCATGCCGCGGACGGCCTTCTCCACTGCGCGCTCCGGGTGCTTCTCGAGCAGGTCGGAGTACGCGACAGCACGCAGACCACCCGGGTAGCCGGAGTGGGTGTAGGCCAGCTTCTGCTCGCGCTTGTTGCCGGTCAGGGCGACCTTGTCCGCGTTGATGACGATGACGAAGTCACCGCCGTCGACGTGCGGAGCGAAGGTGGCCTTGTGCTTGCCACGGAGCAGAGTCGCCACGTGGGTAGCGAGGCGGCCCAGGACGACATCGGTCGCGTCGATGACGTACCAGTCACTCTGGACGTCGCCGGGCTTCGGGGTGTACGTACGCACGGTCGTAGCCTTCGTTTCGTATCGTGTTCTTGCCAGACGCAGAGTTCTGCGGCCGGCGAGGTCGGCGAGCGCTCCGTCTCAGACCTAGCGAGTGGGCGCACCGGTCACGTATGGAAGCACAACGACTAGTCACACTATCTGCTCCACGGGTCGCCGGTCAAAACCGACTACGTCACAGCGGGGCGCCGCAGAAGTCCGCGGAACCCCTCGCCGGACCCTCGGGTCCGGGCCCGCGGCACGTGGCCGACGGGGGACGGTGTCAGAAGCATGGAGCAGATGGTGGTCCAGCCGCAGCAGATACTACCCGAGAGCCGCGCGGGCGAGGTCGGGTCAGGCCGAGACCGGCTCCGGGACGGCCCCGGACGCCGCGCACACGGGGCACACCTGCGCCCGCGCCTCCTCGGCGCACCCGGCGCACACCACCCGCAGGGTCGTGCAGGCCGGAGACGCGCAGTTCTCGTAGGAGGCGGTCGCCGCCGAGCACAGCACGCAGCTGCCCAGGGGGACGGTCTGCGGGTCGAAGTCGACGTGCATCCGCTCGTCGAACACGTAGAGCGACCCCTCCCAGAGGCTCGAGGTCCCGAAGGTCTCGCCGTACCGGACGATGCCGCCGTCGATCTGGTAGACCTCGCCGAAGCCGCGGGCGGTCATGAGCGCGGACAGCACCTCGCAGCGCACGCCTCCGGTGCAGTAGGTCACGACCGGGCGGCCCTTGAGGTCGTCGTAGCGGCCCGAGTCGAGCTCGGCGACGAAGTCGCGCGTGGTCCGGACGTCGGGGACCACGGCACCCTTGAAGCGTCCGATCTCAGCCTCGAAGGCGTTGCGCCCGTCGAAGAACACGACCTCGTCGCCGCGCGCCGCGACCAGGTCGTCGACCTCCTGCGGGCTCAGGTGCGTCCCGCCGCCGACGATCCCGTCGGGGCCGACCTCGAGCTCGTCGGGAGCGCCGAAGCTCACCAGCTCGGGACGGACCTTGACGCTCAGCCGCGGGAAGTCCGCGCCGGTCCCGTCGGACCACTTGACGTCCATGTCGGCGAAGCCGGGGTACCGGCGCGTCGTCTTCACGTACTGCTTGAGGTCCTCGACCGTGCCGCCGAGGGTGGCGTTGATGCCGTGCTGCGACACGATGACCCGGCCGGTGAGGTCCCAGCGCTCCGCGAGCGCCGTCTGCCACAGCTGGAGCGCGAGCGGGTCGGGCACCGGGGTGAAGGCGTAGAAGAGGACGATCTTGTGGACAGCCATGCCTCCAGGATAGGCCGGTCCGACACCCGGGTGGTGGTGCCCGGCCCGCCTGCGGCTCAGCGCTCTCGGCGGACCCGTTCGACGTCCCACACGGGCTCCTGGGTCGCCTGGACCCGCCCGTCGCCGCCGAACACGAGGAAGCGCTCGAAGCCCCGGGCGAACCAGCGGTCGTGCGTGACCGCCACGACGGTGCCCTCGAACTGCGCCAGGCCCGCCTCGAGGGCCTCGGCGGAGTGCAGGTCGAGGTTGTCGGTCGGCTCGTCGAGGAGCAGCAGGGTCGCTCCCCCGAGCTCGAGCAGCAGGATCTGGAACCGTGCCTGCTGGCCACCGGAGAGCGTCTCGAAGCGCTGCTCGGCCTGGCCGGCGAGCTCGTAGCGGTCGAGCGCCTTGCTCGCGGGCTCGCGGCTCATGCCGTCGCGGCTGCCCTCGCCCCGGTGCAGGATGTCGAGGAGCGTGCGCCCGTCCCACTCGGGGTGCACGTGGTTCTGCGCGAACCACCCGGGCCGCACGCGCGACCCGAGCGTGACGGTGCCGGTGTGCGCGACCGGCTCCCCCGAGGCAGGCATGCCCTCGACGACCGGGGCGTGGTCGGCCGGGTCGGAGCCGCCGGCGGCGAGCAGCCGCATGAAGTGCGACTTGCCCGAGCCGTTGGAGCCGAGCACCGCCACGCGGTCGCCGAACCAGATCTCGGTGTCGAAGGGCTTCATCAGCCCGGTGAGCTCGAGCCTCTCGGCCACGACGGCGCGCTTGGCGGTCCGCCCACCGGTCAGCCGCACCCGGACGTTCTGCTCGCGGGCGACGACCTCGGGAGGCCCGGCCTCCTCGAACTTGCGCAGCCGGGTCTGGGCGGCCTGGTAGCGGCTCGCGAGGCCGTCGTTGAAGGCGGCGCGGGTCTTGAGCCCGTTGACGAGGTCCTTGAGCTTGGTGTGCTCCTCGTCCCAGCGGCGACGCAGCTCCTCGAGCCGGCTCATGCGGTCCTCACGGGCGGCCGCGTAGGTGGCGAAGCCGCCGCCGTGCACCCACACCGAGGAGCCGGACGCCCCGGGCTCGAGGGACGCCACCTGGGTGGCGGTCCGCGAGAGCAGCTCGCGGTCGTGGCTGATGAACAGGACCGTCTTGCGGCTCGCGGCGAGCTGCTCCTCGAGCCACCGCTTGGTCGGCACGTCGAGGAAGTTGTCCGGCTCGTCGAGGAGCAGGACCTCGTCGGGTCCGCGCAGGAGCGAGGTGATGACCAGGCGCTTCTGCTCGCCGCCCGAGAGCGTGCGCATCTGGCGGTGCTGCGCGGAGTCGAAGGGGATCGACAGGACCTCGTCGGTCACGTGGTCCCAGTCGTTCTCGGCGTCGTAGCCGCCCGCGTCGGCCCAGTCGGAGAGCGCCTGCGCGTAGCGCATCTGCGTGGGCTCGTCGTCGACGGTCATCATCAGCAGCTCGGACTCGGCCAGCTCGAGGCCAGCGGCACGCACGGCGGGCGAGGCGAGGTCGACGAGGACGTCGCGGATGCTGCGGTCGTCGTCGATGCGGCCGACGAGCTGGCGCATCACGCCGAGGCCGCCGCTGCGGTTGACGCGGCCCTCGTGCGCGTCGAGGTCGCCCGAGACGATCCGCATGAGCGTCGTCTTCCCGGCACCGTTGGGGCCGACGAGCGCGACCTTGGCGCCGTCGCCGACCCGCAGGTCGACCCCCGACAGCAACGGACGCCCGTCGGGGAGGAAGTAGCTGACGTCGTTGATGTCGATGTGTCCCACCGCCCTAGTGTGCCGTCTCGCGGACGTCCCGGGCGAGCTCATTTCTCCTGGTGAGCCCCGACGACCGCCGGTGACCCCTCGGGCCCCCCGACCCGGGTGCGCAGGGCCCTTCCGGGTGCGCGCGGCTCCGGACGGTGCCACGGTGGAGAGATGAGCGAAGACACACCGGCAACCAGCACCGACGGCGCCCTCGGCACGGAGGGCGACAGCGACCAGCTCCCCCAGGAGGACACCCTCACCGACCGCGGTGTCGACGACGTCCTCGACGAGGGCTACTCGCCGCCCGAGCGCCCGCGCACCAACCACTTCGGCGAGACCGCGCTCGAGGAGATCCAGGGCGAGTCCCTCGACCAGCGCCTCGCGGAGGAAGAGCCCGAGGTCTTCGACCAGCCCGACCGCGAGGCCACGCAGCCCGACCGTGCGGGACGTCTCGTCGCGGACCCCGACGCGCTCGACGGCCGCGTCAACGACACCTTCGCGGACGACGCAGGCATCGCCGGCGGGGCCGCGAGCGCCGAGGAGGCCGCGGTGCACGTCGTCGACGAGCCCTGACCTGCCCCCTGGTCGACATCCCTCCCCGAGGAGCACGTCCGACGCCGGCTGCGGCTAGCGCCAGACGTGCTCCTCGATGCGTCGGGCCCGCGACCTCTCGGCCTGGAGGGCGACCTCGGCGTCGTCCGGGTACTCGACCTCCTCGAGGGTGAGCCCGTGCGGGGGGACGACCCCGGCGAGCGGGTCCCGCTCGCCTCGGCGGAGCACCTCCGCGGGCCAGCCGACCGGGCGCTGCCCGTGGCCGACCGCCATCGACGCGCCGACGAGGGCGCGCACCATGTTGTGGCAGAACGCGTCGGAGCGGACGCTCGCCACGACCAGCCCGTCGTCAGGCCCGCCGTCGACGCGCTCCCAGGTGAGCTCCTGGAGGTGCCGGATGGTCGTCGCGCCGGGTCGCGGCCGGCAGAAGGCCTTGAAGTCCCGCACCCCCACGAGCGGCTGCACGGCGGCCTGCATGGCGTCGACGTCGAGGGGCCGCTTCGACCACAGCACCCAGTCGGCGCGCAACGGGTCACGGAGCGCGTGGCGGTCGACGATGCGGTACCGGTAGCGCCGGCTGAGCGCGCTGAAGCGTGCGTCGAAGCCGGGCGGTGCCACCGAGACCGCACGGACGACGACGTCGGTCGGCAGGACCCCCGTCATGCGCGAGAGCAGCGCCTGCTCCCCCGTCCGGTGGCCACGCCCGGACACCGTGTCCCACACCTCGCGCGGGACGTCGAGGTGCGTCACCTGCCCACGGGAGTGCACCCCCGCGTCGGTCCTGCCGGCGACGGTGAGGCGCGTGTCGGCGCGCAGCACGCGTGCCAGCCCCTCCTCGAGGGTGCCCTGGACGGTCCGCAGCCCTGGCTGGACCGCCCACCCGGCGAAGTCTGTCCCCCTGTAGGAGACGTCGAGTCTGATGCGGATCACGGCACCCATCATGACGCACCGGGAGCCCGGTCCCCGCACCGGGTGGACGTATCCTGCACCTCATGGCTCCCTCCGGCACTCCCCCGCTCCTCACGCTCTCGGTCGACTGCGGCGGGGGTGGCATCAAGGCTGCGGTCCTCGACGCCGCAGGCACGGCGCACGCGCCGGCGGTCCGGGTCCCGACGCCCTACCCGCTGCCGCCCGAGCTGCTGGTCGAGACGGTCGCGGGCCTCGCACGGGACCTCCCGGCGGCCGACCGGGTCAGCCTCGGGATGCCGGGGATGATCCGGCACGGCGTGGTGATCCACACGCCGCACTACATCACACGCACCGGACCGCGTTCCCGGGTGGACCCCGCCCTGCGCGAGCGCTGGGCAGGGTTCGACGCCCGCGCCGCGCTCGAGTCCCGGCTCGGTGTCCCCACGCTCGTCCTCAACGACGCGGAGATCCACGGGGCCGGCGTCGTCGCCGGCACGGGGCTCGAGCTCGTGCTCACCCTCGGCACCGGCCTCGGGTCGGCGCACTTCGACGGCGGTCGGGTCGCACCGCACCTCGAGCTGTCCCACGCCCCGGTCCGCCGCGGCACCACCTACGACGCGTACATCGGCGAGATCGAGCGCCACCGGCTCGGCGACGGGCTCTGGTCGCGACGCGTGGCTCGCGTCGTGGAAGGCCTGCGCCCGGTGTTCCTCTGGGACCGCCTCTACATCGGCGGCGGCAACTCCCGCCGGATCACCCAGGCCGTGCTCGACAGGCTCGGCGACGAGGTGGTCGTGGTCCCGAACTCTGCCGCGCTGGTCGGCGGGGCCCGGGCCTGGGACCTGTTCGCGTGACGCGGACCAGGAGCGGGGCCGGCGCCGACAGGACGGTCCGGTGAGCTCGCGCAGCGCGTCCGAGGCACGGCAAGCACCGCAGGCACGCCTGCTGAGTCGGCGCGCCCGGGCCCGCGGGGACGCCGCGCCCCTGACCTCGGCGCCCGGGCTCGCCGCCGCGCTGCACACCGCACCGTCAGGCGACGACCACCTGCTGCCCACCGGCTACCTCCGGACCTCGCGGACGGCGACCCTCGCCCGCCGGGACCTGCACGGGGCCGCGACGGACCTCTTCCGCTGGCGTCCACAGCTCGCCTCGGGCCTGCGCGTGCGCAGCTCGGACCTTCCGCTGCGCGTGGGCACGGTCGTCGTGCTGCGGCTGGGCGTCGGGCCGCTGGCGCTGCGGATCCCCTGCCGCGTCACCGAGGTCGTCGACGAGCCGGACCGCGCGGGGTTCACCTACGCCACCCTGCCCGGGCACCCCGTGTCGGGCGTCGAACGGTTCAGCCTGGATCGCGGCGACGACGGCGCGGTCCGGTTCACCGTCGCGGCCGTCTCGGCGCTCGCGTCCGTGCCTGCGAGGTGCCTGCCGGGGCTGGCGCGACGCGTCCAGGCCTGGATGGTCGGCCGGTACCTGGCCGGGCTCGACCGGTAGGAGGTCCAGGTCCGGGGCCAGCCCGTCGAGCGCCAGGGCGGGCCTCCGCCGGTCTCGCCCTCAGCGTCGCCGCGGGTCGACCGTGTCGAGGGCCTCCAGGACCACCCGGGAGAACGCGACCGGGGCGTCGAGGCTCACCAGGTGCCGCGCGCCGGGCACCACGACGTGCCGGACCGGCTGGCCGCTGCGCCCCGCGGCACGGAGGTAGGCACGCTCCTGCGTGCGGAAGTGGTCCCAGGCTCCGTTGACGAGCCAGACCGGGCAGGCAGACCGCTCCAGGGCGGTCA
The DNA here is from genome assembly GCF_000024925.1 of Sanguibacter keddieii DSM 10542. Lineage (NCBI taxonomy): Bacteria > Bacillati > Actinomycetota > Actinomycetes > Micrococcales > Sanguibacteraceae > Sanguibacter > Sanguibacter keddieii. The sequence goes on from NC_013521.1 coordinate 3,279,088, forward strand.
GCGGGTCGAGCACCCCGACCGCGTCGAGAGCCTCCGACATGACCCGCAGCGCGAACCCTCCCGCGGCGATGTCCGCCTGCGCCTGCGGGGAGAGCGCGGCCCGCACCATGAAGGCGTTGAGCCCTGAGCCGGACCCCGGGGTCCGCTCGATCCAGCGGGCGAGCCGGGTCCAGGCGGCCCGGGCGGGCACCCGCGGGTCGGTGCAGCAGCCGGCGGCGACCAGTCCCCGGACCTTGCCGGGGTTGCGGGCCGCCACCTCGATCGACAGGTAGCCGCCGAGCGAGAGGCCGACGAGCAGCGCCTCGCCGCCGACCTCGTCGATCGCGTCGACCACCACCCGCTCGCACCCGTCGACGGTGAACGGCGTCCCGAGGCGTGACCCGTGCCCGGGCAGGTCCACGGCACGGACGGTGCGCCCGGCGGCCTCGAGGGCGAGCACCTGCGCACGCCACATGGTCGCGGAGGTCCGGATGCCGTGCACCAGCACCACCGGGAGGTCGCTGGTGCCGGACACATCAGTCACAGGCGGTGACCTCGTAGAGGCTCGCGGTGCCCGCCTGCGCGACGAGCACGAAGCCCTCGGAGACGTCCACGTCGCGCAGGGCGCGCGGGGCCGGGCTCGGCTTCGCGCCGTCCTCGGGCTCTGCGGTGTCCAGGTAGAGGTGGGTGACCCCGAGGTTCTCGGCGTAGCGGCAGACCCACGGGTCGGTCCGGACGTCGTCGAAGTGGTCGAGGAGGTACTGCCGCGCGGGGTCGAGGCCCGAGAGGTTGAGCTGCGGGAACACCACGTGCGTCCGCCCGACCGACCAGGCGTAGGCCGAGCCGTTGAAAGGATCCCCGAGGACCACGGCGTCCTCCCCCACGAGGTCGGGGAGGTCCCTCAGCAGCGCGATCTCCTCGGCCGAGAGCATCGTGCCCCACTCGATGCGGCCGGGGTCGTAGGCCTCGGCGTAGCGGACGGCACGCTGGGGAGCCTGGAAGCCCGCCGAGGTGACCAGCGCGACGACCAGCAGCAGGACGGTCAGCCCCGCCGGGGTGCCCACCCACGGGCGCCGCTGCGCCGCCCGCAGCACCCGCTCGCTGCTGCGCAGCCGTCCGACGACGGCGACGGCACCCACAGCCGCCAGGACGGAGGCCGGGACCGGGTAGAAGGCCTCGATGCGGGCCGCCTGGGTGTACCAGATGCCGGTGAGCACGCGCAGCGGGTTGTCCGGCCCTGCCGCGAGAGCGGCGAGCACGACTACGAGGGCTGCCGACACGACGAGCCAGCGGTCCTGCCGGCGGCGCACGAGGGCCACGGCCCCGACCACCACCAGCACCGACACCACGAGGTTGCCCGGCACCGGGCTGAGGACCTGGTCGGTGAGCAGGCGCACCACGGACACCGGGATCTCCCGCTGGGGTGCCCGGGCGAAGCCGAGGACCATCTCGAGGACGGAGGACCGCGCGACCACGAGGGCGCCAGCGGCACCGACCACCGCGAGGGTCGCGAGCACCGCCACCACGAGCGTGCGGCGTCCGGCGCGCCACGCGTCGCGGGCGGCGACCCAGGCGACCGTGAGGACGAAGGGCAGGAGGACCACGACGAGGCCGACGAAGCCGCTCGGCTGCGCCAGGGCGACACCGCCGGCGGCGCCGAGGGCGAGCACGCCCACCACCAGCCCGGCGGCCCTGCCGCCGGGGCCGCCCGAGCGCCACGCGCGGACGCACACCAGGACCCCGGCAGCCGCACCGGGGATGAGGGTCGTCGACAGGCCGTTGGGCCACTGTGCCAGCGTGCTCAGCTGGACCGTGGGGAACATCGAGAAGGCGGCGACCAGGACGGCGGCGAGCACCGTGACCTCAGGACGACGCGGGAAGGCGGCACGTGCGAAGGCCGCGGCACCGACGAGCCACACGAGGCTCATCACGAGGGTCGAGGCGTTCGCCGCGGCCGTGACCGTCGAGGCGGTGAGCGTACCCGCCGCCCCCACCACGAGCGACACCACCGCGTGCCATGCCGTCGGGTAGTAGACGCTCGCACCGTCACCGTAGAGACCGTTGAGCTGGCTCGCGTCGCCCGTCTCGTGCACGAGCGCGAGGCCGTTGAGGTGGTAGACGGCGTCCCACTGCTGGAGGGGCGCGTCGGGCGACGCGGTCCCGACGACCGTCGGCACCAGCACCAGGACGGAGGACACCAGCAGCGCCGCTGCCGTCCACGTCCGCCACGTCCAGGTCGAGGGTCTGGCCCAGGAGCGAGGGGCCGAGCCGGTCCCGCGAGACGCGGGTGACCCGGCTGACCCGCCGAGCGGCCGACGGGACCACGGGCTGTCGGGGCCACGCTCGTCGAGCGCGCTCAGGACCGCCGTCAGAGGTCGGGGCACCGCGCGCAGGCGACGCAGCACGGTGGCGACGAGCACCACGGCCACGACGCTCCCCGCGGTCACGAGGCCCACCGAGGCGGGTGTCCAGGCCACACCGGCGCGGGCCAGCACGGTCGCGAGCACCGTGAGGTAGGCGACGGTCAGGCCGGGACCGAGACCCAGGGCCAGCCAGGTCGGTGCACCGGCCGCGCGGGCGACGAGCGTCCCCGGTGCCACGAGCACGACGACGCACGCGACCACCGCGGGCACGATCTCGATCCAGCTCACCGCATGGTTCCCCTCGTCGTCGGTCGTCCGTCGGGCGCGGACGTCGCCGGCCTCGGCCGACGCTAGCGCACGAGGCCCGGTCTGTGACGGATCACAGACCGGGCCTCGTGGGTGATGCTCAGCGTCTCGTCACAGGAGGACGAGGGTGGCGTCAGGCGTCCTTCTCGGACGACTCCTCAGCCGGTGCCTCGGCGTCGGCCGGAGCCTCGGCCGCGGGGGTCTCCTCGGCCTTGGCGGCCTTCGGAGCGGTCTTCTTGGCGGCCTTCTCGGCCTCGCGGACGACAGCTTGCTTGGGGCTGACGGGCTCGAGGATGAGCTCGATGACAGCCATGGGGGCGTTGTCGCCCTTGCGGTTGCCGACCTTGGTCACGCGGGTGTAGCCACCGTTGCGCTCGGCCATGGCCGGGGCGATCTCGGTGATGAGGCGGTGCAGCGTGGTGGCGGCGTCGCCCTCTTCGCCCGGACGGTTGACCGTCTTGGAGTTGATGGTCTTGGCGACCTGGCGGATGTTGTGCAGGTCACCGCGCTTGGCCTTCGAGATGAGGCGCTCCGCGAACGGCTGCAGGCGCTTGGCCTTGGTCACCGTCGTCGTGATGCGGCCGTGCTCGAAGAGGCTGGTCGCGAGGTTCTTGAGGATGAGGCGCTCGTGAGACGGGCTTCCGCCGAGACGCGCACCCTTGGTGGGGGTAGGCATGGTGTGTGCTCCTAGAAAGGTGGGGGTGTGCCGGCCGCTCGCGCGGCCGGCTCAGACGTCAGGTGTACTGCTCGTCTTCCGTGTCGTCGCCGTCGTAGTAGTCGGCGGTCGTCGGGTCGAAGTCCAGCGGGGAGTCCTTGAGGGACAGGCCGAGCTCGGCGAGCTTGTCCTTGACCTCGTTGATCGACTTCGCACCGAAGTTCCGGATGTCGAGCAGGTCGGCCTCGCTGCGTGCCACGAGCTCACCCACGGCGTGGATGCCCTCGCGCTTGAGGCAGTTGTACGAACGGATCGTCAGCTGGAGGTCCTCGATCGGGAGCGCCAGGTCGGCGGCCAGCGCAGCATCGGTCGGCGACGGGCCGATCTCGATGCCCTCGGCCTCGACGTTGAGCTCACGGGCCAGGCCGAACAGCTCGACCAGCGTCTTACCAGCCGACGCGAGCGCGTCGCGGGGGCTGATGGCCTGCTTGGTCTCGACGTCGACGATGAGCTTGTCGAAGTCGGTGCGCTGCTCCACACGGGTGGCCTCGACCTTGTACGTGACCTTGAGGACCGGCGAGTAGATCGAGTCGACCGGCACGCGGCCGATCTCGGCGTCGAACGACTTGTTCTGCTGGGCAGAGACGTAGCCGCGCCCACGCTCGACGGTGAGCTCGATCTCGAGCTTTCCCTTGTCGTTGAGGGTCGCGATGTGCAGGTCGGGGTTGTGCACCTCGACGCCCGCCGGCGGCACGATGTCCGCAGCGGTGACCACACCGGAGCCCTGCTTGCGCAGGTACATCACGACGGGCTCGTCGTTCTCCGAGGAGACGACGAGGTTCTTGACGTTGAGGATGATCTCGGTGACGTCTTCCTTGACACCGGGGACGGTGGTGAACTCGTGGAGCACACCGTCGATCCGGATCGAGGTGACTGCCGCGCCGGGGATCGACGAGAGCAGCGTGCGACGGAGCGAGTTGCCGAGCGTGTAGCCGAAGCCAGGCTCGAGCGGCTCGATGGAGAAGCGTGAGCGGCTCTCCGAGATGACCTCTTCGGTCAGTGTGGGGCGCTGTGCGATGAGCACGGGGTGTGTTCCTCTCTGCATGCGTCCGCTATATGACGCATCACGAACCCGGGACGAAGATCTCCTCGCCGGGACCTGCAACTTGCTCCTGAGGACGGTCCTCTGCCCACGTGCGAGGCACGTGGGCAGAGGACCGTCACGTCAGGTGACGAACGTTCGCGTCAGACGCGACGGCGCTTGGGCGGCCGGCAGCCGTTGTGCGCCTGGGGGGTGACGTCCTGGATCGAGCCCACCTCGAGGCCGGCGGCCTGGAGGGAGCGGATCGCGGTCTCGCGCCCGGAGCCGGGGCCCTTGACGAAGACGTCGACCTTCTTCATGCCGTGCTCCTGCGCGCGGCGGGCAGCGGCCTCGGCGGCGAGCTGCGCGGCGAACGGGGTCGACTTGCGCGAACCCTTGAAGCCGACCTGGCCCGAGGAGGCCCAGGAGATGACCGCACCGGTCGGGTCCGTGATGGACACGATGGTGTTGTTGAAGGTGCTCTTGATGTGCGCCTGGCCGATGGCGACGTTCTTCTTGTCTTTGCGGCGAGGCTTGCGTGCGCTCTGGGCGCCGCGAGTCTTGGGAGGCATGTGCTCTTTCTTTCCTTGCTCGAGGTCTTCGGATCGCGGGAGGTGTGCCCGGCGGCGGAGGTGCTGCCACCGGCTCCCGGCGAACTACTGGCTGCTAGCGGGCCTTCTTCTTGCCGGCCACGGTGCGCTTGGGACCCTTGCGGGTACGCGCGTTGGTCTTCGTGCGCTGTCCGCGCACGGGCAGGCCGCGGCGGTGGCGCAGACCCTCGTAGCAGCCGATCTCGACCTTGCGGCGGATGTCAGCAGCAACCTCACGGCGAAGGTCACCCTCGAGCTTGAAGTTGCCCTCGAGGTAGTCACGGAGCGAGACGAGCTCGGCGTCGCCGAGGTCCTTCACGCGGACGTCGGGGCTGATGCCCGTCGCTGCCAGCGTCTGCTGGGCGCGGGTACGGCCGACGCCGAAGATGTAGGTGAGTGCAACCTCGAGCCGCTTGTCGCGGGGGAGGTCGACACCGATAAGACGTGCCATGTGCCTTCCGGCTCCTGTACTGCATTCGGAGGTCTGCCGCACCATCTCTCGCGGAAGTGCGAGCCCCGGCCTCCGAGCCGAGGGTGACGCCTGGACGCGGATCTCTCCGGCCAGCCGTTGGTGGTGCGCTGGGTCGTGCGTGCCCGGTTGTTCAGCCCGCCGGACAGGCACTGGTCGATCTGTGAAGCATGTGCCCTAGAGCACCGAGGCCTCTCAGCCCTGGCGCTGCTTGTGGCGCAGGTTCTCGCAGATGACCATGACGCGACCGTGCCGGCGGATCACCTTGCACTTGTCGCAGATCTTCTTGACGCTGGGCTTGACCTTCATCGTGGTTCCTCCGCCGCCGTGTGGCGCATGCGCGCAAGACAGCAGTTGATCGAGTGGTGGTTACTTGTAGCGGTAGACGATCCGGCCACGGGACAAGTCGTACGGGCTGAGCTCGACCACTACGCGGTCCTCGGGGAGGATCCGGATGTAGTGCTGTCGCATCTTGCCCGAGATGTGAGCGAGCACCTTGTGACCGTTGGCCAGCTCCACGCGAAACATCGCGTTCGGCAGCGCCTCGACCACGCTGCCCTCGATCTCGATGACACCGTCCTTCTTCGCCATATCCTCCGCTAACTCTCGTGACGAACATCCTGCCCACGATCACGTCGGCCACGCCCGGAACGGGTCCGGGAGACGTGGTCTGCCGCTGACGGCCGCCGTTGAGGGCTGCCGACGACCGCTGAGACCGTGGAGTGGTGGTGGGAGTGCACAAGCACTACACACCCAACGAAACATCTTACGGCACGAGGCCCGAAAGTGGAAAACCGCCCCCCTCGGGTATGGGTCCGGTGCTCGTCGGGGCTCGTAGGGGCTCGTGAGTGCTGGTGCGTGCTGGTGAGTGCTCGTCGGTCGTGGGTGCCGCTCAGCGCTCGCCGCCGTCGCGCTCGTCGCCCTCTCCCTCGACGGCGACGTCGTCGTCGAGCAGGCCGAGGTCGCGCGCCTTCTCGACGGTCTCGACGCTCGAGTGGGTCCCGAGCTTCTGGTAGATGCTGCGCAGGTGCGTCTTGACGGTGTTGGACGACAGGAAGAGCGACCGTGCGACGCTCGCGAGCGAGGGGCTCTCGGCCAGGCTCCGCAGCACCTGCAGCTCACGGCTGCTCAGCCGCGCGCGCGGCGGCTCGCTCGGGAACACCCCGACGGCCTCGGCGAACCCCGGGGCCTCCAGCACGGCCCGGACCCCCGGTACCAGCGGCGCGAGGTCCTCGAGCACCTCCCTCGGGACCTTGAGAAAGCTCCGCAGCAGACCGGTCGCCCGGCAGATCGACGTGGCCTCCTCGAGCGCGACCGCCGCCTCGTGCCGGTGCCCGAGCCCCGCCTGCGCCGCCGCCAGGACCAGCAGGAGGTCCAGCCGCAGGCGCGGACCGGCCACGCGCGTCGCCAGCAGCGCAGAGGCCCGCGTCACGGCGTCCTCCAGGTCCCCCGCCACGAGGTCCGTCCGGGCGCAGGCCAGCCCGACCACCTCGTAGCCGTGGTCGATGCCCGCGACGGCGGCCCGCGCCTTCGACACGTACCCGAGGCCCAGGTACAGGTCGACCGCGGCGCCCGCCAGGAGAGCCTCCCGGAGGCTCTTGGTCGCCGTGGTGCCCTGGAGGTGCTCCCGCGCCTCCTCGACCTCGGCGAGCACCTCGTAGTGCGTACCGTCACGCAGGGCGGCCTGCGCCCGGACCGCGACGACCACCACCCCCAGCCCCGACGCCGCGCCCAGGTCGCCCAGCAGCACCGTCTGCTCCGGACCGGCCGGCTCGAACCGCTCGAGCGCCACGATGGACCGCACCGTGCGCACCCCGCGCCCCTCCTGGATCGGGGCGTCCTCGACGGGTACACCGGGCGGCACCTCGAGCAACCACTCCTCCGCCTGCTCGAGGTACCCCAGGAGCGCGCAGCACAGGGCGGCACCGACCGCTGCCTCACGGAGCACGACCGGCCGGTCGACGCTGCGCGCCAGCTCGGCCCCCTGGCGGAAGGCGGCGAGCGCGCCCTCGACGTCGGCGCCGAGCAGGCGCGTCACGGCCCACTCGTAGAGCAGCGGCGCCAGCTCGCCCTTCGCTGCGGTGTCTGCTGTGTCCAGCAGCGGCCCGAGCCCGTCCTGCGCACGCTCGGCCAGGGTGGTCGCCGCGCCGAAGTCACCCGTCAGGCGCAGCGTGACGATCTGCCCCAGCCCCTCCTCCATCGAGCCGAGCACCTGGGCCAAGCCCTCCTCGGGGTGGGTGGCGCGCGGACCGACGTCGTGGAGAGCACCGTCGACCGGCGCGCCCGAGCCGGACGTCCGGCGCCGTTGCGGCCTCAGGACCGGCAGGAGGTGGGCGCGCGCCACGCCGAGGCGCGGGTGCCGGGCCAGCACCTCCTCGGGGACGGTCTCCACCACGTCGGCGACCACCTCGGGGCGCTCGGCCACGAGTGTCGCCCAGTGCAGGTCGACGAGCTCGGCGCAGGCCTCCCACGTCCGTGCGGCCAGGAGGTGGCCCACCGCCTCGTCGACCCGCCCCTGGGACGTCCGCAGGCGGGCGAGACGACGCTGCGCGACCCGGAACCGCCGCGGCTCCTCAGACCGGAAGATCTCTGCGGCCGCGAGCCGCACCGCCTCGACGTAGCGGAACCGGGCGTCGTCCTCGTCCGTGTCCTGGACGAGGAGCCCGAGGTCGAGGAGCGCGCCCACGTGCCGGGCCGAGTCGCGCAGGCCGCTGCTCGCCACGGCGTCGTCCACCGTGAACGCGCCCAGCAGCCCGGTGTGCTGGACGAACCGCCGCATCCCCTGGTCGTCGAGCTCGTCCCAGACCGCCCGGAGGTACGCGAAGCCTGCGGTGAGGTCGACGGTGACCTCCGCCACGGGAGAGACCACCGAGTGCAGCACCGCCCGGTCGACGCGCGCTCCAGGACCGGCAGGCGAGGTGCGGGCGGGCGACGGCCCACCGGGGGGCAGGTCTCTCGACGACGGGCTGCGGGAGGACGGGCTGCGTGACGACGGGCGCCGGGCGGGAGGGCCGCCTGTCGTCTGTGCGGGGAAGACCAGACCAGGGAGCGCTGCGGCGCCGGGAGCAGCCGGGGGTAGGCGCCCCGAGAACCCGCCGGTCACCGCAGCCTGCAGGTCGTCCGCCGCTGCCCCGAGCGCGGCGGACCTCACCCGTCCCTCGGTGCGCGACGCAGAGACAGAGCCCGCCAGCACGGCCCGCAGCAGCGCCGGCCAGCCACCGGTGTCCCGGACCAGCCGGTGCACCTGGTCGGGTGTGAGCTCGTGCCCCAGCGCGGAGACGAGCCCGGCGGCGTCGTCCACGCTCAGCAGGAGGTCCTGGGGTCCCAGCTCGACCGAGTCCACCGTCGACGCCAGGAGCGCGTCGGCCGTGCGGGGCGACCGTGCCAGGACGACGACGTCGAGGGTGTCGAAACGGCTCACGAGGTCGAGCAGCTCGCCGGCCACGTGCGGGTCGGTGTTGTCGTCGAAGTCGTCGACCACCACGCACAGCGGGTCGGAGCGCCCGGCCAGCGCGGCGACCACGTCGCTGCGGCCAGGGGCGAGCCCCGGCTCGACCACGCCGAGACCGGAACGCCACATCTCGTCGGCCAGCCGTGCCCAGAACGGAGCGGGCATGCCGTCGGAGAGCACCGACGGGAGACGGCACGACACCCACACCAGGTCGACGTGCGCGGCGCGGCCCCTGGCCCACCCGCTGACGAGCGCGGTCTTCCCGTACCCCTTGGGGGCCCGCAGCACCGTGAGCGGCTCGTGGCGGTCGAGCAGGGCGGTGAGCGTCGGCTTGGCGACGAGGACCGAGGGCGCGCGGGGCAGCCGGGCGGGGCGCGCGCCGTCGCGCGCTCCGGCGTGCCTCTCCGAGTCTCCCGACATCTTGTCGCCCTGCCCGCTGGCCCTTCTGCTCGAAGGACGAGAGATCCTGGATCGCCCAGGAATCGTGACGGTACCGGCGGACCTGCGTGCTGGGAAGTGGTCGGCGCGAAGATCCCCCGCCCGAAAGGCTCAGACCGGGGCGATCCGCACGCCGAGGGCAGCCAGGCGCTCTGCGCCGCCGTCCGGAGCCGTCAGGACCCACACACCGCCGTCGAGCACCGCGACGGTGTGCTCGGAGTGCGCGGCACGCGACCCGTCGCTGGTGACGACCGTCCAGTCGTCCTCGCAGACGTGCGTCAGCTGGTCGCCACGGGTGATCATCGGCTCGACCGCGAGGCACATGCCCGGCCGGATCTTGGCGCCGCGCTCCCGCGTGCGGTAGTTGAGGACGTCGGGCGCCTGGTGCATCGACGTCCCGATGCCGTGGCCGACGTAGTCCTCGACGATGCCGTACCGTGCGCCGTCACGCTCGGCCGCCTCGGTGATCGAGTCGTCGACCGCGTTCGCCACCGCGCTCAGGCGGTCGCCCGACGCCAGGGCCGCGACACCGGCCCAGAGCGCGTCCTCGGTGGCCCGCACGAGTGCGAGGTCGGCCGGGTCCGCAGCAGCGTCTCCACCGACCACGAAGGACAGGGCGGCGTCCGCGTGCCAGCCGTCGACGATCGCGCCGCAGTCGACCGACACGAGGTCACCGTCGACCAGGGCACGGTCCCCGGGGATGCCGTGGATCACGGCGTCGTTGACCGAGATGCACACCGTGGCGGGGAAGCCCTCGTAGCCGAGGAACGACGCCGTGGCCCCGGCATCGGCGATCACGTCGGCGGCGACGGCGTCGAGCCCGGAGGTCGTGCTCCCGGACACGGCCGCGGTCCGCACCGCGTCGAGGGCGGCCGCGACCACGAGACCGGCGCGCCGCATGCACGCGACCTGCTCAGGCGTCTTGTACTCGATCTTCTCGCGGCCGAACACCCCGTCGCCCCCGTCAGCCCTGGAGCTGGTCGAGCGCGGAGAGCAGACGAGCCGTGACCTCGTCGACCGAGCCGATGCCGTCGACCTGCGCGAGCGCGTCGCGGTCGGCGTACAGCGCGGCGATCGGAGCGGTCTGCTCCGCGTACACCGAGAGGCGGTGCCGGATGACGGGCTCGGTGTCGTCGGCACGGCCCTCGATCTCGGCACGACCGAGGAGGCGCTCCACGACGACCTCGGGGTCGGCGGTGATCTCGACGGCGCCGTCGATCGTCAGACCGAGGTCGGCGAGGATCGCGTCGAGCTCGGCGACCTGGGCCACGTTGCGCGGGTAGCCGTCGAGGATGAACCCCTGCTCCCCCGCAGCGACCTTGCCCGCGAGCTTGTCGCGGACCATCGCGTTGGTGACCTCGTCGGGGACGAGCTCACCCTTGGCCGTGTACTGCTGGGCCAGCTGACCGAGCTCGGTCTCGCCCTTGATGTTGGCGCGGAAGATGTCGCCGGTCGAGATGGCCTCGATGCTCAGGGACTCGGCCAGGCGTGCTGCCTGCGTGCCCTTGCCTGCTCCGGGAGGGCCGAGGAGGACGATGCGTGCGCTCAACGGAGGAACCCTTCGTAGTGTCGCTGCTGCAGCTGCGAGTCGATCTGCTTCACCGTCTCGAGGCCGACGCCCACGATGATGAGGATCGACGTGCCGCCGAACGGGATGTTGGTGCTGACGTCGAGCACGATGAACGTGATCGTCGGGATCAGCGCGATGATCGCCAGGTACAGGGCACCGGCGGAGGTGATCCTGGTGATCACGTAGTCGAGGTACTCGGCGGTCGGGCGACCGGCACGGATGCCGGGGACAAACCCGCCGTACTTCTTCATGTTGTCGGCGACCTCGTCCGGGTTGAACGTGATGGCCGTGTAGAAGAAGCAGAAGAAGAGGATGAGGAGCACGTACAGCGCGATGTGCAGCGGGGCCTCGGGCTGTGCGATGTTGCGCTGGACCCACTGGACCCAGCCGGCCTCCGGGGCGGCGAACTGCGCGATGAGCGCAGGGACGGCCAGCAGGGAGGACGCGAAGATCACCGGGATGACACCGGCCATGTTGATCTTGATCGGGATGTACGTCGTCGACCCGCCGTACATCTTGCGGCCGACCATGCGCTTGGCGTACTGGACCGGGATGCGGCGCTGCGACTGCTCGACGAACACCACGGCCGCGATGACCACGAGGGTCACCAGCACGACGATGATGAACTTCTGGACGCCACCGGCGCCGCCGGCGATCGAGAACAGCGCGGGCGGGAAGCTCGCCGCGATCGAGGTGAAGATGAGGAGCGACATGCCGTTGCCGACGCCACGCTCGCTGATGAGCTCACCGAGCCACATGATGAGGCCGGCGCCGCCGGTCATCGTGATGACGATGAGGAGCGAGGTCATGAAGCTGTCGTTCGGGATGACGTCGCACCCGGGCAGCAGCTGGCCGTTGCGGGCCATCGTCACGTAGGTCGTTGCCTGGAGGACGGCGAGGCCGATCGTCAGGTAGCGCGTGTACTGCGTGAGCTTGGCGGTGCCCGACTGGCCCTCCTTGTGGAGCGCCTCGAAGTGAGGGATGACCACGCGGAGCAGCTGCACGATGATGCTCGCGGTGATGTACGGCATGATGCCGAGCGCGAAGATCGAGAGCTGCAGCAGCGCGCCGCCGGAGAACAGGTTCACGAGCCCGAGGAGCTCGCCGGTCCCGCCGTCGGCGAGGCAGGCCTGGACGTTCCCGTAGTCGATCCCCGGGGACGGGATGAAGGAACCCAGGCGGAACAGCGCCATGATCGAGATCGTGAACAGCAGCTTGCGCCGCAGGTCGGGCGTGCGGAACGCCCTTGCGAATGCGCTGAGCACCAAGTCCTCCTGGTCCGCCGAGGCGGGAAGTCGTCACCGTCTGTGCGGCGTGTGGAGTCGGCACCGAGTCGACGGTGCCTGTGTGAAGCCTGTCGAACCCTGGCCGCCGCCGGAGCGGCGCGGGAGTGACTGGACGAGTCTAGTGGATGGTCTGGTCCAACTCGGACATCTGGATGGACAGACGACGACAGGGCCGGCAGCGCGTGTGCGCCACCGGCCCTGTCGGGTGTGTCATGCCTGCGAGACGGAACCGCCAGCAGCAAGGATCTTGTCCTTGGCGGAGCTCGAGAGACGGTCGACCGTCACGTCGAGCTTGACGGTGATCTCACCCGTGCCGAGGACCTTGACGAGCTCGCCCTTGCGGACTGCGCCCTTCGCGACAAGGTCGTCCACCGTGACGGATCCACCCTCGGGGTAGAGCGCCGACAGCTTCTCCAGGTTCACGACCTGGTACTCGGTGCGGAACGGGTTCTTGAAGCCACGGAGCTTCGGAAGCCGCATGTGCAGCGGCATCTGTCCACCCTCGAAGCGCTCAGGAACCTGGTAGCGGGCCTTCTGGCCCTTGGTCCCACGTCCCGCGGTCTTGCCCTTGGAGCCGTGACCGCGACCCACGCGGGTCTTGGCGGTCTTGGCGCCCGGAGCAGGACGCAGGTGGTGGACCTTGAGGGCCCCACCTGCACCGGCCGCGGCCACCGGCGCAGCGTCCTCGGCCTTGGCGGCCTTGGTCGTCTTCGCCTTGGGTGCTGCCTTGGCGGGAGCCTCGGCTGCAGACTTCGCAGCAGGCGCCTTCTTGGCAGCGGTCTTCTTCACGGGAGCGTCGGTCGCCTCGACGGCCGCGTCCTTCTTGTCTGACTTCTCAGCCATGATCACTCGACCTCCTCGACGGTGACGAGGTGCGCCACCGTGACGACCATCCCGCGAATCTCCGGGCGGTCCTCCTTCACGGCCGTGTCACCGATCCGCTTGAGGCCCAGAGTGCGCAGGGTGTCGCGCTGATTCTGCTTGCCGCCGATGGCGGACTTGACCTGGGTCACCTTGAGGCGGGCCATCATGCACCTGCCTCTGCTGCCGGAGCCTTGCCCGCTGCCTGCGCACGGAGCATGGCCGCCGGGGCGACGTGCTCGAGCGGGAGGCCGCGACGAGCAGCAACCTGCTCGGGAAGCTCGAGGCCGCGGAGCGCCGCCACCGTCGCGTGGACGATGTTGATGGCGTTCGAGGACCCGAGGGACTTCGACAGGACGTCGTGGATGCCGGCGCACTCGAGGACGGCGCGGACCGGACCACCGGCGATCACACCGGTACCCGGTGCGGCCGGACGGAGGAACACGACGCCTGCGGCTGCCTCGCCCGTGACGGGGTGAGGGACCGTGCCCTGGATGCGGGGAACCTTGAAGAAGTTCTTCTTGGCTTCCTCGACACCCTTGGCGATGGCGGCGGGAACTTCCTTGGCCTTGCCGTAGCCGACGCCGACGGTACCGTCGCCGTCACCCACCACGACGAGCGCGGTGAAGCTGAAGCGGCGGCCACCCTTGACGACCTTGGCGACACGGTTGATGGTGACGACGCGCTCGACGAAAGCACTCTTCTCGGCGGCGTCACCGCGGCGACCGTCTCCGCCGCGGCCTCCGCCGCGACGGTCGTTCCTACGGTCGTTGTTGTTGTTCTCAGTGGTGGCGCCGCCCGTGGGGGCGCCGGTGGTGCTGCGCTGCCCTGCAGCCATCAGAGAGTCCTTTGCTTCGATGCGGAAGTGGTTCGCGTCATCACAGGGCCAGACCGCCTTCGCGGGCCCCGTCGGCGACTGCTGCCACTCGGCCGTGGTACTTGTTGCCCCCGCGGTCGAACACGACTGCCTCGACGCCGGCAGCCTTGGCACGCTCGGCGACGAGCTCGCCGATCTTGCGGGCCTTGGCCGTCTTGTCGCCGTCGAAGGCGCGCAGGTCGGCCTCGAGGGTCGAAGCCGAGGCGACGGTCTTGCCGACCGTGTCGTCGACGACCTGAGCGGTCATGTGACGAGCGGAGCGGGTAACCACCAGACGCGGCTGAGCAGCCGTGCCTGAGATCTTCTTGCGCAGGCGCAGGTGACGGCGCTGACGCGCGACTGCCTTGCCCTTGCCCATGATCTTGAGAGCCATGGTTACTTACCAGCCTTTCCGGCCTTGCGACGGACGATCTCGCCCGCGTAACGCACGCCCTTGCCCTTGTAGGGCTCCGGCTTGCGGATCTTGCGGATGTTCGCGGCGACCTCGCCCACCTGCTGCTTGTCGATGCCGCTGACCGAGAACTTGGTCGGCGCCTCGACGGCGAAGGTGATGCCCTCGGGGGCCGAGATGACCACCGGGTGGCTGAAGCCGAGCGCGAACTCGAGCTCGGAACCCTTGGCCGTCACGCGGTAACCGGTGCCGACGATCTCGAGCTTCTTCTCGTAGCCCTCGGTCACACCGGTGATGATGTTGGCGAGGAGCGTACGGGTGAGCCCGTGCAGGGCGCGTGAGGTGCGCTCGTCGTTGGGACGGGTGACCGCGAGGGCACCGTCCTCAGCGAGCGAGACCTCGATGGGGGCGGGGATGACGTGCTCGAGGGTTCCCTTGGGACCCTTGACCGTCACCAGCGCTCCGCTGATGCTGACGTCCACACCGGACGGAACCGGGACGGGGACTTTGCCGATACGGGACATGGCTAACTTCCTCTCCGTCTTCCGATTACCAGACGTAGGCGAGGACTTCCCCACCCACGCCCTTCTGTGCGGCCTGCTTGTCGGTCAGGAGGCCTGAGGACGTGGACAGGATCGCCACACCCAGACCGCCGAGGACCTTCGGCAGGTTCGTGGACTTCGCGTACACACGAAGGCCAGGCTTCGAGATACGGCGGATGCCGGCGAGCGAACGCTCGCGGCTCGGGCCGAACTTCAGCTGGATGGTGAGGTACTTGCCCACGGGCGCGTCCTCGACGGTCCAGCCGGAGATGTATCCCTCGGCCTGCAAAATCTCAGCAATGTGCGACTTCAGCTTCGAGAACGGCATCTGAACCGTCTCGTGGTAAGCCGAGTTCGCGTTACGCAGACGCGTGAGCATGTCTGCGATCGGGTCGGTCATCGTCATTGGGCTGTAGCCCTTCCTCGCCGGGGTATCCGGTACGTGCCACGAGGGGCACCGCCGGACCTACGACGTAGTTGTTACCAGCTGCTCTTGGTGACGCCGGGAAGCTCGCCGCGGTGCGCCATCTCGCGCACGCAGATACGGCAGAGCCCGAACTTGCGGTACACAGAGTGCGGGCGACCGCACTTCTGGCACCGGGTGTAAGCGCGAACCGCGAACTTGGGCTTTGCGGCTGCCTTGTTGACCAGGGCCTTCTTCGCCATGTCAGAGCTCCTTGAAGGGGAAGCCGAGACGCTTCAGGAGCGAACGGCCCTCAGCGTCGGTGGTCGCGGTCGTCACGATGGTGATGTCCATACCGCGAACGCGGTCGACCTTGTCGGGGTCGATCTCGTGGAACATGGACTGCTCGTTCAGACCGAACGTGTAGTTGCCGTGACCGTCGAACTGCTTGGGCGAGAGCCCACGGAAGTCACGGATACGCGGGAGCGCGATCGACAGCAGACGGTCGGCGAACTCCCACATGCGGTCGCCACGCAGCGTGACGTGGGCGCCGATGGGCATACCCTCACGCAGCTTGAACTGGGCGATCGACTTGCGGGCCTTCGTGACCTGCGGCTTCTGACCGGTGATGGCCGTGAGGTCGCGGATGGCGCCCTCGATCAGCTTGGCGTCCTTCGCAGCGTCTCCGACACCCATGTTGACGACGATCTTCGTGAGACCGGCGACCTGGTTGACGTTCTCGTGCGAGAACTCCTCGTGGAGCGCCGGGAGGATCTCCGCGGCGTAGCGGGCCTTGAGGCGAGGCTGTGCCTTCGCGTACGTCTCGGTGCTCATCAGATGTCCTTCGCGGTGTCGCCGTGACCGCGCGTCACGCGGACACGGACCGTACGAGTACGACCGTCGCGCTCGACCTGCTCGGTGCGGGCACCGATGCGCTTGCCGCGCTTGGCCTCGGCGTCGTAGAACTGCACGTTGCTGACGTGGATCGGGGCCTCGACGGACTCGATCCCGCCCGTGCGGGTCCCACGCTGGGTCTGGCCGACCTTGACGTGCTTCGTGACGCGCTGGACACCCTCGACGATCACGCGGTCGGAGTCCGTGAGGACCTCGAGCACGCGGCCGGTCTTGCCCTTGTCGCGACCGGCGATCACGATCACCGTGTCGCCCTTCTTGATCTTCGCCATGTTCAGAGCACCTCCATCGCCAGCGAGATGATCTTCATGAACTTCTTGTCACGCAGCTCGCGGCCGACCGGGCCGAAGATGCGGGTTCCACGGGGCTCGCCGTCAGCCTTGAGGATGACGGCAGCGTTCTCGTCGAACTTGATGTAGGAACCGTCGGGACGACGGCGCTCCTTGGCGGTCCGGACGATGACGGCCTTGACCACATCGCCCTTCTTGACGTTCCCGCCCGGGATCGCGTCCTTGACGGTTGCGACGATGGTGTCGCCGATACCGGCGTAGCGACGTCCCGAACCACCGAGAACACGGATGCAGAGAATCTCCTTGGCACCCGTGTTGTCGGCGACTCGAAGTCGCGACTCCTGCTGGATCATGTAATGAACTCCTGTCGTCGAGCTGGTTCTCGTGGCAACGAGCCTTGCCGAACGGATAGCTGACAAGCACTGTAGTAGCTCGTCTCACACCCCTGTGGGGCGGACCCGTGCGCTGCACGCGTCCGCCCCGCAGAGGAGTGGTCTGTCTACTTCCAAGTGCTGGTGTTACTTGGCCTTCTCGAGGATCTCCACCAGGCGCCACCGCTTGGTAGCGGACAGCGGGCGGGTCTCCATGATGAGGACGAGGTCGCCGGTACCAGCAGAGTTCTGCTCGTCGTGCGCCTTGACCTTCGAGGTGCGTCGGATCACCTTACCGTAGAGCGGGTGCTTGACCCGGTCTTCGACCTCGATGACGACGGTCTTGTCCATCTTGTCGCTCACCACGTAGCCGCGCCGCGTCTTGCGGTTCGGCCGGTTCGCGGCGACGTCCTGCTCTGCAGCTGCCTCAGCAGTTGTCTTCTCGCTCATGTCAGCCTCACTCACTCACGCTCGGTGCGGTACGGATGCCGAGCTCACGCTCGCGGAGGATCGTGTAGATCCGCGCGATGTCGCGACGAACAGCCTTGAGCCGACCGTGGCTCTCCAGCTGGCCGGTGGCCGACTGGAAGCGGAGGTTGAAGAGCTCCTTCTTGGACTTCTCCAGCTCGGCGACGAGCTTCTCGTTGTCGAAGCCGTCCAGCTCGCTAGGAGCCAGATCCTTGGTTCCGAAAGCCATCAGTTGCCACCACCCTCGCGCACCACGAAACGGCACTTCATCGGGAGCTTGTGGATAGCGCGACGCATAGCCTCCCGGGCCAGCTCTTCCGGGACACCGGCGAGCTCGAAGACGATCCGGCCGGGCTTGACGTTCGCGATCCACCACTCGGGGGAACCCTTACCTGAACCCATTCGGGTCTCCGCCGGCTTCTTGGTCAGCGGACGGTCGGGGTAGATGTTGATCCAGACCTTGCCACCACGCTTGATGTGGCGGGTCATGGCGATACGAGCAGCCTCGATCTGACGGTTCGTGACGTAAGCAGGCTCGAGAGCCTGGATTCCGTACTCGCCGAACGCGATCGTCGTACCACCGGTCGCGGCGCCGGAGCGCCCCGGGTGGTGCTGCTTGCGGTGCTTGAGCCTGCGCGGGATCAGCATGCTCAGGCCTCCGTTCCGGTCGGAGCGGCCGGGGCAGCCTCTGCCGGAGCAGCAGCAGCCTGGTCGGCCTGGGCGGGCGCCTCGGCAGCGGCCGGACGCTCGTTACGACGACCACCGCGAGCGGGACGCTCGCCGCGCGGGCCACCACGGGGCGCACGAGGCGCCTGGTTCGCCTGCGAAGCCGCGAACTCCTTCTCCGTCATGTCGCCCTTGTAGATCCACACCTTCACGCCGATACGGCCGAAGGTGGTGCGGGCCTCGAAGAAGCCGTAGTCGATGTTCGCGCGGAGCGTGTGCAGCGGCACACGGCCTTCGCGGTAGAACTCGCTGCGGCTCATCTCGGCGCCACCGAGACGACCAGCGCACTGGACACGGATGCCCTTGGCGCCGGCGCGCTGGGCGGACTGCATGCCCTTGCGCATCGCACGGCGGAACGAGACGCGGCTCGCGAGCTGCTCGGCGATCCCCTGGGCCACGAGCTGAGCATCGATCTCAGCGTTCTTGACCTCGAGGATGTTGAGCTGGACCTGCTTGCCCGTGAGCTTCTCGAGCTCGCCGCGGATGCGGTCTGCCTCGGCGCCACGACGACCGATCACGATGCCCGGACGGGCGGTGTGGATGTCGACGCGGACGCGGTCGCGGGTGCGCTCGATCTCAACCTTCGAGATTCCTGCGCGCTCGAGACCGGTGCTCATGAGCTTGCGGATCTGGACGTCCTCACGGACGTAGTCGCGGTAGCGCTGACCGGGCTTGGTGCTGTCGGCGAACCAACGCGACCGGTGGTCGGTGGTGATGCCGAGACGGTACCCGTGCGGGTGAACCTTCTGTCCCACTATCGGGCCCTTCCCTTCGTGTCTTCACGCGGGGCGACAACCACGGTGATGTGGCTGGTCCGCTTGAGGATCTGGCTGGCACGCCCCTGAGCGCGGGGGCGGAACCGCTTGAGGGTCGGACCCTCGTCGACGAACGCGGCGGTCACGACGAGCTGCTGCTCGTCGAACGCCACGCTCGCGCGGTCTGCCTTGACCCGTGCATTCGCGATCGCGCTCTCCACGACCTTGCGAATCGGCTCGCTGGCGGCCTGCGGTGCGAACTTCAGCACCGCGACGGCCTCAGTGGCCTGCTTGCCACGGATGAGATCCACGACGCGCCGGGCCTTCTGGGGCGTGACGCGGATGAACCGCACCTGCGCCTTGGCTTCCATTGCTGTCCTGCCTTCTTGTCTGGTCATGACCAAGAGGTCCCTGTCGCTGCTGACCCGGGGGGTCAGCGGCGACGGCCCTTCTTGTCGTCCTTCACGTGGCCGCGGAAGGTGCGCGTCGGAGCGAACTCGCCGAGCTTGTGACCCACCATCGACTCGGTGACGAACACCGGGGTGTGCTTGCGTCCGTCGTGCACGGCAAACGTGTGACCGAGGAAGTCGGGCGTGATGACCGACCGACGGGACCAGGTCTTGATGACGTTCTTGGTCCCCTTCTCGTTCTGGACGTCCACCTTCTTCTGAAGGTGACCGTCAACGAAGGGGCCCTTCTTGAGGCTACGAGGCATCTGTCAGGCTCCTTATCAACGCTTCTTGTTGCCGGTACGACGGCGACGGACGATGAGCTTGTCGCTCGCCTTGTTGGGACGACGGGTGCGACCCTCTGCCTGGCCCCAGGGGCTGACAGGGTGACGACCACCGGAGGTCTTCCCTTCACCACCACCGTGCGGGTGGTCGATCGGGTTCATGGCGACACCACGGACGGTCGGGCGCTTGCCCTTCCAGCGCATGCGGCCGGCCTTGCCCCAGTTGATGTTCGACTGCTCGGCGTTGCCCACCTCGCCGACCGTCGCGCGGCAGCGCAGGTCGACGTTGCGGATCTCGCCGGACGGCATGCGCAGCTGCGCGAAGTTGCCGTCCTTGGCGACGAGCTGCACCGACACACCGGCCGAACGTGCGATCTTCGCGCCGCCGCCGGGCTTGAGCTCGATGGCGTGGATGACCGTACCGGTCGGGATGTTGCGAAGAGGCAGGTTGTTGCCAGGCTTGATGTCAGCGCCGGCGCCGTTCTCGATCGCGTCACCCTGACGCAGCTTGTTCGGGGCGATGATGTAGCGCTTCTCGCCGTCCGCGTAGTGCAGCAGCGCGATGCGGGCGGTCCGGTTCGGGTCGTACTCGATGTGAGCGACCTTGGCGGGCACGCCGTCCTTGTCGTGGCGACGGAAGTCGATGACGCGGTACGCACGCTTGTGGCCACCACCCTTGTGACGGGTGGTGATACGGCCGGAGCTGTTACGGCCACCGGTCTTGTGGAGCGGGCGGATCAGCGACTTCTCCGGCTCCGAGCGCGTGATCTCGACGAAGTCGGCGACGCTGGCGCCGCGGCGTCCGGGCGTCGTCGGCTTGTACTTACGGATTCCCATGGGGATCTGTCCTCAATCTGCTCTCGGCCGGCTCAGCCGACCGGGCCACCGAACATGTCAATCGAACCCTCGCGGAGGGAGACGATTGCACGCTTGGTGTCCTTGCGCTTGCCGATACCGAAACGGGTCCGCCGGGTCTTGCCCTTGCGGTTGATCGTGTTGACGGAGGCGACCTTGACATCGAAGATCTTCTCGATGGCGATCTTGATCTCCGTCTTGTTCGCCCGCGGGTCGACGAGGAAGGTGTACTTCCCCTCGTCGAGCAGGCCGTAGCTCTTCTCGGAGAGGACCGGTGCGATCAGGATGTCGCGCGGGTCCTTCTGGACGGTGGTGCTCACTTGGCGTCCTCCTTCGCGAGCTGTGCCGACTCGGACTCGGTCGCGACGGCCTTGACCGAAGAACCAGTCGTGGGCCCAGCGAGGAACGCGTCGAGCGCGCCCTTGGTGAAGACCACGTCGTCAGAGACGAGCACGTCGTAGGTGTTGAGCTGGTCAGCGACCAGGAGGTGCACCTGCTCAGCGTTGCGGAGCGACTTCACCGTGAGCTCGTCACCGCGCTCGAGCACAACGAGGACGTTGCGACGAGGAGCGAGGTTGGCCAGCGAGGTGAGAGCCTGCTTGGTCGACGGCGAGCCGTCGATGCCGAAGCCGGTCACGACGTGAATACGGCCGGCGCGAGCCCGGTCGGAGAGGGCGCCGCGGAGAGCAGCAGCCTTCATCTTCTTGGGGGTGCGCTGGGAGTAGTCGCGAGGCGTGGGGCCGTGGACGACTCCACCACCGGCGAACTGAGGAGCACGGGTCGAGCCCTGACGGGCGCGGCCGGTCCCCTTCTGCTTGTACGGCTTGCGTCCACCACCGCGGACCTCGCCGCGGTTCTTGGTGTCGTGCGTGCCCTGACGGGCTGCAGCGAGCTGCGCGACGACGACCTGGTGGATCAGCGGGATGTTCGTCTGGACGTCGAACACCTCGGCGGGGAGGTCGGCGGTGCCGGCCTTCTTGCCCTTGGCGTCGATGACGTCGACGGTGAGCGTTTCAGACATGTCTTCACGCACCCTTCGCGGCACTACGCACGAGGACGACGCCGCCCTTAGGACCGGGCACTGCACCCTTGACGAGCAGCAGGCCCTTCTCGGCGTCGACCGCGTGAACGGTCAGGTTCTGCGTGGTCTGACGGTCAACACCCATCCGACCAGCCATGCGCACACCCTTGAACACGCGCGACGGGGTCGAGGCCCCACCGATCGAGCCGGGCTTGCGGTGGTTCTTGTGAGCACCGTGGGACGCGCCGACTCCGTGGAAGCCGTGGCGCTTCATGACTCCGGCGAAGCCCTTGCCCTTGGTGGTGCCGATGACGTCGACGACACTGCCGGAGGCGAAGGCCTCGGCGGTGAGCTCCTGGCCGAGCGTGAACTCGCCGGCGTCGGACGTACGGATCTCGGTCACGTGACGGCGGGGGGTGACCCCGGCCTTCTCGAAGTGACCCTTCAGCGGCTGCGAGACCTTGCGCGGGTCGATCTGGCCGTAGGCGAGCTGGACGGCTGCGTAGCCGTCGAGCTCAGCGGTACGGACCTGGGTCACCACGTTGGTGCCGACCTGGACCACGGTCACGGGAACGAGGCGTCCTGCCTCGTCCCAGACCTGGGTCATCCCGAGCTTGGTTCCGAGCACGGCCGTCACGGGCCGTTCGTTCTGCTGGGTAGCCATAGTTATGTCCTCCCCCAGCCTCAGAGCTTGATCTCGATGTTCACGTCCGCGGGCAGGTCGAGACGCATGAGCGAGTCGACCGCCTTCGGCGTGGGATCGATGATGTCGATGAGCCGCTTGTGCGTGCGCATCTCAAAGTGCTCGCGGCTGTCCTTGTACTTGTGAGGCGAACGGATAACGCAGAACACGTTCTTCTCCGTCGGCAACGGCACCGGGCCCACGACCGTCGCACCAGCGCGTGTCACCGTGTCGACGATCTTGCGCGCCGAGCTGTCGATGACCTCGTGGTCGTAGGACTTGAGCCGGATGCGGATCTTCTGTCCCGCCATGGCGTCGTCTGACTCTTTCTCTCGAACTGTCCGACCCCCGCGCTCGGGCGTGTCGCTCTGGGCGACAGCCGCTCGCGCTGCACCACTGCGTGGTACGGGGCCGTTGGAAATGTGAACCGCTGCTGCTCGTAGGCCCTGTGCAGAGCCGGACGACGCAGAGCTGATCACAACGTCTTCTCACCTGTGCGGAACCGGGGTCCCGTGGCGCCTCGATCTGTCGACGAACAGAGAGCTCAACACACGGATGCGGCCCTCGTCTGGGAGGGCCCGCGGTTCAACACACTGTTCGACTTGAGAATGAGCGCGCCCGTAACAGGCAACTTGACTAGTCTGCCACGCCGACCCCGAAAAGCCAACCGTGACCCCGCCCACCCCCACCCCCGCTCCCCCTCTCATGCCCGAGGCGCGTCGGCATCACCCTCCGCGGAGGTACCAGTCCTCGCGCCACGAGCATGAGAGGGGGGTGGGGGTCACTGGGGGTGCAGGCCTGCGGTGGCCAGGCGTGCGGCGAGTGCCGACGCGTCGAGAGCGGTGTCCCAGGTCCACCGCACCACCCGCAGACCGGCCCTCCGCAGCCGGTCTTCTCGGACCTAATCCGCCCACACCCGCTCCTCGACGAGCCGTCGGTCTCCGATGCCGTGGACCCGGTACTTGAGGCGGCCGTCGAACTCACCCACCAGCCCGAGGCCCGGCCACCAGAAGTCCACCCTGCCGATCGTCCCCTGGCCGTCGACGACCTCGTGCTGGAGAACAGGCGCAGCAAGCCCGAGCTCCGTCATCCGGGCCCTGCTGAGCGACTCCCCGACCGACTCCGCCCGACCGTCGGAGGAGAGCACCACCCGACGGGCACGCCGCGACCCTGGACTCGTGCCGATGGCCTGCAGCTCCCCTCGCAGCTCTTCAGCGCTCGCGAGACCCGTGTGCAGCACATGGTCAGCCGCGGAGAGCGCAGCAGAGAACGACCATGACCGGCCGATGTCGACCACGGTCCGCGCCGCCGTCGTCGTCCGGAGTCCCTCCACCTGCTCGGTGCTCGGCGCGACCGAGACCGCGTGCCTCCGGACCGAAGGGACGGACCGCGCCCCACGTCCCTCGGGGGCGCTCACGTGGATCCCTGCCGGCCAGGCACCCACCCGCGGGAGACGCCACAGGGCGGCCGCCGAGTCGTGGCTGAAGATCGGGTCCTTGAAGGCCCGTCCCGCTGCGAGGACCCGTAGCCGGTACTGCTCGAGGGCGTCGAGCGAGGCCCAGGTGCGCGCCGAGGTGTAGGCGCCGAAACGGATGCGGACCAGCTCACCTGCCAGGCACGCAGCACGCAGGTCCATCCCGTCGAGCCCGCGACGGGCCACGTCGGCAGCCGTCACCACCGGGAGCCGTGCGGCTACCGCACGGACAGCCTCGAGAGTCGCCAGGTCCATGGCACCACCGTCCCACCCAGCCACTGCCCGGAACGGATATCCACAGAACAGATCCCCCGGCGCTCGAGTCGCCGCTCCCCCTCATGCTCGTGCCGCGACCGTGCACCCCTCCGCAGAGGGTCGTGCGGGCGCGCCAGGGGCATGGGAGGGGGAACGGGTCTGGACGCGCGAAGACCCGGCAGTCGGGTGACTGCCGGGTCTTCGGTGGAGCTAGCTGGAACAGCTAGGCACTAGATCACTTGAGGATCTTGGTGACCTGGCCCGATCCAACGGTGCGGCCACCCTCACGGATAGCGAAGCCGAGGCCCTCTTCCATGGCGATCGGCTGGATGAGCTCGACCGTCATCTCGGTGTTGTCGCCAGGCATGACCATCTCGGTGCCCTCGGGCAGCGTGATGACGCCGGTGACGTCCGTGGTGCGGAAGTAGAACTGCGGACGGTAGTTCGAGTAGAACGGGTTGTGACGCCCGCCCTCGTCCTTGGCAAGGATGTAGACGCGAGCCTCGAACTCGGTGTGCGGCGTGATGGAGCCGGGCTTGACCACGACCTGGCCGCGCTCGACGTCCTCGCGCTTGATGCCGCGGAGGAGGAGACCGGTGTTGTCGCCGGCCTGTGCCTCGTCCATGGACTTGTGGAAGGTCTCGATGCCGGTGACGGTCGTCTTCTGCGCGGGGCGGATTCCGACGATCTCGACCTCGGAGTTGACCGCGAGCGTTCCGCGGTCGACCTTGCCGGTGACGACGGTTCCACGACCGGTGATCGTGAAGACGTCCTCGATGGGCATGAGGAACGGCTTGTCGAGCTCACGGAGCGGGTCGGGGACGTTCTCGTCCACGGCCTCCATGAGGTCCTCGACGGACTTGACCCACTCAGCGTCGCCCTCGAGAGCCTTGAGGCCCGAGACGCGCATGACCGGGGCGTTGTCGCCGTCGAAGCCCTGAGCGGAGAGGAGCTCACGCACCTCCATCTCGACGAGCTCGAGGATCTCTTCGTCCTCGACCATGTCGGCCTTGTTCAGCGCGACCAGCAGGTAGGGGACACCAACCTGGCGGGCGAGCAGAACGTGCTCACGGGTCTGAGCCATCGGGCCGTCGGTCGCCGCGACCACGAGGATCGCGCCGTCCATCTGAGCGGCACCGGTGATCATGTTCTTGATGTAGTCAGCGTGACCGGGAGCGTCGACGTGCGCGTAGTGGCGCTTGCCCGTCTCGTACTCGATGTGCGCGATGTTGATCGTGATACCGCGCTGCTTCTCTTCCGGTGCCTTGTCGATCTCGTCGAACTTGAACTCAGGGTTCACGTCCGGGAACTTGTCGTGCAGCACCTTGGAGATCGCCGCCGTCAGCGTCGTCTTGCCGTGGTCAACGTGACCGATGGTTCCGATGTTGACGTGCGGTTTGGTCCGCTCGAACTTGGCCTTCGCCACTGGGGTCCTCCTGGGACTTGGGTAGTCGTGCCGAACGATGCAGATACTAGCTCGTGAGAGCGTCGTACCTGCGGGGCGTGCGGGTCGCTACAGGTTGATGGTGGTGATACTGCGGTTCGACCTGTGGGGACTCACTCGCCCCGGGTCTTCTTGATGATCTCTTCGGCAACGTTCCGAGGAACCTCGGAGTAGCTGTCGAACTGCATCGAGTACACCGCACGACCCTGGGTCTTCGACCGCAGGTCTCCGATGTACCCGAACATCTCTGACAACGGCACCTGGGCCCGGATGACCTTGACGCCGGTAGCGTCCTCCATCGACTGGATCATCCCGCGTCGCGAGTTGATGTCGCCGATGACGTCACCCATGTACTCCTCAGGAGTACGGACCTCAACTGCCATGACCGGCTCAAGGATAACCGGGTCAGCCCGCTTGACGCCCTCCTTGAGGACCATCGAGCCGGCAATCTTGAACGCCATCTCGGACGAGTCCACGTCGTGGTACGCGCCGTCGATGACCGTGGCCTTGACGCCCACGAGCGGGAAGCCTGCGAGGACACCCTGGTTCATCGCCGCCTGGATACCGGCGTCGATGCTGGGGATGTACTCGCGAGGGATACGACCACCCGTGACAGCGTTGACGAACTGGTACAGCTCGCCGTCGGTCGTCTCGAGGGGCTCGAAGGTGACCTGCACCTTGGCGAACTGACCCGATCCACCGGTCTGCTTCTTGTGCGTGTAGTCGATCTTCTCCGCCGTGCGGCGGATCGTCTCGCGGTACGCGACCTGCGGCTTGCCGACGTTGGCCTCGACGTTGAACTCGCGACGCATACGGTCGACGAGGATGTCGAGGTGGAGCTCGCCCATGCCGCCGATGACGGTCTGGCCGGTCTCGTCGTCGAGCTTGACGCGGAAGGTCGGGTCCTCTTCGGCGAGCTTCTGGATGGCGACCGAGAGCTTCTCCTGGTCGGCCTTCGTCTTCGGCTCGATGGCCACGTCGATGACGGGCTCCGGGAAGGTCATCGACTCGAGGACGACCGGGCTCGACACGTCGGTGAGGGTGTCACCGGTCGTGGTGTCCTTGAGGCCGATGACCGCGTAGATGTGTCCCGCGCTCGCCGAGGCGACCGGGTTCTCCTTGTTGGAGTACATCTGGAAGATCTTGCCCAGGCGCTCCTTCTTCCCCTTGGAGGAGTTGAGGAGCTGTGCGCCGGGCTCGACCTTGCCGGAGTACACGCGGACGTAGGTCAGCTTGCCGAAGAACGGGTGGGCCGCGACCTTGAACGCGAGAGCCGCGAACGGCTCCGTGGCGTCGGGGTGGCGCTCGATGACCTTCTCGAAGTCACGCACGTCGTGGGCGTCGATGGCCGGCACGTCGAGGGGCGACGGGAGGTAGTCGATGACGGCGTCGAGCATGGGCTGGACGCCCTTGTTCTTGAACGCCGAGCCGCAGAGGACCGGGAAGGCCTCGCCGGCGACGGTGAGCGCGCGGATCGCGGTCTTGATCTCGGGGATCGTGACCTCTTCGCCGCCCAGGTACTTCTCGAGGAGCTCTTCGCTCGACTCGGCGACGTCCTCGATGAGCTGGGCGCGGTACTGCTGCGCCTTCTCCAGGAGGTCGGCCGGGATCTCCTCGGTCGTGTACGCCTCGCCCATCTTGGTCTCTCCGCGCCACATGAGAGCCTTCATCTCGAGCAGGTCCACCACGCCGGTGAACTCGCTCTCGGACCCGATGGGCAGCTGGATGACCAGCGGCTTCGCCTTGAGGCGGTTGACGATGGTGTCGACGGTGAAGTAGAAGTCCGCGCCCAGCTTGTCCATCTTGTTGACGAAGCAGATGCGGGGGACGTTGTACTTGTCGGCCTGGCGCCAGACGGTCTCGGACTGGGGCTCGACGCCCTCCTTGCCGTCGAAGACGGCGACAGCGCCGTCGAGGACGCGGAGCGAGCGCTCCACCTCGACCGTGAAGTCCACGTGGCCGGGGGTGTCGATGATGTTGATCTGGTTCTTGTTCCAGAAGCAGGTCACGGCCGCGGACGTGATGGTGATGCCGCGCTCCTTCTCCTGCTCCATCCAGTCAGTCGTCGATGCGCCGTCGTGGGTCTCACCGATCTTGTAGTTGACCCCGGTGTAGAACAGGATCCGCTCGGTGGTCGTCGTCTTGCCGGCGTCGATGTGGGCCATGATGCCGATGTTGCGGACCTTGTTCAGGTCGGTGAGCACGTCCTGTGCCACGGTTTACCTCTTACTGATGGGGGACGGAGCGAGACAAGAGACTGCCGGCCCCACGAGGGAGGGCAGCGGATGGCCCGGTGCCCCGAGGGAGTACCTCGGGGCACCGGTGCACCATTACCAGCGGTAGTGCGCGAAGGCCTTGTTGGACTCGGCCATCTTGTGGATGTCCTCGCGACGCTTGACCGCGGCACCGAGGCCGTTGCTCGCGTCGAGGATCTCGTTCATGAGGCGCTCGGTCATCGTCTTCTCGCGACGGGCACGCGAGTAGTCGGTGAGCCAGCGCAGGGCGAGCGTCGTGGCGCGCGCGGGGCGGACCTCGACGGGCACCTGGTAGGTCGCTCCACCAACACGGCGCGAGCGCACCTCGAGGGCGGGGCGGACGTTCTCGAGCGCACGCTTGAGCACGACGACGGGGTCACCCGCGGTCTTCTCGCGCACACCTTCGAGGGCACCGTAGACGATCGCCTCAGCGGTCGACTTCTTGCCGTCGAGGAGAACCTTGTTGATCAGCTGCGTGACGACCGGCGATCCGTAGACCGGGTCGATGACGAGTGGCCGCTTCGGGGCCGGACCCTTACGAGGCATCTCAGCTCTTCTCCTTCTTCGCGCCATAACGGCTGCGAGCCTGCTTGCGGTTCTTGACACCCTGGGTGTCGAGCGCGCCGCGGATGACCTTGTAGCGAACACCGGGGAGGTCCTTCACACGACCGCCGCGGACGAGCACGATGGAGTGCTCCTGGAGGTTGTGGCCGACACCGGGGATGTAGGCGGTGACCTCGACGCCGGAGGAGAGCTTCACGCGGGCGACCTTGCGGAGCGCGGAGTTCGGCTTCTTCGGGGTCGTGGTGTAGACGCGGGTGCACACACCGCGTCGCTGGGGCGAGCCCTTGAGGGCAGGGGTCTTGGACTTCGAGACCTTCGATGTCCGCCCCTTGCGGACGAGCTGCTGAATCGTGGGCACTGCGTCTCCGTGTCTACTCGAGCCCACCGAGATGATCTCGGTGCTGGCTGTGGCATGCGTTGCTGGTCTGTGTCCGGGCTGGGTGCACGACGGGCACCACAGCATCAGCTGCACTACGCCACGTACCACCGGCTCGATGGTCCAGCCCGACGCTGAGCGTCGACCCGGAAAAGCCCGCCGCGTCTGGAGGCCGTCGCGGCCGGTCTGCTGACCGGTATCCCCAGGCCTCCACCCGTCGAGCCTGAGCAGCGAGCTGCTGGCGATCAGCGGAGGACGTCGAGAGACGCGCGATGGCCCGAGAGCACGGGCACGGTGCTCAACACTACCCGGAGGGGGCCAGGAGGTCAATGTCGCCGGTCAGCGTCCCGCAGCGCGCTACCAGCGCCCCCAGAACGCCCCCAGCACATCCCCGCAACGCCCTCGGACGGCCGACCCGCGGGACGTCGAGGTCCTGGGCGCAGCAGAGCGGGGCGGCCCCCTGAGGGACCGCCCCGCCGTGTCATGCGGTACTGCCTACATCACGCTCGGCTCAGCGGAAGTCCGGGCCGAAGTCGATGTCCTCGAGCGGGATGGCCTCGCCGGAGCCCATGCCGAGCGCCGGGAAGTCGATCTCGTCGTACCCGAAGCTCGGGTACAGCTCGGCCTTCGCCTCTTCGGTGGGCTCGACCGTGACCTCGTGGTAGCGGGGCAGGCCCGTACCGGCAGGGATGAGCTTTCCGAGGATGACGTTCTCCTTGAGGCCCAGCAGCGGGTCGCGGCGACCGCTCATGGCGGCCTCCGTGAGCACGCGGGTGGTCTCCTGGAACGAGGCCGCGGACAGCCACGAGTCCGTCGCGAGCGACGCCTTCGTGATGCCCATGAGCTCCGGACGACCCGAGGCCGGCTGACCGCCCTCGGCGACAGCCTGACGGTTCGCGTTCTCGAAGCGACCACGCTCGGCGAGCTCACCCGGGAGGAGGATGGAGTCACCCGAGTCGAGCACGGTCACGCGACGCAGCATCTGCCGCACGATGACCTCGATGTGCTTGTCGTGGATGTCCACACCCTGCGACCCGTAGACCTCCTGGACCTCGTCCACCAGGTGCTTCTGGGTGGCACGCGGTCCGAGGATGCGCAGGACCTTCTTCGGGTCGACAGCACCCTGGACGAGCTGGGTGCCGACGACGACGTCCTGGCCGTCCTCGACGAGCAGGCGCGAGCGCTTGGTCACCGGGTAGGCGATCTCCTCAGAGCCGTCCTCGGGGGTGAGGACGATCCGACGGGTGCGCTCGGAGTCGTCGATCGTGATCTTGCCGGAGTACTCCGCGATCGGGGCCTCACCCTTGGGGGTACGGGCCTCGAACAGCTCGGTGACACGCGGCAGACCCTGCGTGATGTCGTCGGCCGACGCCACACCACCGGTGTGGAAGGTACGCATGGTCAGCTGCGTACCGGGCTCACCGATCGACTGGGCTGCGATGATGCCGACGGCCTCGCCGATGTCGACGAGCTTGCCGGTCGCGAGCGAGCGGCCGTAGCACTTGGCGCACGTGCCGACCTGCGACTCGCAGGTGAGCACGGAGCGCACCTTGAGCGTCGTGACGCCGGCAGCGAGCAGCGCGTCGATGAGCACGTCGCCGACGTCCTCACCAGCAGCGCCGAGCACGGTCCCGTCGACCTCGACCGAGGCGGCCAGGGTGCGCGAGTAGATGCTCTGCTCGACCTTGCCGTGCCGCACGAGGCGACCGTCGCCGAGGTCCTCGCCCACGGGGAGCGTGAGACCGCGCTCGGTCCCGCAGTCGTCCTCGCGGACGATGACGTCCTGCGAGACGTCGACGAGACGACGGGTCAGGTAGCCCGAGTCTGCGGTACGCAGAGCCGTGTCGGCCAGACCCTTACGAGCACCGTGCGTCGCGATGAAGTACTCGAGGACCGAGAGGCCCTCACGGTAGTTGGACTTGATCGGGCGAGGGATGATCTCACCCTTCGGGTTCGCCACGAGACCACGCATACCGGCGATCTGACGGACCTGCATCCAGTTACCACGAGCACCCGAGCCGACCATCCGGTAGACCGTGTTGCGTGCAGGGAAGTTCTCCTGCATCGCCTTCGCGACCTTGTCGGTGGCCTGGGTCCAGATCTCGATGAGCTCCTGGCGGCGCTCGTCGTCGGTGATCAGTCCCTTGTCGAACTGCTGCTGCACCTTGAGGGCACGGGACTCGTGCGCCTCGAGGATGGCGGCCTTCTCGGCCTTCGGCGTCGCGACGTCGGAGATCGAGATGGTGATGCCCGAGCGTGTGGCCCAGCGGAAGCCGGCGGCCTTGAGCGCGTCGAGCGACTCCGCGACCTCGACCTTGGGGTAGGTCTCGGCGAGCTCGTTGACGATCTGCGACAGGCGCTTCTTGTCGACGACGGAGTTGACGTACGGGTACGTGACCGGCAGCAGCTCGTTGAAGAGCGCACGGCCGAGCGTCGTGGTGAAGAGGATGGGCTCACCCTCGACCCAGCCCTCGGGCGCCTCGAAGCCGGAGACCGGCGGGACGAGGCCCTCCATGCGGATCGTGACGACCGCGTTGAGGTCCAGGCTGCCCTGGTCGAAGGCCATGACGGCCTCGGAGACGGAGCTGAACGCGCGTCCCTCGCCGACCGGGTCGACCTTGTCGCTCGTCAGGTGGTACAGACCGATGATCATGTCCTGCGAGGGCATGGTGACCGGGCGACCGTCGGACGGCTTGAGGATGTTGTTGCTCGAGAGCATGAGGATGCGCGCCTCGGCCTGGGCCTCGGCGGACAGCGGCAGGTGGACAGCCATCTGGTCACCGTCGAAGTCGGCGTTGAACGCCGCGCAGACGAGCGGGTGCAGGTGGATGGCCTTGCCCTCGACGAGCTGAGGCTCGAAGGCCTGGATGCCCAGGCGGTGCAGGGTGGGTGCACGGTTGAGCAGCACGGGGTGCTCGGTGATGACCTCTTCGAGGACGTCCCACACGGCAGACTTCGCGCGCTCGACCATGCGCTTGGCGCTCTTGATGTTCTGCGCGTGGTTGAGGTCGACGAGGCGCTTCATGACGAAGGGCTTGAAGAGCTCGAGCGCCATCTGCTTCGGCAGGCCGCACTGGTGCAGCTTGAGCTGCGGACCGACCACGATGACCGAACGGCCCGAGTAGTCGACACGCTTGCCGAGGAGGTTCTGGCGGAATCGACCCTGCTTGCCCTTGAGCATGTCGGAGATCGACTTGAGCGGGCGGTTGCCCGGCCCGGTGACCGGACGTCCACGACGACCGTTGTCGAACAGCGAGTCCACGGCCTCCTGGAGCATGCGCTTCTCGTTGTTGACGATGATCTCGGGCGCACCGAGGTCGAGGAGGCGCTTCAGGCGGTTGTTGCGGTTGATCACGCGGCGGTACAGGTCGTTGAGGTCGGACGTCGCGAAACGTCCACCGTCGAGCTGCACCATCGGACGCAGGTCCGGCGGGATGACCGGGACGGCGTCGAGGACCATGCCGGTCGGCGAGTTGGTCGTCGTGAGGAAGGCGTTGACGACCTTGAGGCGCTTGAGGGCACGGGTCTTCTTCTGGCCCTTGCCCGAGCGGATGATCTCGCGCAGCGAGGTCGCCTCGGCGTCGAGGTCGAAGTCCTGCAGCCGCTTCTGGATCGCGGCGGCACCCATCGAACCCTCGAAGTAGTTGCCGTAGCGGTCCTGGAGGGCGCGGTAGAGCATCTCGTCGCCCTCGAGGTCGGCGACCTTGAGGTTCTTGAACTTGTCCCAGACCTGCTCGAGGCGCTCGAGCTCGGCGTCAGCACGCTTGCGCAGCTGAGCCATCTCGCGCTCGGCGGAGTCGCGCACCTTGCGGCGTGCGTCGGCGCGGGCGCCCTCGGCCTCGAGCTCGGCGAGGTCGGACTCGAGGCGGCGTGCGCGCGTCTCGATGTCGTTGTCGCGACGGTCGGTGATCTCCTTCTTCTCCAGGTCGATCTCGTTCTGGAGGTTCGGGAGGTCTTCCTGGCGGCCGTCGACGTCGACCGACGTCACCATGTACGCGGCGAAGTAGATGACCTTCTCGAGGTCCTTCGGCGCGAGGTCGAGGAGGTAGCCGAGGCGGGACGGCACGCCCTTGAAGAACCAGATGTGGGTGACGGGAGCGGCGAGCTCGATGTGGCCCATGCGCTCGCGACGCACCTTCGAGCGCGTCACCTCGACGCCGCAGCGCTCACAGATGATGCCCTTGAAGCGCACGCGCTTGTACTTGCCGCAGTAGCACTCCCAGTCCCGGGTCGGGCCGAAGATCTTCTCGCAGAAGAGTCCGTCCTTCTCGGGCTTGAGGGTGCGGTAGTTGATGGTCTCAGGCTTCTTGACCTCGCCATGCGACCAGGTGCGGATGTCGTCTGCCGTGGCCAGTCCGATACGCAGCTCGTCGAAGACATTGACGTCGAGCAAGGTGGTCCTACTTCCTTCGTCTGCCGGCCTGGTCGGGATGTGTCCCGGACCGGCGCGGTGGAGGTGCTACAGGGTGTCGGATGGGGCGGGGGTGGTGGTCCCTCGAGGGACTACGCACCCCCGCCCGTCACCGAGATCAGATCTCGTCGATGCTCGCTGCTGCGTTCGGGCGACGCGACAGGTCGATACCGAGCTCTTCAGCGGCGCGGTACACGTCGTCGTCGGACTCGCGCATCTCGATGGAGACACCGTCGCTCGAGAGCACCTCGACGTTCAGGCACAGCGACTGCATCTCCTTGAGGAGGACCTTGAAGGACTCCGGGATGCCCGAGTCGGGGATGTTCTCGCCCTTGACGATCGCCTCGTAGACCTTGACACGGCCCGGGACGTCGTCCGACTTGATGGTGAGGAGCTCCTGCAGGGTGTACGCGGCTCCGTACGCCTCGAGGGCCCAGACCTCCATCTCACCGAAGCGCTGGCCACCGAACTGGGCCTTACCGCCGAGCGGCTGCTGGGTGATCATCGAGTACGGACCGGTCGAGCGCGCGTGGATCTTGTCGTCCACCAGGTGGTGGAGCTTCAAGATGTACATGTAGCCGACGGCCACGGCCTCGGGGAACGGCTCGCCGGAGCGGCCGTCGAAGAGGCGTGCCTTGCCGTCGGGCTGCACCATGCGTGCGCCGTCGCGGTTCGGGAGGGTGCTCTGGAGCAGACCCGAGAGGGCGTTCTCCTGGAGACCGTCGAACACGGGCGTGGCGACCGGGTTGCGGGGCTTCGACGTCGACGCGACCGCGGGGACGTTCTCCTTCCAGGAGAGGTCGCCCTCCGTCGCGAGGTCGACGTCCCAGCCCTGCGCCGCGATCCACCCGAGGTGGACCTCGAGCACCTGACCGACGTTCATTCGTCCCGGGACACCCATGGGGTTGAGGACGATGTCGACGGGCGTGCCGTCCTCGAGGAACGGCATGTCCTCGACCGGGAGGATCGTCGAGATGACGCCCTTGTTCCCGTGACGGCCGGCGAGCTTGTCGCCCGCGGTGATCTTGCGTCGCTGGGCGATGTACACGCGGACCAGCTCGTTGACACCGGCGGGCAGCTCGTCGCCGTCCTCACGGTTGAACGTGCGGACCTCGATGACCGTGCCGGACTCGCCGTGGGGCACCTTGAGGGACGTGTCGCGGACCTCGCGGGCCTTCTCGCCGAAGATGGCGCGCAGCAGGCGCTCCTCCGGGGTGAGCTCGGTCTCGCCCTTGGGCGTGACCTTGCCGACGAGCACGTCGCCCGAGCTGACCTCGGCGCCGATGCGGATGATGCCGCGCTCGTCGAGGTCGGCCAGGACGTCCTCGGAGACGTTCGGGATGTCCCGGGTGATCTCCTCCGGGCCGAGCTTCGTGTCGCGGGCGTCGACCTCGTGCTCCTCGATGTGGATCGAGGAGAGGACGTCGTCCTGGACCAGACGCTGGCTGAGGATGATCGCGTCCTCGTAGTTGTGGCCTTCCCACGACATGAACGCGACGAGCAGGTTGCGGCCGAGCGCGAGCTCGCCCTCGTCCGTCGCGGGGCCGTCGGCGAGGACCGAGCCGACCTCGACGCGGGCACCCTCGTCGACCAGCACGCGCTGGTTGTAGGAGGTCCCCTGGTTCGAGCGGCGGAACTTCGCGGCGCGGTAGCTCGTGGTGGTCGCGTCGTCGTTGGCGACGACGATGAGGTCTGCGGAGACCTCGGTGACCACACCGGGCTTGGTGGCGACGATGACGTCACCGGCGTCGATCGCGGCACGACGCTCCATGCCGGTCCCGACGAAGGGAGCCTCCGAGCGGACCAGCGGCACGGCCTGGCGCTGCATGTTGGCGCCCATGAGCGCGCGGTTGGCGTCGTCGTGCTCGAGGAACGGGATGAGGGCGGTCGCGACCGACACCATCTGGCGCGGGGAGACGTCCATGTAGTCCACGTTGGAGCCGAGGACGTCGTCCGTCTCGCCACCCTTGGTGCGGACCAGGACGCGCTCCTGGCGGAACGAGCCGTCCTCGTTGAGCTCCGTGTTCGCCTGGGCGATGACGTAGCGGTCCTCGTCGTCGGCCGTGAGGTACACGACGTCGTCGGAGACCTTGCCGTTCTCGACCTTGCGGTACGGCGTCTCGATGAAGCCGAAGGGGTTGATGCGACCGAAGGACGCGAGCGAGCCGATGAGGCCGATGTTCGGGCCCTCAGGGGTCTCGATCGGGCACATGCGGCCGTAGTGCGACGGGTGGACGTCACGGACCTCCATGCCGGCGCGGTCGCGGGACAGACCACCCGGGCCCAGCGCGGACAGACGACGCTTGTGCGTCAGGCCGGCGAGCGGGTTGTTCTGGTCCATGAACTGCGACAGCTGGGACGTCCCGAAGAACTCCTTGATCGACG
This sequence comes from Sanguibacter keddieii DSM 10542, assembly GCF_000024925.1. Taxonomy (NCBI): domain Bacteria; kingdom Bacillati; phylum Actinomycetota; class Actinomycetes; order Micrococcales; family Sanguibacteraceae; genus Sanguibacter; species Sanguibacter keddieii. Next base: position 3,314,327 of record NC_013521.1, read on the forward strand.
CCACGACGGGGCGGATGTTGATCAGGGTCTGCGGGGCGATGGCCTCGACGTCCTGGGTCGTCATGCGCTCGCGCACGACGCGCTCCATCCGCGACAGGCCGGTGCGGACCTGGTTCTGGATGAGCTCGCCCACGGCGCGGATACGACGGTTGCCGAAGTGGTCGATGTCGTCGGTCTCGACGCGCACCTCGACGGCCTCGCCGTTCTTGACGCCGTCGAGCGCGGTGACGTCGGCGTGCAGGGCCGCGAGGTACTTGATCGTCTTGACGATGTCGGTGACGGTCAGGACCGAGTCGGCGAGCGGCGCGTCGATGCCGAGCTTCTTGTTCACCTTGTAGCGGCCGACCTTCGCGAGGTCGTAGCGCTTGGAGTTGAAGTAGAAGTTCTCGAGGAGCGAGCGACCGGCCTCGACCGTGGGCGGCTCGCCCGGACGGATCTTGCGGTAGAGGTCGACGAGCGCCTCTTCCTCGGTCGTGACGTTGTCCTTCTCGAGGGTGTCGAGGATCGCGGGGAAGGCCGCGAACTCCTCGCGGATCTCCGACTCCGTGAGGCCGAGGGCCTTGAGGAGGACGGTGACCGACTGCTTGCGCTTGCGGTCGACGCGGACGCCGACGGCGTCGCGCTTGTCGATCTCGAACTCGAGCCAGGCACCACGCTGCGGGATGATCTTCGCGGAGAAGATGTCCTTGTCGCTGGTCTTGTCGGCCGCGCGCTCGAAGTACACGCCGGGCGAACGGACGAGCTGCGAGACGACGACGCGCTCGGTGCCGTTGATGATGAAGGTGCCGCGCTCGGTCATCAGGGGGAAGTCACCCATGAAGACCGTCTGGCTCTTGATCTCGCCGGTGTTGTAGTTGAAGAACTCCGCGGTGACGAACAGAGGCGCCGCGTAGGTGAAGTCCTTCTCCTTGCACTCCTCCGCCGTGTGCTTCGGGGGCTCGAAGCGGTGGTTGGAGAACGAGAGTGACATCGAGGAGCCGAAGTCCTCGATCGGGGAGATCTCTTCGAAGATCTCTTCCAGCCCGGAGGTCTCCGGCACGTCCTGGGTGCCGAGCTTCATGGCTGCCGCGACACGCGCGCGCCACTTCTCGTTGCCCAGGAGCCAGTCGAAGCTGTCGGTCTGGAGGCCGAGGAGGTCGGGGACCTCGAGCGGCTCAAAAATCTTGGCGAAGGAGACGCGCCGAGATGCGGTGCGGTTCGCGATTGCGTCGGCGGACGGAGCAGAAGGGGTGCGCGAGGCAGCCAAGAGGGGTCCTTCCCTGCGGATCGAGTGCACGCTGTTGCGCTTGTGAGCCTGGTCGTCCACCCTTGTGGTGTCATCGACACCTGGGTCCCTGTCACGGCCGTGGTTTCACGGCAGCCCCGGGGGCTCACGGATTCTCAGGTCAGATGCCGAGACGGGCTCGGAGCTCTCCCCGAGGGTCGCGGACCGTTCCAGTCGGTTCCGTGAGTGGCTTCGCAGGCACACGCCAGCGCAAAGCGATAGCATAGCCGACCGGGCCAAGAACGCGCAACCCGGTCGAGGCGCGCACAGGGTGACCGGCAGGTTCCCCGGTTGACCGGTGCCGGATGCGCGCGAGAAGAGAGCAGACGAGAAGGCCCGCACCCCGTGAGGGTGCGGGCCTTCTCGCGCGATGTGGTCCGCGCAAGACGCCAGGCGTCTAGGCGGCCCGAGCCCGGAGGCTCAGATCACTTGAGGGTGACCGTGGCGCCGGCGCCCTCGAGGGCAGCCTTGGCCTTCTCGGCGGTCTCCTTGTTGGCGGCCTCGAGGACCGGCTTCGGAGCACCGTCGACGAGGTCCTTCGCCTCCTTGAGACCGAGGCTCGTGAGGGCGCGCACCTCCTTGATGACCTGGATCTTCTTGTCGCCAGCAGCCTCGAGGATGACGTCGAACTCGTCCTTCTCCTCGACGGCCTCAGCGGCGGCAGCAGCCGGGCCGGCGACGGCGACGGCGGCGGGGGCCGCTGCGGTGACCTCGAAGGTGTCCTCGAACGCCTTCACGAACTCGGAGAGCTCGATGAGGGTGAGTTCCTTGAAAGCCTCGATGAGCTCTTCGGTGGTGAGCTTCGCCATGGTGGCGTTCCTTCCTAGTTGTCCTGCGTGAAGCAGAGGGTGATGTGTGTGCGTCGACCGACCTGTCCCGTGAGGGAAGGGTCAGGCAGCGCTCTCCTGCGAAGCCTGCTTCTCGCGCAGGGCGTCGATGGTGCGCACAGCCTGCGATGCGGGGGCAGTGAACAGGTACGCCGCCTGGAAGAGCGACGCCTTGAATGCGCCCGCGGCCTTGGCCAGGAGCACCTCGCGGGACTCGAGGTCCGCGAGCTTGTTGATGTCCTCAGCGGTCAGCGGGCGTCCGTCGAGGACTCCTGCCTTGATGACCAGCTGGGGGTTCGCCTTGGCGAAGTCACGCAGACCCTTGGCAGCCTCGACCGGGTCACCGGAGACGAAGGCGATTGCCGAGGGACCGGCGAGGTCGGCGTCGAGACCCTCGACGCCGGCTTCCTTGGCCGCGATTGCGGTCAGCGTGTTCTTCACCACGGCGTAGGTTGCGTTGCCGCTGAGCGACCGACGCAGCTGCTTGAGCTGCGCGACGGTGAGCCCGCGGTACTCGGTCAGCACTGCAGCGTTGGACTCGCGGAACAGGTCCGTGAGCTCTGCGACTGCGGCTGCCTTGTCCGGCCTCGCCATGGCAATCCTTCCGATGGTGGTGCCGCACGTCTCGCCGGGAATCCGGCTCCCGCCCCGGACACAAAAAGAGCCCCGCGCAGGCGCGGGGCTCACAAGTCCCGGACGAGGTCCGGCTCGATCACACTCACCTGCGCTGGCCTCCGTCTGCGACGGGACTTCGATCTGCCGTGCCCGTGAAGGGCGCGACCGACGACCTGCGGTCTTGGGTACAGATGAATACTACACGCCCAGAGGGGTGCTCACGACCACCGTGAGCGAGCCCACCAGGCCGGCAAGAAGCCGCTCCCCCGCACCCCTCCCCCGTCCACCTGCGCCGACCCCGGACGCCGACGAGGCCGGACCCCCGCAGGGATCCGGCCTCGTCGTGGTGCTAGGTGCGACTCAGGACTCGTCGTCGCCGAGCAGCTTCGTCGTCTTCGACTGGTCCACGGGGATGCCGGGGCCCATCGTCGTCGTCAGGGTGGCCTTCGAGATGTAGCGGCCCTTGGATGCGGACGGCTTCAGACGGAGGACCTCTTCGATCGCGGCTGCGTAGTTCTCCACGAGGGCTTCCTCGGAGAACGACACCTTGCCGATGATGAAGTGGAGGTTCGAGTGCTTGTCGACGCGGAACTCGATCTTTCCGCCCTTGATCTCCGAGACGGCCTTCGCGACGTCCATGGTCACGGTGCCCGTCTTGGGGTTCGGCATGAGGCCACGGGGTCCGAGGACCTTTCCGAGGCGTCCGACCTTGCCCATGAGGTCAGGGGTCGCGACGGCCGAGTCGAAGTCGGTGAAACCGGCTGCGACCTGGTCGATGAGCTCGTCGCCACCGACGACGTCGGCGCCGGCCGCGCGGGCCTGCTCGGCACGCTCACCCGTGGCGAAGACCAGGACGCGAGCGGTCTTGCCGGTGCCGTGCGGGAGGATGACGGTCCCACGGACCATCTGGTCGGCCTTGCGAGGGTCGACGCCCAGGCGGAAGGCGACCTCGACGGTCGCGTCCCACTTGGTCACCGAGGTGTCCTTCGCGAGGCGGACGGCCTCGAGGGGGGTGTACAGGTTGTCGCGGTCGATCTTCTCGGCCGCAGTGCGATATGCCTTGCTGCGCGTTGCCATCTGCTGGTTCTCCTAGCTGCAGTCGTGGTCTACGGGTCCGCGCGGACCCTGCCACTGGCCGCCGGCTGGGCCGACGGTCGATGAAAAGTGAGGGGGAAGGCTTCTCAGCCCTCGACCTTGATGCCCATGGAGCGGGCGGTGCCGGCGATGATCTTCGACGCTGCGTCGAGGTCGTTGGCGTTGAGGTCTTCGAGCTTGGTGGTGGCGATGTCACGGACCTGTGCGGACGTGAGGGTCGCGACCTTGACCGTGTGCGGGGTGGGCGAGCCCTTGTCCACGCCAGCGGCCTTCTTGATGAGCTCTGCTGCCGGCGGCGTCTTCGTGATGAAGGTGAAGGTGCGGTCTTCGTAGACCGTGATCTCCACCGGCACGACGTTGCCGCGCTGCGACTCGGTGGCCGCGTTGTAGGCCTTGCAGAACTCCATGATGTTGACGCCGTGCTGTCCGAGCGCGGGTCCGATCGGGGGTGCCGGCGTGGCAGCACCGGCCTGGATCTGGAGCTTGATCAGCCCAGATACCTTCTTCTTGGGAGGCATATCGGGTCCTTCGTGTCTTCTGACTCAGTTGTTGACGGGAGCCTGGGTGGCACACGTCCCTCGCCGGACGGCTCAGATCTTGGCGACCTGGCTGAACGACAGCTCGACCGGGGTCTCCCGGCCGAAGATCGAGACCAGCACCTTGAGCTTCTGGCCCTCGGCGTTGATCTCGGAGATGGTGGCAGGCAGCGTGTCGAAGGGTCCGTCCGTGACGGTGACCGACTCGCCGACGGTGAAGTCGACCTCGATCGCCGGGGCGGAACCGCTGCCCTTGGCGCCGGCCTCTGCCTTGGGGGCGATGAGGGGCGCGAGCATCCCGAAGACCTCGTTCTGGGTCAGCGGGACGGGCTGGTGGGTGTGGCCGACGAAGCCGGTGACGCCGGGGGTGTGACGCACGGCGCCCCAGGACTCGTCGGTGAGGTCCATGCGGACGAGGACGTAGCCGGGGATCCGGACGCGGCGGACGATCTTCTTCTGCGCGTTCTTGATCTCGGTGACCTCTTCCATCGGCACCTCGATCTGGAAGATGTAGTCCTCCATGTTGAGGCTCTGGATGCGGTTCTCGAGGTTCGCCTTCACGCGGTTCTCGTAGCCGGCGTACGAGTGGATGACGTACCAGTCGCCGGGCTTGCTGCGCAGCTCGCGCTTGAAGGACTCGACCGGGTCCTCGTCCTCGTCGTCGACCGACGCCTCGGCGTCGGAGGCGGACTCGTCGGCTGGGCTCTCGGTGACCTCGTCGTCGACGCTGTCGGTCGAGGTCTCGTCGTCGGCGACGGTCTCCTCGGTCGGCTGGTCGTCGAGCTCGGTGACCGCGACGTCCGCGTCGGCGCTCTCAGCGTCGCCCGCGACGGCGTCGACGATCTCCTCCGTCGGTTCGAACGACTCCTGAGACACGTGTCAACCTGCTTTCTACTGACGATCCGAGATGGGCCCGGACTACTTCCCTGATGGACGTACGACGCGCGGCTCTCGGTGAGCTCCGCGCGTCATGTTCTGGACCGCACCGGCGGACCGGGCGGTCGCTCGGCCTAGCCGAAGACCCAGAAGACGCCCTTGTTGATGACGTAGTCGAGCGCGAGCACGAAGGCCATGCAGACGAGCACGAAGACGATCACGACGAGCGTGTAGTTCCAGAGCTCGGACCGCGTGGGGGTGACGACCTTCTTGAGCTCGGCGACCACCTGGCGGACGAAGAGGGCGATGCGAGCGAAGATGTTGCCCTTGGAGGGCGAGGCCTTCGTGCTCTTCTTCTCGCCGCCGACACCGGCGCCCTCGGCGCTGGCCGCTCCGGCTGCGGAATCGCTCACTGGTTCATCCCTACGTCGTGGCTTGCCTGTTCACGTGCCCATGACCCATCTCCTCGAATCAGACGAGGATTGCGCCCAGGCCCGGTCGACGACCGACGAGGACACCAAGCAGGGCAGACAGGACTCGAACCTGCAACCTGCGGTTTTGGAGACCGCTGCGCTACCAATTGCGCCACTACCCTTCGACGGAGTCATGACCACCGGCGGTCCGTCTGTGCTCTGTCCCGTGGGGCGGGGCACGCTCGAACTACGGTGGCAGTCATCCACCGAAGGAATACTGTACGCGACGCGGCCGTCAGGGTCTAACCGGTCCCGGGAACCGCCACCTCGTGCGGTCGACGGCCTCCGCGGGCACGTGTCGGCACGCCTCTCCTCCTCCTCTTGACGATCCTGGGGTCCTCCGGTCGGAGGACCCCAGGATCGTCCGACCCGACTCTGGTGCGCGCCCCCTCGACCGTCCAGGCTCGAGACATGTCCACCACCGCTCCCCCGCCCCGCACCCGAGCCGTCGAGGTCACCGGCCTGCGCAAGCGCTACGGCGCGCACCAGGCCGTCGACGGGCTCGACCTGCACGTCGACCACGGCGAGATCGTCGCCGTCCTGGGCCCCAACGGCGCGGGGAAGACCACGACCGTCGAGATCCTCGAGGGCTTCCGCCGGGCCGACTCCGGCACGGTCCGCGTCCTCGGGGCGGACCCGGCCGGCGCGGGCCGGGGGTGGCGGGACAGGATCGGCGTGGTGCTGCAGGACTCCGACGACCTGCCCGAGCTCACAGCGCGCGAGATGGTCCGGCACTTCGCCCGGTACTACCGGGCACCGCGCGACCCGGACGAGGTGATCACCGCCGTCGGTCTCGACGCGAAGGCGGGGGTCCGGGTGCGGGCGCTCTCCGGCGGCCAGCGTCGGCGCCTCGACGTGGCGCTGGGCATCGTCGGCTCCCCCGAGCTGCTGTTCCTCGACGAGCCCACGACCGGCTTCGACCCGCAGGCCCGCCGGTCCTTCTGGGAGGTGGTCCGGTCCCTGCGGGCCGGCGGGACCACGATGCTGCTCACCACCCACTACCTCGACGAGGCGGCGGCCCTCGCGGACCGCGTGGTGGTCGTGGCCGGCGGCCGCGTGGTCGCGGAGGGCCCGCCCGCCACGCTCGGCGGGGCCGAGGCGAGGCGCCCCGTCGTGCACTGGACGCAGGACGGTACGGACCGCAGCGAGCGGACCTCGACGCCGACGGCGCTCGTGACGCACCTCGCCGGACGCCTCGGGGGCGCCGACGGTGAGGTCCCGGGCCTGCGGGTGGAGACCCCGACGCTCGAGGACGTCTACCTCGAGCTCGTGTCGGCACAGACCGGCGCCGCGACCCAGACGGCCCAGCACACCCCGCTCACCCAGCACTCTCCCGAGGAGATGACGTCATGACCGGAGCACCCGGGACGACGACGACCACCCGCAGACCGCTCCCCGGCCTGCTGCGGCTGGGCCTGTGGCGCACCCGCCTCGAGCTGACCCAGTTCTCCCGCGAGCGCGACGCGCTCGTCTTCGTCTTCGCCTACCCGATCCTCATGCTCGGGATCTTCGCGAGCGTCTTCGGCCAGGACGGCGCCACGGCGGGCGGCTCGGGCGACGCGGCGGTGTCCTTCGCGCAGTACTTCCTGCCCGGGATGCTCGCGACAGGCATCATGCTGACGAGCTTCCAGTCGCTCGCGACCTCGCTCGCGGTCGAGCGGGACGACGGCACGCTCAAGCGCGTCCGGGCGACGCCTCTGCCCCCGGTCGCGTTCTTCCTGGGCAAGATCGGTCAGGTGCTCGTGGTCTCGGTGGTCCAGACGGCGCTCCTGCTCGCGGTCGCGGCCCTGGGCTTCGGGATCCCGATGCCGACGGCGCCTGGCGCGTGGCTCACCTTCGCGTGGGTGTTCGTGCTCGGCACGTCGGTCGGCACGGTGTGCGGCATCGCGTTCTCGTCCGTCCCGCGCTCCGGGAGGTCGGTGAGCGCCGTGGTGATCCCGGTCGTGCTGGTGCTGCAGTTCACCTCGGGGGTGTTCTTCGTCTTCTCCGACCTGCCCGGTTGGATGCAGCGGTTCGCGGAGGTGTTCCCGCTCAAGTGGATGGCCCAGGGCATGCGGTCGGTGTTCCTGCCGGACGGCGCCGAGGCCGGCGAGGTGTCGGGGTCCTGGCAGCACGGCCCGACAGCCGTCATCCTGGGGGCATGGCTGATCCTCGGGCTCGTCGTGGCCGTCCGCACGTTCCGGTGGCGTCGTCGTGACGACGGCTGACCGCGCCGCGGTCGACCGGGGCCGTCTGGACGACGCAGCGACAGTGCCAGAGCCCCCCGGCCCGCTCACTGCCGTCGACGTCGACGCCCGCGCCTGGGACCGCGTCCTGACCTTCTGGCACGTCGCCTTCTACCTGCTCACCGGCTTCACCGCGGCGGCCATCGTCGTGAGCGACGACCGCCTCGCGTCGCGGAGCATCCCCTCCCTCGTGGCCCTGGGGGTGCTCGTGGTCGCCTACGCGACCTTCGGGCAGCGGGCCGCGGCCCGGAGCCTGCACCACGGTCCCGACGGTGCCGCCTGGGCCTACCTGGCCCTGCTCGTGGTCGTCACCTGCGTGGTCACCTCTCTCGACCCGCTCGGGACCATGCTGCTGTTCGTCGCCTACTCCCAGGTCTGGCTCCTCACGCCGAGCATCCGGGTGGGGGCGTGGCTGAGCGCGCTGCTCGCGGTCGCGTCGACGCTCGCGCTGCTCGCGCGGCTCCGCGACATCGGCGAGGGCTCGTGGGCCACCGTCTTCCAGATGGCCCTGGGTCTGGCCTTCAGCATGCTCATGGGGTTGTGGCTGCACTGGATCCTGCGGCAGGGCGTCCAGCGTGCCGCGCTGCTCGAGTCGCTGCAGGCGACCCGGGCCGAGCTCGGGCGGACGCAGCACGCCGCGGGGGTCGCCGCCGAGCGCGAGCGCGTCGCGCGCGAGATCCACGACACCCTGGCCCAGGGCTTCACGAGCATCGTCATGCTCGCCCAGACCGCGTCGGCCGAGGCGCAGCGCGGTGACGACGAGCAGGTGGCCCGACGCCTCGAGCTCATCGAGCGCACCGCGCGGGAGAACCTCGCCGAGGCCCGCTCGCTGGTCTCGGCCTCGTCCCCCGCACCGCTCGCAGGCTCGAGCCTCCCCGAGGCGATCGAGCGCCTGGGCGCACGGCTCACGGAGGAGACCGGGATCGAGGTCGTCACGCGCTGCACAGGACCAGCGGAGCTGCCGTCCCCCGTCGAGGTGGTGCTCCTGCGGACCGTGCAGGAGTCGCTCTCGAACGTCCGCCGGCACTCCGGGGCGTCGCGCGTGAGCGTGACGCTCGAGACCACCTCGTCCGAGGCCGTCGTCACGGTGACCGACGACGGGACGGGGCTGCACCCGTCGTCCGTGGAAGGATTCGGGCTGCGGGGCATGCGCGAGCGCGTCACCGCGTCGGGCGGCAGCGTGCGGGTCGAGGACGCGTCGGCCCCTGCCCTGGCCCGCGACCCACGTCCAGCCCCAGACCGTCCGGGCGGCGAGCGCATCGGCACGCGGGTCGTCGCGCGTGTCCCGACGAGCACCGACCACGCGCCCAGGAGGCTCGGATGACCAGCACACCGCAGAGCCCGCGTCCCGACCAGGAGCCCAGCACGCGAGCAGGCGCCCCGAGCGAGCCCGAGCGCCCCACCGTCAGGGTCGTGGTCGCGGACGACCACCCCGTCGTCCGCGCGGGCATCGTCGGGATGCTCGGCGTCGAGAGCGACATCGAGGTGGTGGGCGAGGCCGAGGACGGCCGCCAGGCGGTCGACCTCGCCCGCACCCTGTCGCCCGACGTCGTCATCACCGACCTGCGGATGCCCGTCCTCGACGGGGTCGGGGCCACCCGGGAGATCGTGGCGCTCCCGGGGACGGTGCGCGTGGTGGTGCTGACGACCTACGAGACGGACGGCGAGATCCTGCGGGCCGTCGAGGCGGGGGCCACCGGCTACCTGCTCAAGGACACCCCGCGGGCCGAGCTCGTCGCCGGGATCCGCGAGGCCGCCCGGGGGCAGACGGTGCTCACACCGTCGGTCGCGACCCGGCTGGTGAGCCAGGTCGGCTCCCGTGCCGACAGGCTCACCCCGCGCGAGGTCGAGGTGCTGCGCGCGGTCGCGCGCGGGCTGAGCAACGCGGCCGTCGGGCACGAGCTGTTCATCTCCGAGACGACCGTGAAGACGCACCTCATCCGGGCCTTCGGCAAGCTGGGCGTCAACGACCGGACGCACGCCGTCACCGTGGCGACGGACCGCGGCCTGCTCGGGCAGGTGTGACGGGCGGTACGCCCCGGGCCCTCAGGCCGTGCGGATCTCAGGCCGTCCGTGCCGGCTCGGCCACGAGCTCGGCGGCGATGCCCTCGCCCCACGCCCGGACCGCGTCCATGTCGCGGTTGTCTCCGTACTTCCCCCGCGCCGCGAGGATGGTGGCGCGCTCGGCGAGGCTCAGCTGGAGCACGTCGAGCTTGCCGGGGAAGTGCCGGTGCCCTCGCGCACCGAGGGACTCGACCCGGGCCGTGGTCGCCGGGGCGGAGTTGCCGCGCTTGCTCGGCTGGTCGGCCAGGCCGGAGGAGAACAGCCACACGGGGACCTCGCGCAGCTGCTCGGCGAGGCGGTCGACGAGGTCGCGCGCGTCCGGGAGCCACTGGCCGATGTACACGGCGGACCCGACGACCACGGCGTCGTAGCCGGTCGCGGTCGCGACGTCGGCCGGCTCGACGACGTCGCAGGCGATCCCTGCCGACTCGAGTGCCTGGGCGACCACCGCGGCGATCTCCCGGGTGGACCCGTGCTTCGACGCTGCACTCACCAAGACTCGCATCTGGCTCTCCCTCGTGTCTCTCGGCCTGAGCCGGTCGGCGGCCGGTCGGTCCGGCCAGCCGTCGTGCCGGGCAGAGGCTGCCCGCACCTCCCATCGTGGTCCAGGCCGACCCGCCTGCCGTGGGCCGGAAGTCCCCTGCGGCTCCTCCGACCTGGCAGAATCCACAGATGCCTGACCCGACGCAGCAGCCCGAGACCTCCGGTCACCGCACTCCCCCCTCCGCAGGCCCCGCCTCACCCGGCGGCGCGTCCGCCGACGAGGCCCGAGCACGGCCTGACGGCGCGAGACGCGACCTGGCGACGCTGCCCAAGGCCCACCTGCACCTGCACTTCACCGGCTCGATGCGGCAGTCGACCCTGGCCGAGCTCGCCGAGTCGCACGGGATCCGCCTGCCAGGGGCTCTCCTCGACCTGGACCCGTTGCGCGTCCCGGCGAACGAGCGCGGCTGGTTCCGGTTCCAGCGCCTGTACGACGCGGCGCGCGCCTGCGTGCGCACCGAGTCCGACATGCGGCGCATCATCCGCGAGGCGGCCGAGGACGACGCCTCCGAGGGCTCGGGCCGCCTCGAGATCCAGGTCGACCCCACGTCGTACGCGCCGTTCGTCGGCGGGATCACGCCCGCGCTCGAGATCGTCCTGGACGAGGCACGGTCCGCGAGCGCCACCACCGGGGTGGAGGTGGGCGTCATCGTCGCGTCGTCACGCATGCGCCACCCCCTCGACGCGCGCATCCTCGCGCGGCTCGCCGCGCTGCACGCGGGCGACGGTGCGGGCGAGGTCATCGGCTTCGGCCTGAGCAACGACGAGCGTCGAGGCGACACGAGCGCCTTCGCGCCGGCGTTCCGCATCGCGCGCAAGGCCGGGCTGGCGTCGGTCCCGCACGGCGGCGAGCTCCTCGGCCCCGGGCACGTGACCGAGGTGCTCGACGCGCTGCAGCCCGACCGTCTCGGTCACGGCGTGCGGGCGGGCGAGGACGCGCGGGTGCTCGACCGCATCGTCGCCCAGGACGTCTCGCTCGAGGTGTGCCCGGCGTCGAACGTCTCCCTCGGGGTCTACGCCGACGACGCACAGGTACCGCTGCGCACCCTCGTGGACGCCGGCGCCCGGGTCGCCCTCGGCGCCGACGACCCGCTGCTGTTCAGGTCGCGGCTGGTCGCCCAATACGAGAGCGCCCGGGACGTGCACGGGTTCTCCGACCTCGAGCTGGCTGACCTCGCGCGGTCCTCGATCCGGGCGAGCCTGGCCGCCGAGTCCACGCAGCGTGGGCTGCTGGCGCAGGTCGACCGGTGGGTCGAGGGGCCCGCGGAGCAGTCCCGGGCATGAGCACGGGCGAGCCCACCGGAGGCGGGGGTCGGCTCCCCCGCCCCACGTGGCCGGGCGACGCCGGCCCTGACCTCGCCGCGGGCGCCCGCTCCCTGCTCGAGGTCGACCGGCTGGTAGAGGGCTGCACCGCCTGCCCGCGGCTCGTGGCCTTCCGCGAGCAGGTCTCGGACGAGCGCCGGGCCGCCTTCCGCGACCAGACGTACTGGGGTCGGGGTGTGCCGAGCCTCGGCGACGAGCAGGCAGGCGTCCTGGTGGTCGGGCTCGCGCCGGCGGCACACGGCAGCAACCGGACGGGCCGGATGTTCACCGGCGACCGCAGCGGCGAGGTGCTCTACGCCGCGATGCACCGCACCGGCTTCGCGTCGCAGCCGACGGCGGTGTCCCGCGACGACGGGCTCGTCCTCACCGGTGCGCGGGTCGTCGCCCCTGTGCACTGCGTGCCTCCGGACAACAAGCCCACCCCCGACGAGCGTCGTCGGTGCTCCCCCTACCTGGGCCGCGAGCTCGAGCTGCTCGCCGGCACCGTCCGGGTCGCCGTGGTGCTCGGCGGCTTCGGCTGGGTGGCGCTGCTCGCCACGCTGCGTGACCAGGGATGGTCGGTGCCGCGTCCGCGGCCGCGCTTCGGGCACGGCGTGCAGGTGCGGCTCGAGCACCCCGACGGCCGTGACCTCACGCTCCTCGGCTGCTTCCACGTGAGCCCGCACAACACGAGCACGGGGCGCCTGACCCCGCAGATGGTCGACGACGTGCTCCTCGAGGCGCGCCGGCTGGCGGAGGTCGGGCAGACGGAGATGTAGCAGAACCGCGCGAGCCGGCGATATCCAGGGTGAGACACCCACCACGACCGCAGGGGACCCCATGGATCGACCGGACCATCGCGCCTTCACGGCGCTCTACCACGCCCACTACGGGGCGGTCCTCGGCTTCGTCCGACGGCGGCTGCCCGACGCCTCGGCGGAGGACGTCGTCGCCGACGTCTTCACGACGGTGTGGCGCCGGCTCGACGACGTGCCGGACGAACCACGCCCATGGCTCTACGGGGTCGCCCGCCACACCCTGCTCACCGCGCAGCGCGGGCACGCCCGCCGGGCGGCGCTGTCGGTGCGGATCGCGTCACGGCCCTCCGGTCCGACCCCCGACCACTCCGACGGGATCGCCGACACCCTGGACCTCGTCGCCGCCTGGCAGCGCCTGAGCGCCACGCACCAGGAGGCGATCGCGCTCGTCACCCACGACGGGCTCACCGGTGCGGAGGCCGCCCAGGTGCTCGGGTGCTCTCGGAGCGCGTTCTCGGTGCGGCTCGTCCGTGCCCGGCGTGCGCTCCGCACCTTCCTCGACATCGAGGCCCGCGCAGCCTCCAGCGCAGACGGACCCGCCCGCCAGACCAAGGAGATGTCCCGTGAAGCACGCTGACCCGCTCTTCCTCCTCGTCGAGGCACACGACGCCGATCCCGAGCGCGGCGGCGCCTCCGCGGACAGCCCGCAGGCCCGGGCGCTGCTCCAGAGGATCACCGCCGGTCCGCAGGACGTCGCCGACCCCCAGGCCGAGCACGACACGATGCGCCGTCTGCGGGCGACCTGGCCCACCAGGCTCGCGGCTGCAGGCGCTGTCGCGGCTGTCGCGGCGGTGGCTGGCATCGGCTACAGCCAGCTCTCCGCCGAGGACGCCCCGGCACCGGTCGCGGTCGCGAGCGGTGTGTCCATCCTCGTGGTGCCCTCCGGAGAGTGCTCCGTCCGCGACGCGACACCGCAGGAGGCCGCGGGTGCAGCGTGGTTCCTCGGTTCAGAAGACCTCCCGCTGTTCCGCGTCGACGCCGTGCAGACCAACGGCTGCACCACCTCGCAGTACAGCACCTACTCCTACCAGGGGTGGCCCGGCGCCGCCTACGTGGAGATCGACCCGGCCACGCAGGCGCTGACGGGAGCGATCACCTTCTGGCCGCGCTACACGGGCCCGGTGTCCGACGGGGGCGACGACGTCTCGGAGATCACCGTCGGCGGCGCCGATGCGCTGCTCCGGTACACCGGCCACGAGTCGTGGCAGGTGGACTGGGAGCACGGCGACGCGCAGTGGCAGATCACCTCGTCCGGCGTCGACGAGTCGACGGTGCGGGAGATCGCCGAGATCGTGGAGACGACGGGGACGACGGACGCTCTGCCGCAGTCCGTGGACGGCTTCGACCGCGTCGACCTGGGCGAGGAGCCCCGTGGCCCCGCGGTGCTCGTGGACCTGTCGTACACCGAGGACGCGGTGACAGAGCGGACCGGCGACGCGCTCTTCCTCGAGCTGCGGCCCTCGATCCCCTGGGAGGCGACGGTCTCTGTCGGCACCTACCTCGGTCCGGGTGCCGACCCGCAGGGTGTCCGTGTCGTCGACCTCGGAGGCACGCCGGGCCTGTACGTCGACAACGGCGGACCGAGCGCGGGCACCCTCACCTGGAACCTGCCCTCGGGCCAGACGGCGAGGCTCTGGGGCACCGGGACCCTCGAACGGCTCGTCGAGAGCGCGACGAGCCTGGTCAGGGCCGACGCGGACGACCCCAGGGTCGTGGACAACCTCAACCAGCGGGAGGACTTCGTCGGCCGCTGACCTGCGCCGACGGAGACCCCCGGCTGCCCGCCACGTGAGACGGGGAAAACTCCCCGGAAAGTATGGGAACCTCCTGGGTGCGCGTGACGTTCAGTCATCATGCACTCAGGTCGGTAGGTGGTGAACGGCACCACCTCGGCCCGCATCCTCGGAAAGGACCCACATGGAGGTCTCTGGGCTCGTCTGGGGTCTGACGATCGTTCTGATCGTCGGTCTCCTGGCGTTCGACTTCATCTTCCACGTCCGCAAGGCACACATCCCGACGCTGCGTGAGGCAGCGATCTGGTCGTCGATCTACGTCGGGCTCGCGCTCCTGTTCGGCGTCGGCGTCCTCGTCTTCGGGGGCTCGCAGATGGGGTCCGAGTACTTCGCCGGCTACATCACGGAGAAGGCACTCTCGGTCGACAACCTGTTCGTCTTCCTCATCATCATGGCGAGCTTCAAGGTGCCGCGTGCCGACCAGCAGAAGGTGCTGCTCTTCGGCATCGTCTTCTCGCTCATCGCCCGGACCGCGTTCATCTTCGTGGGTGTCGCGCTCATCAACCGCTTCTCCGCGCTGTTCTACCTCTTCGGCCTGTTCCTCATCTTCACCGCCGTGAAGCTGCTCAAGCCCGAGGGCGAGGGTGAGGGCGACGAGGCCAACAACTTCATCATCCGCCTGGCCAAGCGCCTGTTCCACACGACGGACGAGTACGACGGCGACAAGCTCTTCACCATCCACAACGGCAAGCGCGCCCTCACGCCGATGCTGCTGGTCATGGTCGCCATCGGTGGTACGGACATCCTGTTCGCGCTCGACTCGATCCCGGCGATCTTCGGCCTCACGCAGAACACCTTCATCGTGTTCACCGCGACGGCGTTCTCGCTCATGGGTCTGCGCCAGCTGTACTTCCTGGTGGACGGTCTCCTCGACCGGCTCATCTACCTGTCGTACGGCCTCGCCGCGATCCTCGGGTTCATCGGCGTCAAGCTCGTGCTGCACGCGCTGCACGAGAACAACCTGCCGTTCATCAACGGTGGCGAGCACGTGGACGTCTTCGAGGTCAGCACCCCGCTGTCCCTCACGGTCATCGTCGGTGTCCTCGCGGTCACCGTCGTCGCCTCGCTCATGTCCGGCAAGGGCAAGGTGCAGAACCTCGTCAACGGCGCCCGTCGCGACGCGGCGCACTACGTGGACCTGTCGTATACGACGGACCCGGCCGAGCGTCACCGTCTCTACGTCGACCTCCAGGAGACCGAGAGCAGGCTGCAGAAGATCGAGCCCAAGTACGCCGACATGTACACCGAGGACGCCGAGCTCCAGGAGCTCATCGCCAAGGCGCACGAGGCGCACCGGTCGGTCAGCTCGGAGCCCGAGCACAGCTGACGTCACCGGACGGCACAGACCGGCACCCGCCGGTCGAGCACGAAGAAGCACGACAGAGCACCACAGAGCCCCTCACCTGCCGCGGCAGGTGAGGGGCTCTGTCATACGCGTCGGGGGTGCTGGGCTCAGGCCGCGAGGGCCTGCCGCAGCATCTCGAGGGCACCCTCACGGGTCTCGGCCGCGGCGATGAACCCTGCCTTGTGGCAGAACACCGCGTCCGGGACACCGGTGACCTCGGCGAGCTCGGCGCCGTTGAGACCGCGCCAGGACTCCGGGAGCTCCTTGCGGGACCCGAACTGCGACGACTCGGGGCGGACCGTCTGGATGGTCCAGTGCCCGGTGGCGCCGGGGAAGACCGTGAAGAGCAGCTTCGACTGCTTGGTCGCGATGCCGCCGTGCGGCACGAACTTCTCGAGGACGACGTAGGTCTTCTTCGGGCTGGCGGCGTAGGCGTCGAGGAACGTGCGCTCTGCCGCGATCGACGTCTCGTACTTGAGCCTGTAGCGCTGCAGCAGCGTCGTCGCGAGGGCGACGGCGACCTGGAACTGCGAGTCGAAGTCCTCGTCGTCGCCGAGCGGGTTGAACAGGCCGAGCACCTCGGACACGTCGAGGGGCGCCGCGCCGAAGTCGCTCACGGCGTAGAGGTCCTGCCCGTTGTCGACGGCGTCGATGGCCTGGACGAGGCGGGAGTCGATCTTCTGCCACACGGCGTCGTCGCCGCAGTACTCCTTGCCGTAGTGCTGCCACAGCAGGCCGAAGGCCGAGTAGAGGATGCCGTTGTCCCGCGCACCCGAGCTCAGCTGGTGGTGGTCGAACCGGCGGGTCTCGACGTCGTAGACACCGCCGACGTCGAGCACGACGTCGGCCGTCGCGAGGACCTCGGGGTCGCGGGTGCGGACCACCTCGGCGTCCGGGAACAGCTGGGTGAGGAGGGCGACGCCGAACACGTCGTCCGCGTGGAACTTGCCGTTGTGGGTTGCGATGATCACAGCCGACAGCCTACGCGGGAGCCCACCAGACGAGACGGAGCGCCCACCAGGACGACCGCGGTTAGCCTTGACCGGTGACTGACCTCCAGAACGCCTCGTCGAACGACCTCCACGAGGCCACCCCCGACGACCGGGACGACGCGCGGGACGAGATGCCGGAGAAGCTCCGCGCCGACGTCCGCCTCCTCGGCGACCTGCTCGGCACCATCCTCCGCGAGGCCGGCGGACCCGATCTGCTCGACGACGTCGAGCGGCTCCGCGGGCTCGTCATCAAAGCGAGGACCTCGCCGGAGTCCGGTGCGATCGACGAGGCCGAGACCCTCGTCGACACCTTCAGCCCCGAGCGCGCCGAAGAGGTCGCCCGCGCCTTCAGCTGCTACTTCCACCTCGTCAACCTCGCCGAGGAGCACCACCGCGTGCGCGTGGTGCACCAGCACGAGGCCGAGGTCTCGCCCGCCGAGGCGCAGGCTCAGGACTACCTGCCCGACGCGCTGAACCGCCTCGAGGCCGAGCTCGGGCCGGACGAGACCCGCCGCCGGCTGGCCGGTCTCGAGTTCCGCCCCGTCTTCACCGCCCACCCGACCGAGGCGCGACGACGCGCCATCGCCGCGTCGATCCGCCGGATCACCACGCTGCTCGCCGCCCGTGACGACTCCTCGCTCGCCGGGGTGTCCCGCCTGGAGAACACCGACCAGCTGCTGGCCGAGATCGACGGCCTGTGGCGCACCTCGCCGCTGCGCACCACCAAGCCCTCGCCGCTCGACGAGGTGCGCACCGCGATGGGCGTCTTCGACGAGACCCTCTTCCGGGTCCTGCCCGAGGTCTACCGCCGGCTCGACAGCTGGGTGAACCGCGACGAGCCCGGGATCTCGACGCCCGTGGCGCCGCCCTTCGTGCGGCTCGGCACCTGGATCGGCGGCGACCGCGACGGCAACCCGAACGTCACCGCGTCGATCACCCGCACCGCGGCGGCGATCGCGAGCGAGCACGTGCTCATCGCGCTCGAGAACGTGGCCGAGCGCGTGGGCCGAACCATGACCCTCGACGCCACCACGACGCCGGCCTCGGAGGCCCTCGACCAGCTGTGGCTCGCGCAGCGCCAGCTGGCGCCGGAGATCACCGCGGACATCTCGAGCCGCTCCCCCAACGAGCCGCACCGCCGGACCCTCCTGGTCGTCGCCGAGCGGCTGCGCGCCACGCGTCGCCGGGACGCCGACCTCGCCTACCCCACGGCCGAGGACCTGCTCGCGGACCTCCAGACCATCCAGGACTCGCTCGTCGCGGCAGGCGCCCGCCGCGTCGCGTACTCGGACCTGCAGAAGTTCATCTGGCAGGTGCAGACCTTCGGCTTCCACCTCGCCGAGCTCGAGGTGCGACAGCACTCCCAGGTGCACCGCGAGACCCTCGCGGAGATCGCCGAGCACGGCGCGGACGGCCCCGGGCTCAGCGAGCGCGCGGTCGAGGTGCTCGACACCTTCCGGGCGATCGCCGCGATCCAGAAGCGCCACGGCGTGGCCGCGGCCCGCCGCTACGTCGTGTCGTTCACGACGAGCGCCGAGGACCTCGGCAACGTCTACACGCTCGCGGCGCACGCGCTCGGCGGGCCCGAGCACACGCCCGTGCTCGACGTCGTGCCGCTCTTCGAGACCTTCGCGGACCTGCAGGCCGCACCCGGGGTGCTCGCCGAGTACGTCGAGAACCCGCTCGTGGTCGAGCGCCTGGCGGCGACCGACCGGCGTCTCGAGGTCATGCTCGGGTACTCCGACTCCTCCAAGGACGTCGGCCCGGTGTCCGCGACCCTCGCGCTCTACGAGGCGCAGGACAAGATCGCGGCCTGGGCACAGGCCGCAGACGTCACGCTGACCCTGTTCCACGGCCGCGGTGGTGCTCTCGGCCGTGGCGGCGGCCCGGCGAACCGCGCCGTGCTGGCCCAGCCCCCGGGCTCGGTCGACGGACGGTTCAAGCTCACCGAGCAGGGCGAGGTCATCGCCGCACGCTACGGCGACCCGACCATCGCGACGCGTCACATCGAGCAGGTCGCCGCGGCGACGCTCCTGCAGTCGATGCCGTCGGTCGGCGACCGCAACGCGCAGGCCGCAGAGCGCTTCACCGACGTCGCGGCGACGCTCGACACGGTCTCCCGCAAGCGGTTCTTCGAGCTCGTGCACGCCGAGGGCTTCCCGGCGTGGTTCGCGCAGGTGACCCCGCAGGAGGAGATCGGGCTGCTGCCGCTCGGCTCGCGACCCGCCAAGCGTGGGCTGTCGGTCAACTCCCTCGACGACCTCCGAGCCATCCCCTGGGTGTTCGCGTGGACGCAGGCCCGCATCAACCTCACCGGCTGGTTCGGTCTCGGCACCGCCCTGGCGGCCGTGGGCGACCTCGACGAGCTGAAGACGGCCTACGAGCAGTGGCCGCTGTTCTCGACCATGATCGACAACGTCGAGATGTCGCTCGCCAAGACCGACGTGCGGATCGCCGAGCGCTACCTCGCCCTGGGCGACCGTGACGACCTCGCGACGCTCGTGCTCGACGAGATGGCCGTGACCCGCGAGTGGGTCCTCAAGATCACCGGCAAGACGACGATGCTCGGCAACCTCCACGTGCTCGGACGCGCCGTCCAGCTGCGCAGCCCGTACGTCGACGCCCTCTCGCTGATCCAGCTGCGGGCGCTGCGCGCGCTGCGCAAGGGCGCTCCCGAGGACCAGGTGCCCCAGCTGCAGCGTCTGCTCCTGCTGTCGGTCAACGGGATCGCCGCAGGCCTCCAGAACACCGGGTGACACGCAGGTCATCCCTGAGACGACGCAGCCCCCGACAGCTCCTCTGGAGCGGTCGGGGGCTGTGTCGTCTGCGCGAGGCCCCGCCGAGACAGCGGGCGCGAGCCGCGGGATGATGGGCCTACTCCCGGTCCTAGAGATGGGACGATTCGCCGTGGGAGGATCGTCGAGGTACATCTCGAACTAGTCAGGTGGTGACATGTCGACCTCGTCCGCTGCGTCTCGCACGATCCCTGGGCAGACCGTCCAGGAGCGCCTCCCCTACGCCCTGCCCGGCCAGGAGGTGCTCGACGACCTCGACGCGCGGGCGGACGGTCTCACGGCCGACGACGCCGCGCGTCGCCTCGAGGCTTCCGGCCCGAACAAGCTCCCCGCCCCACCCAAGACCAGCGCGATCCGCCGGCTGCTCGGTCACTTCGACGACATCCTCATCTACATCCTGCTGGCCTCCGCCGTGCTCAAGGCGATCCTCGGCGACTGGATCGACTTCTCGGTCATCCTCGCGGTCGCCGTCATCAACGCCGCCGTCGGGTTCCTCCAGGAGGGGCAGGCGGAGAAGGCCCTCGACGGCATCCGCACCATGCTCTCCCTCGACGCCCAGGCGCGGCGCGACGGGGAGTGGAAGGTCGTCGACTCCGAGGAGCTCGTCCCCGGCGACGTCGTCCGGGTCCGGTCCGGCGACCGTGTCCCGGCGGACCTGAGGCTCCTGGAGGCCACGAACCTCCAGGTCGAGGAGGCCGCGCTGACCGGCGAGTCCGTCCCGGCCGCCAAGCAGCTCGACGCCGTCGGCGCCGACGCCGGCATCGGCGACCGGTCGACCATGCTGTACTCGGGCACCATCGTCGCCGTCGGCCAGGGCGTGGGCGTCGTGACCGCGACCGGTGCCGACACCGAGATCGGGCGCATCCAGACGATGATCGGCGAGGTCGACCACCTCGAGACGCCGCTGTCCAAGCAGCTGGCGAGGTTCGGCAAGGTGCTCTCGCTGGGCATCCTCGCCATGGCGGCCTTCATGCTCGTCATCGGGCGGGTCATCCACGACTTCGAGCTCCCCGAGCTGGTCTCGGCCGCGATCGGGTTCGCGGTCGCCGCGGTCCCCGAGGGCCTCCCGGCGCTCGTCACCGTGACCCTCGCCCTCGGCGTGCAGCAGATGGCGCGACGCAAGGCGATCACCCGCAAGCTCACGGCGGTCGAGGCGCTCGGGTCGGTCACGACGATCTGCTCCGACAAGACGGGCACGCTCACCAAGAACGAGATGACGGCGCGCACCGTCGTCACCGCCGACGCGACCTACTCCGTCGAGGGCCTGGGGTACGCGCCCGAGGGGCGCGTCACCCGCGACGAGGCCGACGCGCCCCTGGCCTCGCACCCCGACCTGCGCGCCCTCGTGGAGGCCGCAGCAGCCTGCAACGACGCCCGGGTCGTCGAGCAGGACGGTCGCTGGCAGGTGGTCGGGCAGCCGACCGAGGGGGCCATCGCGACCCTCGGCCGCAAGGCGGAGGTCGACCTCTCCGGCGTCGAGCGCCTGTCCGTGCTGCCCTTCGAGTCGTCGACCAAGTACATGGCGACCCTCGACCGCGTGGCCGACGGACGCACCCTGGTGCACATGGTCGGCGCGCCCGACCGGCTCCTCGACCGCTGCACGCACCAGCGTGGCCCGGACGGGACACCCGTGCCGATCGACCGTGACCTCTGGGAGTCGACCATCGACGACCTGGGCGGCCAGGGCCTGCGCGTGCTCGCCGCCGCCGAGCGCTCGGCCGACGAGGGCGCCACGACGCTGAGCACCGACGACGTCGAGGGCGGGCTGGTGTTCCTCGGCCTGGTCGGCATCGTCGACCCGCCGCGGCCCGAGGCCATCAAGGCCATCGAGGACTGCCACCGGGCCGGGATCCGCGTGAAGATGATCACCGGCGACCACGTCGGCACCGCGGTCGCGATCGCCCGCGAGCTGGGGATCGTCAAGGGCACCGACGAGGCCCGTGCGCTCACCGGGGCCGAGCTCGAGGCCATGAGTCAGGAGGAGCTGCGCACCCGCGTCCAGGACGTCGACGTGTTCGCGCGGACCAGCCCGGAGCACAAGATCCGGATCGTCCGTGCGCTCCAGTCGCACGGCGAGGTGGTCGCCATGACCGGCGACGGCGTGAACGACGCCCCGGCGCTCACGCGAGCCGACATCGGCATCGCCATGGGCATCAAGGGCACCGAGGCCACCAAGGAGGCCGCCGAGATCGTCCTCGCGGACGACAACTTCGCGACGATCGAGCGGGCCATCGAGGAGGGGCGGCGGATCTACGACAACATCCGCAAGTCCGTCGTGTTCCTGCTGCCGACCAACGGCGCGCAGTCGCTCGTCATCCTCGTGGCGGTGCTCTTCGGGCTGGCCCTGCCCCTGGCGCCGGTGCAGATCCTCTGGGTCAACCTCGTCACGGCCGTGACGCTGTCGCTGGCCCTCGCCTACGAGCCCGCCGAGGACGGCATCATGTCGCGGCCTCCGCGCGGACCTGGCGGCTCGGTGATCTCCCGCTCGTCGCTGCGCTACGTGGTGGTCGTGTCGGTCCTCATCGGTGCGGCGACGCTGCTGGTGTTCTTCCTCGAGCGCAACGCCGGTGCCACGAACGCCGAGGCCCAGACCACTGCGGTGACCATGCTGGCCCTGGGGCAGCTCGCCTACCTGTTCAACTGCCGGTTCATCGGGCAGTCGAGCCTGACCTTCCGGGTGCTGCGCGGCAACCCGGTCGTGTGGATCGCGACGGGTGCGCTGCTGGCACTGCAGGTCCTGTTCACCTACGCGCCGTTCATGAACTCGTGGTTCGACTCCGCGCCGATCGGCGCGACCGAGTGGATCCGCACGATCGGGCTCGCGCTCGTCGTGTTCCTGCTCGTCGAGGTGATGAAGGCCGTGACCCGACGGATCGAGGGACGCGCCGACGCGGCACGGCTCCGCGAGCGCGGCCTCCTGGAGGAGGCCGACGCCTGAGAGATGGTGCTCAGCGGGTGCCCGCAGCGTCCCTGAGCTCGCGGCCGACCGCCTCGGCGAAGGTGTCGACGTCCTCCTCGGTGGTGTCGAAGGAGCACATCCACCGGACCTCGCCGCGGGCGGCGTCCCAGTCGTAGAAGGCGAAGTCCTCGCGCAGGCGCTCGGCCGAGGCGGGCGGGAGGACGGCGAACAGCCCGTTGGCCTCGGTCGGCTGCGAGAAGCGCAGGCCCGGCGCCTGGTCCTCGGCGACCATGTGGTCGAGCCGGCTGCGCAGCCGTCGCGCCATCGCGTTGGCCCGGGCGGCCGAGCGCAGCCAGAGGTCACCGTCGAGGATGGTGAGCAGCTGCGCGGACACGAAGCGCATCTTCGAGGCGAGCTGCATGGTCATCTTGCGGACGTAGTCGACGCCGTCGACGGCGGTCGGGTCGAGCACCACGACGGCCTCCCCGAAGACCAGCCCGTTCTTGGTCCCGCCGAAGGACAGCACGTCGATCCCGACGTCGGTGGTGATCTCGCGCAGGCTCGTCCCGAGCGACGCGGCGGCGTTGGCGAGGCGGGCGCCGTCCATGTGGACGCGCATGCCGCGCTCGTGGCAGTGGCTGGTGATCGCCCGGAGCTCGTCGGGGGTGTAGACCGTCCCGAGCTCGGTCGACTGGGTGAGCGAGACGGCGAGCGGCTGCGCGCGGTGCTGGTCGCCCCACCCCCAGGCCTGCTGGTCGATGCTCGCCGGGGTGAGCTTGCCGTCCGGGGCGTCGACCGTGAGCAGCTTGAGCCCGCCGACGCGCTCGGGGGCGGCGTTCTCGTCGTTCTCGATGTGCGCGTGCCGTGAGGTCACGACGGCGCCCCACCGCGGGAGCATCGACATGAGGCTGACGACGTTGGCGCCGGTGCCGTTGAAGACCGGGTAGACCAGGGCCTGCTGACCGAAGTGGCGCTGCGCCACCTCGCCGAGCCGGGACGTCCAGGGGTCCGCACCGTAGGCGCGTGCGGGGCCGGAGGCGACGTCCGTGAGGGCCGCGAAGACCTCGGGGTGAGCACCGGCGTAGTTGTCTGAGGCGAAGGATGCGAGCACGTCAGACACCTTACGCGGGCGGGTGACGGCGGCTCGGCACGTCGTCTGCCGCCTCCGGCCGGTCCCGGGGTGTCACCGGTCTGCGCTTGGATGGGACCATGGCCACCTATCTCGCCCGCATCACCGTCCGCGACCTCCACGGCGAGCTCGAGGACGACCAGGTCGAGGGGATGGCCGACGCCCTCGGCGCCGTCGGGGAGCCGCGCGTCGAGGTGGGGGCCGTGGTGTTCGACGTGCCGGGTGAGGCGCCCGACGGTGGTGTGGCCTACTCCGCTGCCGCCCAGCACGCCGCCGAGGTGCTCGACGGGTACGCCTACGAGGTGCACGTCACTGAGACGTACTGACCGCCGTACCGACCGATCGGGCACGATGGTCGGGTGCTCGGAGTCCTCACAGGTTTTGCCATCATCGCGTCGATCATCGCCGTGGGCTACGTCGTCGGGCGTGTGGGCCTGCTCGGGGCGGAGGGCCGGTCGGTCATGGCGCGGCTCGTGTTCTTCGTGCTCGCACCCTGTCTCCTCTTCACCATCCTGGCGGACGCCGAGGTGGGGCAGCTGTTCTCCCCGCTGCTGGTGGTGTCGCTGCTCGCGGCTGCGGTGAGCTTTGCCGTGTACGGGCTCGTCGCTCGGTTCCTCTGGCACCGGGGCGTGGCCGAGACCGTCATCGGGGCGCTCTCGGCGGGCTACGTCAACGGGAACAACATCGGGATCCCGGTGGCCGTGTACGTGCTCGGCGACCCCGCCTACGTCGCCCCGGTGATCCTCGTGCAGCTGCTGCTCTTCGCGCCGCTCGGGTTGGCCGTCCTCGACGCCGCCGAGCAGGGCCGCGTGAGCGTGGTGCGGCTCGCCACGGGCCCGGTCCGCAACCCGATCATCATCGGCTCCGCGCTCGGCCTGCTCGTCGCCGTCCTCGACGTGACGCCGCCCGAGGCCTTCATGGAGCCGTTCCGCATCATCGGCGGGGCGGCCGTCCCGCTCATGCTGCTGTCCTACGGCATCTCCCTGCACGGCCAGCGGGTACTCGAGCGCGGCTCGGGCCGACGCGAGGCGATGCTCGCGTCGGCCCTCAAGCTGCTGCTCATGCCGGCCGTGGCGTGGCTCGCCGGGGCTCTGCTCTTCGACCTGGACCACCAGGAGCTCTTCGTGGTCGTGGCGCTGGCCGCGCTCCCGACGGCGCAGAACGTGTTCAACTACGCCCAGCGGTACCGGCGTGGCGAGACGCTCGCCCGGGACGCGATCTTCGTGACCACCGTGGGCTCGCTGCCGGTGCTGCTGCTCGTGGCGGCGGTCCTGCGCTGAGACGCTGCGCGCAGCCTGCCGCCCGGGCTGGTCGTCGGCCGGTCGACGACCGTTCTCCACGACCGGGCCTCCACCGCGAGCCTCAGCCGAGCTGCTCGATGACCATCCGCGCGATGGTGAAGTAGATGATGAGCCCGGTGCCGTCGATCACGGTGGTGATCATGGGCCCGGAGACGACCGCGGGGTCGATGCCCACCTTCTTGATGATCAGCGGCAGGACCGACGCGACGAGCGAGGTCCACAGGACGATCGCGACCACGGACAGCGACACGGTGAGCGCGACGTCGGTCCCGACCCCCTGGGTCCACGCACGGACCCAGGCGACCGAGGCGACCGTCACCGCGATGAGGACGCCCGTCGCCATCTCCTTGCGGACCACCCGGAGCATGTCCCGCATCCGGACCTGCCCCATGGCCATCGCGCGGATGAGCGTCGTGGTGATCTGCGTGCCGGTGTTGCCCCCGGTCCCGATGAGGAGCGGCACGAAGAACATGAGGGCGACGACGCCCTCGAGCTCGCTCTCGAAGTGCTCCATGACGGTGCCGGTGTACATGGCGGCGAGGAACAGCATGAGCAGCCACGTGATGCGCTTGCGGAAGAGCCGGAAGGGCGTCGCCCGCAGGTAGGGCACCTCGAGCGGGGAGGACCCACCCTGGCGCTCGGCGTCCTCGGTGTTCTCCTCGTCGAGGATGTCGACGACGTCCTCGACCGCGATGACGCCCACGAGCTCGCCCTCGTGCACCACCGGCAGGCCCGAGAGGTCGTGCTCGGTGAGCAGACGGGCCGCGACCTCCTGGTCGGCGAGGGCGCTCACCGACACCACGTCGGTGTCCATGAGGTCGCCGATGACCGCGTCGGGCGCGGCGAGCACGAGGTCGAGGTACGACACGACGCCGACGAGCCGGTGGTCGGGCAGGGCCGTGACGAGGACCTCGTCGTTGTCGAGGCTCGCCGTGCGTGCCTGCTCGCGGATCCCCTCGACGGCCTCGGAGACCGTCATGGTCTGGGTCACGGACACCACCGTCGGGTCCATGCGCGACCCTGCGCTGTCGTCGGGCCAGGCGAGCAGGCCGCGCAGGGTCGCCGAGCGGACCGCACCGGTCTGGTCGAGCACCTGGCGCTGCTCGGCCTCGGGCAGCCGGCGGAGGATCTCCGCCGACCTGTCGTGGTCGAGGGAGTCGAGGAGCCCTGCGCCCACGGCGGGCGAGAGCACGCTGAGGATCGTGACGACCGAGCTGGTGTCGATCGACCCGAAGAGCTCGCGGGAGGTCTCGGGCGTGAGGAGGCCGACGAGCCGGCGCACCTCGGCGTCGGTGAGGTCGTCGACCTGCTCGGTGCGGTCCCACGAGCCGGCGACGTCGCGCAGCCAGGTCTGGACGGCGGCGTCGGTCGCGACGTCGAGGACGTCGCGGAGGTCGGTCACGGGTGCGGTCGGGGTGGTGGTGGCGGGGGTGGTGTTCTGGCGCACGGGGCACTCCACTTCGGGTGGGGCCGCCGGAGGGTCCTCTGAGCACGTCAGCCGCTGTCCTGTCCCCGCCCGCGACGGCGGGCAGGGTGGACGGCAGCTCACGCGCGGCAGAGGAAGGTCGCGCGGCGGCACGGGTGGGTGTGGACGACAGAGGGTCGTGAGGACGACGCTCTCGTGTCAGGCGCCAGCGCTGGGCAGCCCGCGCCTCGCGGCGGGGCAGGTCGGACCCGTCAGGCCCGAGAGGGACCTGGGAGCGCCGACGCCATGGATAGGTCGCTCGGACTGCAACTCGCCGGCTCCATGGTCGTCACCTCCTCAGGTCTGGTCCCGTCGTGCACCAACCGCTAGGTGCGCACAGGGCGCACGCAGGTGCAGGGACACCCCCACTATAGCCCCGAACCGGGCGAAGGGGCCGTGACGGTCCTCACGGCACCGCACCCCCGCCAGCGCGACGCCGCGGTCTCCTCTCCCGAGCCCGGGGTACGGGACACGCTTGCGGGGTACCTCCGGAGGTACCCCGCAAGCGTGTCCCGTCGTCGGTGGGGGGTCTGTGTGCCGGGTCAGGCGGTGACGCTGCCGGCCTCCGTGGCACCGGTCAGCGTCCCGCCGAGGACCAGACCTTCGACGCCGTCGACGGCGTCGCCGACGGCCGTCCCGCCGAGCGCGATGGTGTACGTCGTCCCGGCGACGAGGTCGGGCGTCGTGAAGACCACGGTCTCGAAGGGCTTGGACGGCGTGAAGCTCGCCACGACCGTGCCGTCGTCCCCGACCAGGCTGACGGTGGTCCCGGCGGCCTGCACGGAGTCGACGACGACCGTCGCGGACGCCTGGGGCGACGTGGCCGCCGGGGAGACCGCCATGCCGGCGCTGCCCGCGGCGACCAGCACCCCGCCGCTGACCTCGACGCCGCTGTTCGCGTCGATCGCGCCGTTGCCGGCGTCCGTCGGCCCGTTGACCGTGGTCGTCCCGCCGGTGATGCTGATCGAGCCGTTCGAGTCGAGGCCGTCGCCGCCCGCGTCGACGGCGAGCGTGCCGCCGGAGACGAGGAGGAAGGTCTCGGCGTCGGCGGTGAAGGTCTCCTCCCCACCCGTCCCGCCGCCCATGCCCGCGCCGCCGCCGCCGGGGCCGCCCGTGCCGGAGGAGTCCACACCTCCCGAGACGTTGATGCCGTCGTCCGTGGCGACGACCGTGGTGTCGCCTCCGCTCAGCGTGATGCTGGCCGCCTCGAGGCCTTCGTAGGATTGCGTGACGTCGAGGGTGCCGGCCGAGACGGTGAGCGCGCCGTCGGCATGGACGCCGTCG